>NZ_JBNYXZ010000013.1:0-196720 GCF_051380935.1 Janthinobacterium algoris | reverse complement strand
ATCTCTCAAGGATTCCAGCCATGTCAAGGGTAGGTAAGGTTTTTCGCGTTGCATCGAATTAATCCACATCATCCACCGCTTGTGCGGGTCCCCGTCAATTCCTTTGAGTTTTAATCTTGCGACCGTACTCCCCAGGCGGTCTACTTCACGCGTTAGCTGCGTTACCAAGTCAATTAAGACCCGACAACTAGTAGACATCGTTTAGGGCGTGGACTACCAGGGTATCTAATCCTGTTTGCTCCCCACGCTTTCGTGCATGAGCGTCAATCTTGACCCAGGGGGCTGCCTTCGCCATCGGTGTTCCTCCACATATCTACGCATTTCACTGCTACACGTGGAATTCTACCCCCCTCTGCCAGATTCTAGCCTTGCAGTCTCCAATGCAATTCCCAGGTTGAGCCCGGGGATTTCACATCAGACTTACAAAACCGCCTGCGCACGCTTTACGCCCAGTAATTCCGATTAACGCTTGCACCCTACGTATTACCGCGGCTGCTGGCACGTAGTTAGCCGGTGCTTATTCTTCAGGTACCGTCATTAGCAAGAGATATTAGCTCTCACCGTTTCTTCCCTGACAAAAGAGCTTTACAACCCGAAGGCCTTCTTCACTCACGCGGCATTGCTGGATCAGGCTTTCGCCCATTGTCCAAAATTCCCCACTGCTGCCTCCCGTAGGAGTCTGGACCGTGTCTCAGTTCCAGTGTGGCTGGTCGTCCTCTCAGACCAGCTACTGATCGATGCCTTGGTAGGCTTTTACCCTACCAACTAGCTAATCAGATATCGGCCGCTCCACGAGCATGAGGTCTTGCGATCCCCCACTTTCATCCTTAGATCGTATGCGGTATTAGCGTAACTTTCGCTACGTTATCCCCCACTCTAGGGTACGTTCCGATATATTACTCACCCGTTCGCCACTCGCCACCAGAGCAAGCTCCGTGCTGCCGTTCGACTTGCATGTGTAAGGCATGCCGCCAGCGTTCAATCTGAGCCAGGATCAAACTCTTCAGTTTAATCTCTGTTACTTTGCCCTTTTACAGGCATGGTCGAACTATTTAACTAGTTCAAACCCCTCGCATTGCGAGGTGTTTGCTCACTCAAAAAACTGACAGGCTACTTCCGAAGAAGTATCCTATTTCATTATTTCTTGTGAACATTTGATATTTTAAGTTTTACAGTGATCCGAAGATCACTGCTGCACTTACATCAAATGCCCACACTTATCGACTGTTAATTGTTAAAGAACGGTATTCGGTACTGCTTATTTACTACTCTCGCGCTATCGACAAAGCGTTGTGTTTGTCAGCTGCGAAGAAGGAAGAGTATGAAGCGTTTGCAGCATTTCGTCAACCTTCTTTTTCACCCTGCTTTACTCGGCATTTGCATGCGTCGTTCAGCGAGGGGGCGAATTATAGCCCTGCCCTGCGTGCCCGGCAAGGACTATTTCGATGCAGTGGCATGTCTACGCCGCCCAGCAAGCCCTGCCTTCACTTCAAGCGCCTTTTTGTGCAGCCTGTCGCAATCGACTGGCGTAGTTTGTGGTCTTTAGGCACAGTGGCAACATCAGACTCTGACGCTACTCAACAAGGGGTTAAACTTGCCCGCTGCGTCGATTAACTCTTGTACTTGAAAGTACCTCCCATGCTTCCGATTTCCAGCCTGCCCCAATTGTTGAAAACCATCCTCGCTTGGTTGCAACGGGCATTCGACGCGACGACGACCTGGGTCACCCAGCTATCCTGGTGGAAATTTTTCCTGTTCGCGGCGCTGGCCCTGATCGCCGGCTCCATTTTGCAAGATGAGCTGTTCTCGTCCAGCCAGGACGAAGAAGTTGTCATCAAGTCGCATAAACGCAGCAGCAAGGGCGCGGGTGAGACCAATATTCTGATCGACGATACCGGCATCCATTTCAATCCCCGCAACAGCAAGAACCGGCGTAGCAGCACGACCGATGCCGCCAGCGACCCGGCCGATGCAACCGAGGCGGACGAGCACACAAACGCCGTGCCGCAAGCGCCACCAGAACCACCGGCCGCCCCCGCCAAGCCCAGCTATCCGGTGACCACTAATGCTTCAGGGGAAGAAGTCCATATTGAATTACCGCCACAGATCGGCGAAGAGTTGTCGAATGCCATAGAAGAAGCGGTCGATGATGCGGCAGAACAAAAAGTGTCACGCTATCACCAGCAAGCCTCGACCTGGTTCAAGAGCTTTGTGTCTTTGCTGGTGCTGGCCTTGTTCGCCATGAAGGCCCTGGTTGGCGGCAAGAAACGTGCGGAAGCGCAAACTGTCACGGCGAATGAGGCAGCCGAACGGGAATCCATGCAGCGCCAGCTCAGCGAAGCGAAGATGCAGATGATGCAGGCCCAAGTCGAGCCGCACTTCCTGTTCAACACGCTTGCCTCCGTCGAGCACCTGATCCAGGTCGATCCGCCGCGCGCGGCCAAGATGCAACGCAGCCTGATCCAGTATCTGCGCGCCGTGCTGCCGCAAATGCGCGACAACGCCCTGATTACCAACCTGGGCCGTGAAGCGGACATGGTGCAGGCGTACTTGAACCTGCTGAAAATGCGCATGGAAGAACGCCTGACCGTCGATTTTCAGATTCCCGACGGCCTGCGCAGCGCCGCCTTCCCTCCCATGATGCTGCAATCGATGGTGGAAAATGCCATCAAGCATGGCCTGGAAGTCAAACCGGAAGGCGGCACCCTGCGCATCGTGGCCGAAGTGGCGCACAGCAAGCTGCGCGTCATCGTCACTGATGACGGCCTGGGCTTTGGCGTGGTGCCCAGCGATGGCACGGGACTGGGTTTGCCCACTATCCGCGAACGCCTGAAACTGCTACATGGTGAGCAGGGCAGCCTGACCATCACGCCCAACCAGCCCAGCGGTGTGTGCGCGGTGATAGAAGTGCCATATCAGCTGTCTAAATAAGACAGTTGATAAAAACGCTAAATCATTGAATAATCAATCTTCGCCTGTTCACACTTGAGACCTATGCCTACCGCTATTATTGCCGACGACGAAAGACTGATGCGCGACCAGCTGCGCCTGCGCCTGGGCCAGGCCTGGCCTGAACTGGAAATCATCGGCGAAGCCAAGAATGGCGACGAAGCGATCGAGCTGGTGGAGCAACTCAAACCCGACTTTGCTTTCCTCGATATCCGCATGCCGGGCAAGACGGGCATGGAGGCGGCGCAAGTGATTGGCAGCAAGACGCATATCGTCTTTGTCACGGCCTATGATACCCACGCTGTCGAAGCCTTCGAGCGGGGCGCCGTCGATTATGTGCTCAAGCCGCCCGAGCATGAACGCTTGCTGGTGACGGTGGAGCGCCTGAAAACGCACTTGAACAAGCCGGCCCTGGACGTCAACAGCAGCGTCACGGCCATGCTGTCGCAGCTGGCAGAGAAAATAACGGCCAAGCCCACCTACCTGCAATGGATACAGGCCAGCATCGGCCAGGACTTGCGCATGATTCCCGTAGAAGAGATTTTGTTTTTCCGTTCTGACGAGAAATACACCTGCGTGCAGACAGCCAAGTATGAGGCGCTGATCCGCAAGCCCGTGCGCGACCTGGCCGAAGAGCTCGACCCTTCGCTATTCTGGCAAATCCACCGTGCCACTCTGGTCAACGTGAATGCCATCGAAGGCGTGACGCGCGATATACGCGGCCGCCACCTGGTGCTCATCAAAGGAAAATCCGACAAGCTCGAAGTGAGCCGCAGCTTCTTGCACCTGTTCAAGCAAATGTAGGTCTCTCGCCGGCGCCCGGCCCAGGCCGGCGCGGCGCATAGCTCTCTTCTTTCCCCTTCCTGCGCCACATCAAGCCGTGCCGCACCAACAGGCATAGGCTACATAAAGTCCAACTCTCCATCCCTGTCTTGCCTGCCTTCGTTCACGTTCGCAAGGAGAACCCCATGCCCGACCGAGGCAGTCCCACACTGCTGCGCATCCTGCCGTTGGGCATGGCGGCGGCGCTATTGCTGTGCTTGTTTCCTCCGCTGAAAGCCCGCCGACAACGGCAGGCACGCGGCCAGGCCATCATCGACAGCGCCAGCGATGCCATCATCAGCATCGACAGCGAGCAAATCATCCTGCTTGCGAACGCGGCGGCAGCCAGATTGTTCGACGACACGCCAGCCGGCATGCGCGGCATGCGCCTGGGCCACTACATCCTGCGCGACTTGCGCACCCTGGGCAGCCTGGGCAACCACGAGGGCGATCCGCCGTTTGGCGACATCAGCCAGGAGTTGCGCCTGACAGGCCGGCGCGCCACCGATTACACCTTGACGGGACGGCGCAACGATGGCGCCATGTTCCCTCTCGAAGGTTCGCTCTCCAGCATGCAGGAAGACGGTCATAGCGTATTTACCGTCATCGTGCGCGATATCAGTGTGCGCCAGCAAATGCATGAACAGCTGGCCCACTCTTTTTCACAATTGCGTGAATTGTCGAGCGCGCTACAATCCATCCGCGAAGAGGAACGCAAGCATATCGCGCGCGAACTGCATGACGACCTGGGGCAGTTGCTGGCCACCTTGCGCGTCGACTTGACCCTGGTGCGCCAGCACACGGACACGACCCAGCCCCTGCAGACCCTGCTGCACAGCATGGACAGCTTGCTGGTGACAGCCATCACCTCGCTGCGACGCATCGCCAGCAACCTGCGCCCACGCGCGCTCGATGAAGGGGGACTGTATTTTTCACTACAGAAGCTACGCCACGATTTCCTGCAGCGTCGCGCCGTGCATTTTGATTTACTGGCCGACGAGGCCGACCTGGTGCTCGACGATGCGCGCAGCACGGCCATCTACCGCATCGTGCAAGAAGCACTGACGAATATCGCGCGCCATGCCGAGGCGAACCACATCACCATTGCCCTGCACCGCATCGACTCCTCGCTGGCGATCACCATTCAGGATGACGGCCGCGGCATTGCCGAACACGACCTGGAAAAAGCCACGGCCCTGGGACTACTGGGCATGCGCGAACGGGTGTGGGGCTTGAACGGCAGCATCCATATTGGCGCCGATAACAAACTCGGCGGCACACGCATTGAAATCTCGCTGCCCATGCAGGCGGCAGTGATGGAAACAGCCACGTCATAACGAAAAAAAGGCGCCCGCAGGCGCCTTGGTCATCCATCACATCAACTGATGCTTAGAATTTGTGTGCAATACCAACTTGGTACGAGGTCAGCGACTTGACGCGCTCGCGGCCAGCGTAAGCGTACACGTCGGTGCGCTTCGACAGGTGGTAGTCGTAGCCGACGCCAAATTCCTTGATGGTGTCTTGATCCTTGACCTTGTTGTTGCTTTGCTCTTGCTTGCCATACGACACTTTGGCATCGCCGCCGCCAACCGTGTAGTTCAGGCCGATCAGGTAGGACTTGTATTCGCCCGTGGTTGCCACCTTGGTGTCGCCTTTCGAGTAAGCCGCCGTGATCTTGGCTGGGCCGAATTTATAGCCGCCACCGATGGACCACAGGTCAGGCTTGGCCGCCGTTGCCGTTGCTTGCACGGCTTTTTCGTAACCGGCGTGCAAGCTGATCGGGCCGTTGTCGTAGGTTGCCAGGCCGATCACACCTGCGTCAGCGCTGTTGACTTCGCTCAGCACGTATTGCAGGCTGCCCACGAAACCTTCAAAACTTGGGCTGTTGTAGGTCACAGCGTTGTTCACGCGCGACGAGCCGACGCCCGAACGCAGCAGGGTTTCATTGTTTTTGCCAACCACGCCATAGGTATTGAATGGATCGACGCGGGCGATGGTGCCATCGACCAGATTCTTGGTGCGGCCCAGGATGGCGGTACCGAAAGCGCCCTTCAAGCCCACATATGCTTGACGGTCGAACAACACGCCTTTTTGCGCGCCGGTGTCGGCCAGGAATTCACTTTCCAGGTTGAAAATTGCGGACAGGCCGCCACCCAGATCTTCCGTACCCTTGAAACCGAGGCGCGACGCATTGTTTTCGCGTTGTACCGTCGGCTGGCCAGTGGTCTTGGCAATACCGAGGTCAACCAGACCATACACGGTGACGTTCGATTGTGCTTGCGCCGTAGCTGCTGCGAAGGTGCCGATGATCAATGCTGCCAGAGTAATTTTTTTCACTTGAGATTCTCTACATTAGGTTGGACAAGTTGAGCTGCTGCTGAGCTGCTTAGCTGCTGAACCGAATCATGCCCACCAAATACTTCAACAATATGACATCGACAAGATGTTGCTTTTTGGCACAACATCGTGTCACATAAAAACAACAGGCGAAAAAAAACCGCCCGAGGGCGGTTAATGTTGCCGTTCCGGCTTTACTTCAGGCGGCAGCTCAGCAGCCAGTAGTATTCCAGGCGCTTCATGCGGATTTCACGGGTCGAATGGGCAAATTTCTTGCGCAGATGACTATCCGACGGGAAATTCTTCAGCACTTCATAGCGCTCGCCCCCATCCGTTGTGCGGAACTGATGGGTATTACCTTCCAGGTCAGTGCGCGCGATGACGGTGTTGCTGCCATCAACATAGGAATTGTCAATCAGCACCAGCAGAATGTCCTTGCCCAGCTTGCTGCGCAATTGCTTCAGGTATTTGTCCTGGTCTTCGCGCTTGACGTGCGACCACCAGAAGCCGGCGAACACGGCCGTGAACTTGCCCAGCAAGTCATCAGGTAAATTGAACGCATCGAGCTTGGCGAAGGTGACGTTGTCGGGCAAGCCGCGTGCCTGAGCCAGCGCCAGCATTTCATCGTTGATATCGGTGGCCAGCACCGACTCGGCCGACTCGGCGACCAGTTCCGTCCAGTAACCGGTACCACAGGCCAGTTCCAGCACGGTGTGGCCTTCCAGCACGTCGGCGACCTTGTCGCGCAACACTTCCAGGTCTTCCTGGCGTTCGGGCTTGTCATAGACGCGCTCGTACTGCTGCGCGATGGTGGCGTAATATTTGGCAAGCTGATCGGTAATCATGTGTTTCTTCTCTTCTAAATAATCCGGGCCAGGCACATCGCCCGCCCGTGTCCTGCATTGTTATAGTTCGTAATGCTCTTTATCACCGCTCATCGCCTGCTCGATGAGCTTGCGATTCAAGGTCGGCGTCAGCAACTCGATAAAGGTATAAATATAGCTACGCAAATACGCGCCCTGCTTGACGGCCACGCGCGACACATTCATGCCGAACAGGTGGCCGACAGGGATGGCGCGCAAGCCTTTGTCGCGCTCGGCATCGAAGGCCATACCCGCTATGATACCAATCCCCATGCCCAACTCGACATAAGTCTTGATGACGTCGGCATCGATGGCTTCCAGCAAGATGTCCGGCTTCAGGCCGCGCAGCACGAAAGCATGGTCGATCTTGTTGCGTCCGGCAAACGCGCTGTCATAGGTAATCAGGGGGAAAGCGGCGATTTCCTCCAGGGTCACGGACTTCGACTTGAGCAGCGGATGGTCGACCGGCACCACCACCACGTGCTCCCATTGATAGCAGGGCAAGGTAATCAAGCCATCGATGGCGGCGATTGATTCCGTGGCGATCGCAAGATCGGCCTGGTCGCGCTGCACCATCTCGGCGATCTGGCGTGGATTTCCTTGCAATAACGACAATCTCACCTTGGGGAACTTGATCATGAACGCTTGCACCACCTTGGGCAAGGTGTAGCGCGCCTGCGTATGCGTGGTGGCAATGGTAAAGCTGCCGCTGTCCTGTGCCGCGAATTCCTTGCCGATGCGCTTCATGCTGTCGATTTCCTGCATGATCAGCTCGACCGACTCCAGCACCAGGCGACCCGGCTCCGTCAAGCCGCGGATGCGCTTGCCGTGGCGTGTAAAAATATCCACGCCCAGCTCTTCCTCCAGCTCGATGATGGCTTTCGACACGCCCGGTTGCGACGTAAACAAGGCCTTGGCGGCGTCCGTCAGGTTATAGTTCTGCCGGACCGCTTCGCGCACGAAGCGCAGTTGATGGAGATTCATTGCTGGTTTGCCCTAGATTGCCGTGATTTGCCGAGTTTCCGCCCCACCCATGATTTTGTGCTCATGCATATACGCATATCGCATATAAGCAAATGCGTACTAAGTAGTTTGGAATAAACACTAAGTTTATTACTATTGCGAGTACTTTGGGGGTGCAAGCATGACTTTGTCTTATATAGTCTCAGGATTTGCCGTAGGATTACTGGTAGGAATGACCGGCGTGGGCGGCGGCTCGCTGATGACGCCGTTGTTGACCCTGCTGTTTGGCGTGCCTCCTTCCGTGGCGGTGGGCACCGACTTGGCCTTCGCCTCGATCACCAAGAGCGCCGGCACCCTCACGCACCGCCTGCGCGGCACCATCCGCTGGGATATTGTCAAGCGCCTGTGCATCGGCGCCCTGCCCGCCGCCGTCGTCGCGACCCTGGCGCTGAAATCGTTCGGCACCCTGTCACCGGAAATCGGCCAGATCATCCGTTACTCGATCGCCGCCTCCGTGCTGCTGACCGTCGTGGCGCTGATCTTCAAGGGCCGCATGCTGGCCTGGATCAACGCGCACCCTGAGAAACAATTACAAGGCAACAAGCTTACTGCTGCAACCATTATCTCCGGCGCCGTGCTGGGTGTGCTGGTGACGGTCTCGTCGATTGGCGCCGGCGCCATCGGCGCCACCTTGCTGGTGATGCTGTATCCACGCATGAGCTCGGCAGAAGTGGCGGGCACCGATATCGCCTACGCCGTGCCCCTGACCGCCATCGCCGCCCTGGGCCACTGGTGGCTCGGTTCCATCCACTGGGAATTGCTGGCCTCGCTGCTGGTCGGCTCCTTGCCCGGCATCACGCTCGGTTCCTGGGTTGCCCGCTCGGTGCCGGAAAAGTTTTTACGCGTGCTGCTGGCGATGACCTTGACCGGCGTGGCAGTGAAGCTAATCTATTAATGACCGACCATGTGATCAGAGCAGTATCAAGAACATCATCCCAGGCAGTCTTCCAGCACCCCGGCTTTTTTAGGAATTGATATGTACCATTACGATCAGTACGACCACCTCATCATCAAAGAACGCATCGCCCAGTACCGAGACCAGGTTGCGCGCCGTATCGCCAATGAACTGACGGAAGAGGAATTCATCCCGCTGCGCCTGCAAAACGGCCTGTACATGCAACGCCACGCCTACATGCTGCGCATCGCCGTGCCGTACGGCTTGCTGTCGTCCAAGCAGATGCGCATGTTCGCGCACATCGCGCGCAAATATGACCGCGGCTATGGCCACTTCACCACGCGCCAGAACATCCAGTTCAACTGGATCGAACTGGAACAGACACCCGATATCCTGACGGATCTGGCATCGGTGGAAATGCACGCGATCCAGACTTCCGGCAACTGTATCCGTAATACAACATCTGACCCCTACGCCGGCGTCGCGGCCGATGAAATCATCGATCCGCGTCCGTATGCGGAAGTGTTGCGCCAGTGGAGCACCTTCCACCCCGAATTCATCGCCCTGCCGCGTAAATTCAAGGTTGCCATCAATGGCGCCGAGGAAGACCGCGCCGCCATTGCCGTGCACGATATCGGCTTGACGGCCGTGCGCAACGCAGCCGGCGAAGTGGGCTTCAAGGTGATGGCCGGCGGCGGCATGGGCCGCACGCCGATTCTGGGCAGCGTGGTGCGCGAATTTTTACCGTGGCAACACTTGCTGACCTACATCCAGGCCATCATGCGCGTGTACAACTTGCACGGCCGCCGCGATAACAAATACAAGGCGCGCATCAAGATTCTGTTGAAAGCCATCGGCGTGGAAGAATTCACGCGCCAGGTGGAAGCAGAGTGGGTCGACTTGAAGGACGGTCCCGAAACATTGAGCGCCGAGGAAATGCAGCGCGTGGCGGACTTCTTCAATCCGCCCGCCTACCTTGCCCTGCCGGAACTCGATTACAAGACGGAACACGCGGACAACAAGGCCTACGTGAACTGGCTGGCGCGCAACGTCAAGCCGCACCAGCGCCCCGGCTATGTGGCCGTGGTGTTGTCCTTGAAGAAAACGGGCGTGCCGCCGGGCGACGCGACGGCCGAGCAGATCGACTTCGTGGCCGACCTGGCCGACCGCTACAGCTTTGGCGAATTGCGCGTGACGCATGAGCAAAACCTGGTGCTGGCCGACGTCGAGCAATCGAAACTGTTCAAGCTGTGGCAGGAAGCCAAGGCGCATGGCTTGGCCACGCCGAACATCGGTTTGTTGACCGACATGATCTGCTGCCCGGGCGGCGATTTCTGCTCGCTGGCGAACGCCAAGTCGCTGCCGATCGCGGCCGCCATTGCCGAGCGCTTCGACAGCATCGACTTCCAGCACGACATCGGCGAGATCGAGCTGAATATTTCCGGCTGCATCAATGCCTGCGGCCACCATCATGTGGGCAGCATCGGCATCCTCGGCGTCGACAAGGATGGCAGCGAATGGTATCAAGTGTCGATCGGTGGCGCGCAAGGCAACCACGCCGCCATCGGCAAGATCATCGGACCATCGTTCTCTTCCCTGCAAATGCCTGAAGTCATCGGCCGCCTACTGCACGTCTACGTGCGCGACCGTCATGAAGGCGAGCGCTTCGTCGATACGGCCCAGCGCCTAGGCCTGGCGCCGTTCAAGGAACATGTCTATGCAACGCCGATCACGGTCGGCAACCTGGTGGGAGAAGACGAATATGTTTGAAGTACGCGAAGAAATCATCAAGAACGCCGCCGTGGTGCCGAATAGCTGGGGCTTGCTGCGCCTCGATGAAAACGACACGCCGGAAACGGTGGTCGTGCCTGCCGGTAGGGTCATCGTGCCGCTGCCAGTCTGGCAAGCCCAGCGCGAGACCCTGCTGGCTCGCCTGCCCGATATCGGCGTCTGGTTGGCCAGCGACGAGCGGCCGGAAGACCTGGCGGCCGACGTGGCGCAACTGCCCGTCATCGGCGTGGACTTCCCGAAATTCACGGATGGCCGCGGCTATTCCATCGCGTTCAACCTGCGCGCCCGCCTGGGCTTCCAAGGTGAATTGCGCGCCATTGGCGACGTGCTGCGCGACCAGCTGTTTTCCATGCACCGGGTCGGCTTCGATGCGTATGCCACCCGGTCCGACCGCAGCATCCATGATGCCCTGAAAGGTTTGTCTGTCTTTTCGGAAACCTACCAAGCGTCGTGGGATCAAAAATCGCCGCTGTTCCGCCGCCACCAGCGCGAAGGCCAGAATCCTGACCTCGACAACGCGGCCGGCATCTGAGGAACCGTGATGAGCGATCTGACTACTTTAATTGACGCCACCGAGCAAACGCTGACACGCATCGCCGCAGATTTTGCGCCGGCCGTGTTCGCGTCCAGCCTGGCAGCCGAAGACATGGTGCTGACCGACATGATTCTCAAGGCGAAGCTGGCCATCGGCATCTTTTCCCTGGAAACAGGCCGGTTGCACCAGGAAACCCTGGCCGTGCTCGACAAGGTCAAGGCCCGCTACGACCACGACATCACCTTGTACCGCCCGCAGCCGGAAGCGGTGGCAACCTATGTGGAACAGAATGGCTTGAATGCGTTCTACAACAGCGTCGAGATGCGCCGCGAATGCTGCCGCATCCGCAAGGTCGAACCGCTGGGCCGCGCGCTGGCCGGCAACAAGGCCTGGGTCACGGGACAACGCCGCGCCCAGTCCACAACGCGCGCCGAGCTGCACGTACAGGAAGACGACGCCGCGCACGCGATGACGAAATTCAATCCGCTGGCCGACTGGTCCGAGCAAGATGTGTGGGACTATATCCGCGCCAACGACGTGCCCTACAACGCGCTGCACGACCAGGGCTACCCGTCCATCGGCTGCGAACCGTGCACGCGGGCCGTCCAGCCAGGCGAAGATGTGCGCGCCGGGCGTTGGTGGTGGGAAAACCCGGAATCCAAGGAATGCGGCCTGCACATGGTGGACGGTAAGTTGATACGCATCAAATCCGTGGCAGCCTGAACAGACACAACAGACTCAGCAGAACAAGAAGGTACCCCATATGAGCAATATTTTGAACCAGCGTCACCTTGACAGCCTTGAATCGGAAGCCATCCACATCATGCGCGAAGTGGCGGCCGAATCGGCCAATCCCGCCCTGCTGTTTTCCGGTGGCAAGGATTCCGTCGTCCTGCTGCGCCTGGCCGAGAAAGCCTTCCGTCCAGGCAAGTTCCCATTTCCCCTCGTGCATATCGACACGGGCCACAATTTCCCGGAAGTCATCACTTTCCGTGACAAGAAAGTGGCCGAGCTGGGCGAGCGCCTGATCATCGGCTCCGTGGAAGACTCGATCCAGCGCGGCACCGTGCGCCTGCGTAACCCGGCCACGGATTCGCGCAATGCGGCGCAAGCCGTGACCTTGCTGGAAACGATTGCCGAACACAAATTCGACGCCTGCATCGGCGGCGCGCGCCGCGATGAAGAGAAGGCCCGCGCCAAGGAACGTATCTTCTCGTTCCGCGACGAATTCGGCGCCTGGGACCCGAAAGCCCAGCGTCCCGAGCTGTGGGACCTTTATAACACCCGCGTGCATCCCGGTGAAAACATGCGCGTCTTCCCCATCTCGAACTGGACCGAACTGGATGTGTGGCAATACATCGCCCGTGAACAGTTGGAATTGCCGCCGATCTACTTCGCGCACGAGCGCCAGGTGATCCCGCGCAACGGTTTGCTGGTGCCCTTGACGGATTTGACGCCACCACGCGAAGGCGAAACGGTGGAAACGCAAGTCGTGCGCTTCCGTACCGTAGGCGATATCTCGTGCACCTGCCCCGTGTCGTCCGATGCGGCGACGGTCGACGCCATCATCGCCGAGACGGCAATCACGCAAATCACGGAACGGGGCGCTACCCGCATGGATGACCAGACTTCCGAAGCCTCGATGGAAAAACGCAAGAAAGCAGGGTATTTCTAATGAATGCAGCAATCCAGAACACCACCTCCACCGACAGTGTAGAGCGCGGCATGTTGCGCTTCATCACGGCCGGTTCCGTCGATGATGGCAAGAGCACCCTGATCGGCCGTTTGCTGTTCGACAGCAAGGGCATCTTCGCCGACCAGCTCGACGCCATGTCGCGCTCCAAGCACAAGCGCACGGTGGGCGACACGGTCGACCTGTCGCTGCTGACGGACGGCCTGGAAGCGGAACGCGAGCAAGGCATCACCATCGACGTGGCCTACCGTTACTTTGCCACGCCGAAACGCAAATTCATCATCGCCGACACGCCGGGCCACGAACAATACACGCGCAACATGGTCACGGGCGCCTCGACGGCCGACGCCGTCATCATCCTGATCGACGTGTCGAAAGTGAAACTCGGCGACGATGGTAGCGTGGAACTCTTGATCCAGACCAAACGCCATTCGACGATTGCCCATTTGCTGCAGATCGAGCACGTGGTCGTTGCTGTCAACAAGATGGACTTGGTCGACTATGACGTAACGGTATATAACCGCATCGTCGCCGCCTACCGCGAATTCGCCCAGTCACTGGGCTTGAAAGACATCACGCCGATCCCCCTGTCCGCCTTGACTGGCGACAACGTCGTCGAACGCGGTGACAAGCTGGGCTGGTACACGGGCCCGACCCTGATCGAGTTGCTTGAGTCCTTGTCCGTCTACGACGAATCGCACGACACACCCTTCCGCTTCCCGGTGCAACTGGTGGCGCGCCACAATGGCCACGAAGCGAACGACTTCCGCGGCTACATGGGCCGCATCGAAGCGGGCAAGGTCAGCATCGGCGACACCCTGGTAGTGCAGCCATCGGGCCAAACGGCAACAGTGAAAGATATCGTCACCCTGGACGGCTCGTTGCCGACGGCCGTGGTGGGCCAGTCCGTCACCCTGCTGCTCAATGAATACCTGGATATCTCGCGTGGCGACTTGCTGGCCAGTGCCGAGCGCCCTGCCACGCTGCTGAAACAGGTGGTGGCCGACGTGTGCTGGTTGTCGGAAGACGCGCTGGACCTGCGCCGCAAGTACTGGATCAAGCACGGCACGAAACAGACGGCGGCGAAAGTGACTGCCATCGACACCTTGCTCGATATCAATACGCAGCAGCGCCATCCGGCCGACGGCTTGAAGTTGAACGACATCGCGCGCATCAGCCTGAACGTGCAGCAGGCGCTGGCGGCCGACGCGTATGCGGATATCCGCGCCACGGGGGCGTTTATCCTGATCGATGAAGTCACCCACCAGACCGTCGCGGCGGGAATGATCCGGCTTTAAGCTCGCGCCTCGACCAAGGAAAGCAAACATGCACAACTCCCCATCTCTCCCCGGCAAGGTCTACCTGATCGGCGCCGGCCCCGGCGCGCAAGACTTGATGACCTTGCGCGGCGCGCGCCTGCTGGCGCAAGCTGACGTCGTGCTGCACGACGCGCTGGTCACCGAAGAGATGCTGGAGCTGTGCCCCCAGGCGAAAAAGATTCTGGTCGGCAAGCGCTGCGGCCAGTTATCGACGGCGCAAGCTTTCATCAACAAGCAATTGGTCGACAATGCGCGCAAGCACGCCCTCGTGGTGCGCCTGAAAGGGGGCGACCCCATGCTGTTTGGCCGTGCCGACGAGGAGCTGCGGGCGCTGGAAGAAGCGGGCATCGCCGTCGAAGTGGTGCCCGGCATTACCACGGCGCTGGCTGCCGCGGCGGCCACACAGCAACCGCTGACCAAACGGGGCGTATCGCGCAGCGTGGCCTTCTTTACTTCCAGCACGGCGCCGGGCGAACCGGATCAGACGCGCATTCCCGACTGCGATACTTTGGTGCAATACATGGGTGGGCGCGAAGCCATCTTCACGGCACAGCGCCTGCTGGCTCAGGGCCGGCGCGTCGACACGCCCGTGGTGGTGATTGAAAACTGCAGTCGCCCGGACCAGCGCATCGTGCGCCTGACGCTCAGCGCGCTGGCGCATGGCTTGGGCGACACGCACGGCCCCGTGCTGGTGATGCTGGGCGACGCCATGGCCGCGCGCGCGCACCAGGCCATCGACGAAACGGCGGCTATTCTGGCGCGCCATGCTTGAATAAACACACCGTATTTTACCGA
Organism: Janthinobacterium algoris; assembly: GCF_051380935.1. Classification (NCBI taxonomy): domain Bacteria; kingdom Pseudomonadati; phylum Pseudomonadota; class Betaproteobacteria; order Burkholderiales; family Oxalobacteraceae; genus Janthinobacterium; species Janthinobacterium algoris. Next base: position 181,698 of record NZ_JBNYXZ010000013.1, on the reverse strand, counting down.
CTTTAAAGTCAGTAACCGACGTCTTCAAAAGAAACATGATACGATGCTCACGCATCTTTTCTCGAGAAGTTGTTGCGTGATAGTAATAAAATCACGCTTCGCCCCGCCATAGCGCTTGCCGTGCGGTCTTCCGGCTGACGGGAGCCCACTCCGGTAATCTCCCCGAAAAAAGCTGCGCCCGCAGGCTGCAATACCGCGCCGCGCAACTTTAGCCGTCACGATCAACACATGAATTTCTCTTCCGTGCGCGAAGCCCTGACTTCGCTCAGCCGCAGCAATGTCGGCGTCGCCAGCGCCGTACTATCAAGCATGCTGGCCTCCATCGCCCTGTGGACGGTGTTCCCGAATATCGACGATGAAAACCATTTATTGGAATGGCTGCAGGCGCTGTTCCTGGCCCTGGCTTGCACGGTGCACGGCATGCGCGCCTGGCAAGAGACTGACCGCCAGTCGCTGCGCTTCCTCATGCATGCCGGCTTGTGTGCCCTGCTGTTCGGCTTCCTGCTGCGCGAACTCGATATCGATCAATTCGGCACAGCGCCCGCCTGGGCTCAGGCTGAAAAAGCCTTGCGCGTGCTGGAGTTGCTGATCCTGATACGCTTGCTGATCTTTTTCGCGCCGCGCGCCCGCAAGGTGTTTGCCCATGCCGGCCTGATTTTCAGCATGCGCATCACCATCCTGACGGCCATCGGCGGCTTGCTGATGGCCGCTGGCTGGCCTTTCGACAAGAAGGTCTTTCACGGCATGCCCGACGCTTACGCGCTGCTGGGCGAGGAAGTCTTCGAACTGGGTGCCTATTTGCTGCTGTTCCTCGCTTCGCTGTCCGATAGCACGGCCGCCGCGCGCATCAGCCTGGCGCCCCGGAAGAAACCGGCCTAAGCCTCTTCAAAGGAGGATGGCAGCGGCAGCAGGTGCTGCAAGGTCGCGGCCACGCGCAGCAGGCGCGGATCGTCATCGTCGGCCTCGTCGCAGGTATCGTTGATGCAGAAAAACGGCAGGCTGCCGAAACGCGCCGCCAGCTCCTCCAGTTGCTGCGGCGCCTGTACATCACCGCTGGCAATATGCAGCGGGTCGAGCATGCATGCCCGCGCCATCCCCTGATGCACCATCCAGCGCGGCACCAGGTCGGGCAGCAATGCCGGCACCTGCCAGGAGCGAAACACCGTCGCGCGCACGCCGGCAAACATGGCCGGTGCCAGCGCCTCGAGCGCATGCAGCGCACTTTTCAGCATGGGCCGAGGCGCATGCGCATACAGGCGCGGTTCATGCCGGTAAGCGGCATACTGCGCCGATAGCCATTGCCGCGACAAAGTGGCGCAATTGACAGGCGCCGCCACGTCGGCCCGCAAGCCCTGCAAATCGGGCTGCAGTGCGCTCTCCGTAAACACACTCAAACGCCGGTCGCCTTCGCCGCCAAACCAGAATGCGGACTCGAAGGGCGCGCCAAAAAATACGTCGTCGTTCAGATACAGGAAGCGTTCGGACAGGCGCGGAATATGGTGTAGGTAGGATTCGATATGACCCGAATCGAACACGGGCAAGGCGGCGCCTGGCATCAGGCTGGCATGGTCGATGACCGTCAGGCGCGGTGAGGCGCGCAGCCAGGCAGGCACCTGGCGGTCCGTCAGCAGATAGACATGGCCGTGACCGGGGAAGAAGCGCTCCAGCGCGCGCAGGTTGTAGCGCAGTTCGCCGTTGTCGCGGTAGCGCCCCGCCACGTTGCCATGCAGGGCCAGCTGGCCAGGATGCGCCTGCTCCCAGGCGGCATATGCCTGCTGCCGGCGCGCCTGCCACGCCGGGTCGGCGCCATCGACCCACAGGTAGACGATGTCGATGCGCGCCGCAGGCATCGCGCTGGCGGCGCCGCTCAAGGGAGAGGGCTGGAGCCTGGCGCCGCCACGCAGTAATCGGCGATGGCAGCGAGTACGCTGGCGTTCTCGCCCACCGCCTCGACCACCTTCAGGCGCAATCGCGGATGCTGCTGGCGCAGCTCTTCCAGCAAGAGCGGCAAGTCGCGCAGCACATGCCCGCCCTGCCCCAGGAACACCGGCACCACCGTGACGTCCAGGGTGGCGCCGGCGGGCAACTCGGCCAGCAAGGTCGCTACCAGCTCGGGCAGGCGCGGCGTCATCAACTCCAGGAAGGCCAGGTGCACGCTGGTACCGGGCATGCGCGCCTGGGTCAGATCGCGCAGGCGCTCGAAGGGCGCGGCCCACGATGCGGCGCGCGCGCCGTGGGCAAACAAGATCAGTGCATGTTTCACGTTCGTCTCCATCAGTGTCGCTCCACCCACCACAGGGCACCCAGCGCCAGCAGCAGATACAGAGCGCTCGGCGCCACCGCTGTCAGGAAGGCCGGCCAGGTGCTGAGCAACCCGAGATGCGAGAACAGGGTGTTGACCAGCATGAAGCTCACGCCGATCATGATGCCGATGAAGATCTTCAGGCTGATGCCGCCGCTGCGCGTATGCATGTAGGCGAACGGCAGCGCCAGCGCCATCAGCACGAAAATGGCCAGCGGATCGATCAGCTTTTTCCAGAAGGCGATGCGAAAACGCTCAGTTTCCTGCTTGTTCTCGGCCAGGTGGCGCGTGTACACGGCCAGTTCGCTGGCCGACATACGCTCGGGATCGGAAGCTGACACCGTCAGGATCTTCGGCGTCACTTCCGACGTCATGTCCTTGCTGGCGCTTTGCACCGTGCGCACCAGACTCGTTTCCTGCCCATAGTAGTTCGCCAGCTTCGGCTCGAAGCCGGGCGAAGTCGCCGCGCTGTTCGAGAACGAGGTTTCCGTCACATCGGTGAGACGCCAGATATTGTTGCCCTGATATGTCGCCCCCTTGGCCACGGTCAGAGTGCGCAAACGCATATCGGTGTCAAATTCATACAACTTGACGTTTTTCAGCTGGCCGTCCGGACGCGCTTCGCCGACATTGAAGAAGCGCGAACCGGTGACGGTGCCCGTCAGGCCGTCGCTCTTGACCATGTCCTTGGTCCACAGGCCGGAGCGAAATTCGCTCGACACGGTCGCACCGCGCGAAGTCAGCTTGAGACGTTCGGCCAGCGGCTCGGTGCGCGGCGTGATCAACTCACCGAAGATGAAGGTGATGACCACGAAGACGATACCGATGCGGAACAGGAAACCGACCGCCATCGCCGTCGACATGCTTGAGGCGCGCATGATGGTAAATTCGGAACTGGCCGCAAGCTGCGCCATCGTGTAGATCGTGCCGATCAGCGCCGCGATCGGCATCACCTCGTACACATGCCCCGGCACCAGCACCAGCACATACAGGAAGGCATACTGGATGGTGTAGCCGTTGCGGCCCACCTTGGGCAGCTCGCCCGTCAGGTCGATGAAGGCTTGCAGTGCCAGGAAGGCCAGCAGCACGAACAGCACCGCCTGGAATATCGAGACCGCAAAATAGCGCTGTAAAATCTTCATTTCGATGCCGCTTTACTTGGTTTGCCGGCGCGGCGCGCGCGCTTGAAGGACGCCAGCAGGACCAGCGGGTGATAGCGGTGATTCACATTCAGGCGCCACGCAAACAGCGCCACCACGGCCAGTGCCGCCAGCAGGTGCAGCGGCCACCAAGCCAGGCCGAATGTCAAACGCCCCTGTTTCACGCTCGCTTCGACGACCTTGATAAGGTTGCTGTACGTAAAGAAAATCAGCAGGGCCACGATCAGGTTGGCCGAACTGCCGGCACGCGGGTTGACGAAGCCCAGCGGAATGGCCAGCAAGATCAGCATCAGGCCGATCAGGGGCGCACTGACGCGCCACAGCAATTCGGCCATGGTGTAGGGATTCGGATCGGCGATGAGCGCCATGGTACTCATGGCGCGCACGCCCAGTTCCGCGCCCAGTTCCTGCTGCTTGCTCTCGATGCGCATGATGTACTGCTCGAATTCCATGGTCTGGAAGTCCGCTTGCGTCGGCACGCCCTGATAGCGGCGGCCGCTCTTGAGCACCAGGAAGCGTTCGCCCTTGGCGTCGGTATTGATCACGCCTTCCCTGGCGACGACGACGACGGCGCTGCCTTTCTCATCGACGGTATTGACGAAGACGTTCTGCACCACGTTCTTCTCGCCACTGACACCCTCGACGAAGAAGATGCGGTTGCTGCCGGCTGATTCGCGGAACTGGCCCGGCGTGACTTTCTGCAGGTCTTCGCGCTTTTCAAAGCGCGCCACGTATTCATCGCTTTTCTTTTGCGCCCACGGCGTGGCGTACAAGCTCAGGATGCCGGTGGCCAGCACCAGCGGCAGGCCGAAGCTCAGGACCGGCCAGATCCAGCGCGACAGGCTCAGGCCGGAAGCGAACCACACCACCATCTCCGATTCCTTGTAGCTGCGGGTAACGACCATCAGCACCGAAATGAAACCGGTAAGGATGATGATGGTGGGCAGCTGCATCAGGGCGGAAAAAACCATCAGCGACATGACGTCGGCCGACGCGATCTTGCCGCCCGCCGCCTTGCCGAGAATGCCGATCAACATCCAGGTGAGCAGGATGCTGAACAAAACAGTGAAGGTGGCCCCGGCGGCACTAGCCAATTCACGTCGAAGGGCGCGTTGAAAGATCATTCGGAGTTTATAATTCGGGTCAGTTAGTTGAGTAACACGTTACTAGTAAATGAAAACGGAGAACCAAATGGACTTTAGCATAAAAGCATTCGATACCAAGAGCACCCTCGGCACGGCCAAAAGCGGATGCATCGCGGTTGCGGTATTCGAAAACAAAAAACTGTCGCCAGCGGCAAAATCGCTGGACAGCAAGGGTGCAATTTCGGCTGCGCTGAAGTCCGGCGACATCAGCGGCAAACCTGGCAGCACCTTGCTGCTGCGCGCAGTCGATGGCGTCGCCGCCGAACGTGTTCTGTTGGTAGGCATGGGCAGCGATGACACTGTCAGCGAAAAAAGCTTCGCTACCGGCGTACAAGCCGCACTGAAGGCATTCGGCTCGCTGGGCGCTGCGGACGCCATTATCGCATTACCGCTGACGGAAGTGAAAGAGCGCGACGCAAATTGGGCGATCCGTTGCGTGGTGCAAGCCGCACATGACAACGAATACCGCTGCGACTCGCAAAAAAGCAAAAAGGATCCGGCACCAGCAGGCGTGCGCAAGATCGTCCTGGCGGCTCCGGCAACGGCAGCCACGCGCGGCGCGCTGGCGCAAGCCATCGCCATTGCCAACGGTTCTGACCTGACGCGCAACTTGGGCGACCTGCCGGCGAACATCGCCAATCCAACCTACCTGGCCAACACGGCCAAGCAGTTGGCCAAGGATTACAAGTTCGAAGTCGAAATCCTGGACCGCAAACAGCTAGAAGCGCTGAAAATGGGCAGCTTCCTGTCCGTCACCAACGGCAGCGAGCAGCCGCCGAAATTCATCGTCCTGAAACACATGGGCGGCAAGGCCAAGGATGCGCCGGTGGTCTTGGTCGGCAAGGGCATCACCTTCGACACGGGCGGCATTTCGATCAAGGCCGGTCCTGGCATGGATGAAATGAAGTACGACATGTGCGGCGCCGCCTCGGTACTGGGCACTTTCCGCGCCATCGGCGAAATGAATCTGAAGCTGAACGTTATCGGCGTCATCGCCGCCTGCGAAAACATGCCGTCGGGCCGCGCCACCAAGCCGGGCGACATCGTCACCTCGATGAACGGCCTGACCATCGAAGTGCTGAACACGGACGCCGAAGGCCGTCTGGTGCTGTGCGACGCGCTGACCTACGCCGAACGCTTCAAGCCGGCAGCCGTGGTCGATATCGCCACCCTGACGGGCGCTTGCGTCGTGGCCCTGGGTCACCACAACAGCGGCCTGTTTACGCGCAGCGATGCGGCGCATGACCAGCTGGCCAATGAGCTGCTGGCAGCGGGCAAACAATCCAGCGATACGGCATGGCGCATGCCGATCGAAGAGGCGTACAACGAGCAGCTGAAGTCGAACTTTGCCGATCTGGCCAACATCGGCACGCCAGGCGGCGGTTCGGTGACGGCAGCGGCGTTCCTGGAAAACTTCACCAAGAAGTACACCTGGGCGCATCTGGACATCGCCGGCACGGCATGGAAATCGGGCGGCGCAAAAGGCGCGACCGGCCGTCCCGTCCCCCTGCTGACGACGTTCCTCATCAACCGCGTGTAAGAGAACGCCAGACCAAACCTACTGCGCGGGGCTATTGGCGGCCGGCGATGCTCGCTGTACATAAAGTACAGCTGCGCTTCTCGACCACCACTAGCTCCCGCTCGCTACGGTTTTGTCAGGCGTCGTTAAGTATTCAGTAAGAAGACAGCCGCCATAGTCACTGACCTTGGCGGCTTTTTTATGTGTATTGGTATTAGTAGACGACGGGATTGGGCAAAGGCGATGGCGCCACTTTTGGCTGCACCACCGTTTCCGGCACGGCGGCCGGGGGCTGTTTCGCGGCGACGGGCGCTGGCGGCCGCGCCAGGCGCGCGGGGTCTTGCATGACAATGGTCAAAATCGATGGATAGTCAAAGCCCGCACCCGTGTTGCGGTCGACGAAATAGCCGACGCCCAAGGTCAGGATGACATTGCCCCAGATGCTGCCATTGAGTTTGGGATCGATGTGGTCGTCCGTGGCGATGGCGGGCGAGCCGTGCTTCCGGCAGTCGACTGTCAAAGGCTCCTGGCTCTTGCGGATGGTAATGCGCCCCGGCGTGGTGACAAACCACTTGCCCACGTCGTTACTGAGGATGCAGCCGGCGCCGTTCAGCTCGCGGTTGTCCTGGATGGTTTGCACCAGCACCATCTGCTCGGTGTTGCCAGTCAACGTGGCGCAGCCGCCCAGAGCGAACAGCAGCGTCCCGGCGGCAAAGGCGGCAAGGGGGGCAGACAGCGGCACACGCATGGGTAGCTCGCTTAACGGACGGGAATCGGCTGGTCGCCGGGCACGGCGACGGCGGTAACGCTGTTTTTCGGACTGCCCTCGATCAGGCGGTCGGAATACACGAGGTAGACCAGCGCATTGCGCTTGCTGTCGACCATGCGCACCACGCGCACATGCTTGAAAAAGATCGAGGCACGCTCGGTAAACACTTCTTCCTGGCGCGGCAGCTTGCCTTTGAATTGCAGCGGCCCCACCTGACGGCAAGCCACGGCCGCATCGGCCTTGTCTTCGGCCAGGCCGACGGCGCCCTTGATGCCGCCGGTCTTGGCGCGCGACAGGTAGCAGCTGACGCCAGCGACGCGCGGATCGTCGTAGGCTTCGACGACGATCTTGTGGTCAGGGCCGATCAATTTGAACACCGTGTCGACCGAACCGATGGTTTCGGCATGCGCCGCGGTGCAGGCAAAGCCCAGCACCAAAGCGGCAGGCAGCAATTTACGCATGAAATAATCCCGGGCACGCACGCAGGCGGCCATCAGTTGATGGGAGCGAAACGCTGGACCATGACGCCTTCGACTTCGATCAGTTGAAAGAACACGTCTTTCGGCCGGGTCCAGATGGAACCGTCCGCGGCGCGATACACGATCATCGGCGTCAGATCCGCTTCCAGCGTGGCTTCGCACACCAGTTCATAAATGCCGCCCTTGTAGTGCCGATAACGCATCGCCGTCCCCTCAAGCCGTTGAATCTTCGCTCTTGTCGTCGGCCAGTGCCTTCTGCTTCATCTTCAGGCCCTGGATCACTTTGAGTATGCCTTCCATGCCGGCAGCGCCATCGGCACCGCCGAAGGCGTCGAGCACCTCATTGAGCACCTTGTTGCGCACGGTCGCTTCATCGGAAGACATTTCCAGCGCGCGTTGGGCTTTCGCCGCCTTTTCAGCAGCGCTCACGCGCGGCTTGGCCGCCGTTTTGCCATGCGTCAGAGCTGCCTGCCAGATAACCCAGCGGCGCTGGGTCTCGAAAATCAGGTACTCATCCGGTTTGTCTTCTCTTCGCCGCACAATGTGGCCGTCACGCTGCGCCCACGCTTCAAATGCAGTTCGCATTTTCTTCCTTTGCAAATGCTACGCGCAAGTCTCACTATTAAAACTGCAACATTTCAAAATAGTACCATCTATTGATGTCGCAAAACAGTCTCATAGATATAGTACTGCAATTTATATAACAAGTCTGGCGGCGCCAGTGACGGAATTGATGCTCCGCCCCGGCACAGTGGTCATGTAATCGGAATAGCAATTACAACTAATTACAACTGCTTCCTGTTCGGTTCTCAACTTGGCTGTAACAAAGCCGTGTGACACAGTTGTTACATTGTGCCATTTTAGTAGTTTTTATCGCGTTTTAGCGAGAAACTTTACACCTTTGTCGCGTTAAACGGCGAGACGCAGTCCGCCACGCCAGCCGCTTATGCGAAATCAAACATTGGGGTTGATCAATCATACACAAAAACATAATATTCATGCGTCACGATTGGCTAAATACAAATACTTTATTAATAGTCTTTTTCCCTGTAGGAAAATAAAGTGCTTGCGCGACAAGCGGGGAGCAGGACGCCGGCGACACGCATGCGGTAAGATTCGCGCTTATCGATACCTATTCAAGCAAGGACTTTTCCCATGAAAATCACTACCTGGAACGTCAATTCGCTTAAAGTGCGTCTGCCGCAAGTGCTGCAGTGGCTGACAGACAACCCGGTCGACATACTCTGCTTGCAAGAGACCAAGCTGACGGATGACAAGTTCCCCGTCACCGAGATTGAGGCAGCCGGCTACCAGGTGGTCTTCAGCGGCCAGAAGACCTACAACGGCGTGGCCATCCTGTCGAAGCTGCCGATCACCGACGTGGTGAAGAACAACCCGCGCTATGAAGATGCGCAGCAGCGCATCCTGGCCGCCACCATAGGCGGCGTGCGCGTCGTCTGCGCCTACGTGCCGAACGGCCAGAGCGTCGATTCGGACAAGTACGAATACAAACTTAGCTGGCTGGCGGCCCTGCACGAGTGGCTGGCCGAAGAAGCGCTGCAGCACCCGCAGCTGGCCGTCGTGGGCGACTACAATATCGCGCCCGACGACCGCGACGTGCACGACCCTGTCGCCTGGGCCGGCCAGGTGCTGGTCTCGGACAAGGAACGCGCCGCCCTGCAACGCCTGTTCGACATCGGCCTGACGGACGCCTTCCGCCTGTTCGAGCAGGCGGAAAAATCATTCAGCTGGTGGGATTACCGCCAGCTGGGCTTCCGCCTGAACAAGGGTTTGCGCATCGACCATATCCTGCTCTCGCCAGCCCTGGCGGCCCGCTGCACGGCCTGCGTGATCGACCGCGTGCCCCGCAAATGGGAGCAACCTTCAGACCATGCGCCGGTTGTGGCCACCATCGACTAATCAGGCAACCGTTCCAGCAGCGATTGCGCATTCGCCGCCGGCACGGGCGCCGAAAACAGATAACCCTGCGCATAGCGGCAGCCGTTCGCTTGCAGCAGGGCGAACTGCTCTTCCGTCTCCACGCCCTCGGCCACGGTCGACAATTGCAGGCTGTCAGCCAGCGCGATGATGGCCGCCACGATGGCGCGGTCTTCCGCGCTGTGTTCCAGGTCCTTGATGAAGGCACGGTCGATCTTGACCTTTTTTACGGGGAAGCGCTTCAAGTAAGCCAGGCTGGAATAGCCGGTGCCGAAATCGTCGATCGACAGGCGCAGGCCCATGCCATTGATCTGCCGCAAAATTTCCAGGGTATGCTCGCCGTGCTGCATCAGCGCCGTCTCGGTGATCTCGAATTCCAGCAGCGCCGGATCGATGCCCGTTTCACGCACCACGGCGCCGATCGCCGCCACCAGGCCCTTGTGCATGAACTGGCGCGGCGACAGGTTCACCGCCAAGGGCACGGGCTGCAAGCCCTGGCGCTGCCAGGCCATGCTTTGCTCGCACGCCTGGCGCATGACCCATTCGCCCACCGGTACGATCAAGCCGTTTTCCTCCATGATGGGAATGAAGCGGTCAGGCAGCACCAGGCCTTGGCCGGGACGGCGCCAGCGCAGCAGCACTTCCATGCCATGCAGGCGGCGCGTGGCGATATCGATGATGGGCTGGTAAAACAGTTCGAACTGCTGCAGCGCCAGCGCCGTGCGCAAGCTGCTTTCCAGGTCGAAGTGCAGGGCCGCCGCCTGGTTCATCGTCTGCGTGAAGAACTGATAATTATTGCGGCCATTGCCCTTGGCGTGGTACATGGCCGCATCGGCATGGCGCATCAAGGTGTCGACATCGCCGCCATCGTCCGGATACAGGCAGATGCCGATCGACGGCGTGACGTGCAGCACATGGCCATCGAGCGGAAAGGCGGGCGTCAGCGCCTCGATGATCTTCTCGGCCACGCGCGACGCTTCGTCGGTGTCGCGGATGCCGGGCACCAGCACGACGAATTCATCGCCACCCAAACGCGCCACCGTATCGCTGGCACGCACCGCGCGGCAGAGCCGGCCGGCCACTTCCTTGAGCAGCAAATCGCCCGTCATGTGGCCCAGCGAATCGTTGATGGTCTTGAAGCGGTCCAGGTCAATGAACATCACGGCCAGCTTGCGCCCGGAGCGCTGCGAGGACAGCATGGCCCGTTCCAGGCGGTCCGACAGCAGCGCGCGGTTCGGCAAGCCCGTCAGGTTGTCGTGGTAGGCCATGTGATGCACCCGCGCCTCGGCCTGGCGCCGCTCGACGATCTCGCCCTGCAGCAGCAAATTGGCGCCGGCCAGTTCGGCCGTGCGTTCGTGCACGCGCAGTTCCAGTTCGTCGCGCGCACGGCGCACCGCCTCGGCCGCCTCGCGGCGCGCCGTCACATCGTCGACCAGCCACACGGAACGACCATGCGCATGCGCCAGGTCAAACGGCCGGCCGGACAGGCGCGCCCAGAAGCGGCTGCCATCCTTGCGCACCAACTGGTATTCCGACATGTGCACGCGACCCGCGCCGAAATCGCGCGCCGTCTCGCCGCGCGCCGTTTTCCACGCGACCGCGTCCGGATACAGGGCCTGCACCGACAGGCCGTTGATCTCGCCGGGGCCATAGCCGAACAACTCTTCCATCTTGCTGTTGGCACGCAAATTGTAGCCGCCCTCCACCACCGAGATGCCCAGCACGGCGCTGTCGAGGATGGCCTGGTTTTCCAGCAGCGCATTGCGCAGGGATTCTTCCGCGCGCTTCGCTTCCGTACGGTCCTCGATGATCCAGATGGTTCCTGCAGCGGGATCGTCCGGATTGACGACGTAGGCGATCAGCTGCGCCCACAAGGTGCTGCCGTCGCGGCGCATCATTTCCACTTCCGTCTGGAACGGCTTGGCCACCGACAGGAAGGGGAAGGCTGCTGCACCCAGCAACTCGTAGGACTGCTGCGACACGTATAGCGCGCGCCCGGGCAGGCCCAGCGCCTCGTCGCCGCTGTAGCCGAACATCGCGGCAAAGCCCAGGTTGTAGCGCGTGATCAGGCGGTTCTTGGTATACAAGATGCTCACCGAGGCATTCGTCATGATGGCCGCCACCTCCATCTGCGCCTGGCGGCTGTCCGTGACGTCTTCGAGTATCCAGATGGTGCCCTGCTCGCTGTGCGCCTGGTCGACGGCCTTGGCCCGAATGCGGCACCAGAACAGGCTGCCATCGCGGCGGCGGAACAGCGCTTCATCCTGCTCGTACGGCAAGCCCTGCCCCAGCAGTGGCGTGGCTTGCACGCCAAACTCTGCGTAGGCAGCGGGCGAGGGAAACAGCTCGGCGGCGGGCAAGCCCGTCATCTCCTCCTGCGCGTAGCCGAACATTTCTGCGAAGCGGGGATTGCAACGCAAGACCAGGCGCGAACGCGAAAACAGGATGCCGACGGACGCATTGTCGAGGATGGCCTGCTGCTCCAGCATCAGTTGGCGCGTGGCCTCCTCGGCCGCCTTCTGCGCGCTGCGGTCGTCGAACAGCCAGATCGTGTCACGCAAGCCTCGGTCGATCTGGCTCTCCGGGTTCAGTACATAACCATACGCCAGCGCCCAGAAAGTGGAGCCGTCGCGGCGGCGCATCTCCATCTCGCCCTGGAACGGCTGGCCGCGCCGCAGCAAGGGCGACGCTTGCCGCACCACGTTCTCATACGCCGCGCGTGACGGGTACAGGTCGGCGACGGCCAGGCCCACGCCGCTGTCGCCATCAAAGCCGAAGCATTCGGCAAAGCGGCGGTTGTAGCGCAGCACGCCCTTGTCGCGCTGAAAACCGATGGCCAGCGGCGCGTTGTCCATCACGGCCTGCATTTCCAGCATGGCGCGGCGCAGCTGGTCTTCATCGCGCCGATGGTCGCTGATATCCTCGATAATCCACACCGTGCCGTCATGCGTATTCAAGGGATCGACAGCGCGCCCGTGCAGCCGGCCCCAGAACAGCGTGCCGTCCTGGCGCCGCAATTCCAGTTCGGTGCGATACGGCTTGCCTTTGGAGAGCAACGGCGCCGCTTCCAGCCCCAGGATGCGGCAATGCTCGGCGGAGCGGTACAGCACCGCGCCCGGCATGCCCGTCAACTGGTGGCGCGCATAGCCGAGCATCTCGGCGGCGCGGATATTGCACTCCTCGATGAAGCCGCCCTTGGAAAACATAATGCCGACGGCAGCGCTTTCCAGGATGGCGTGCTGTTCCAGCAAGGTCTTGCGCAAGGCTTGCTGGTCGCGCTGCTGCACGCTGATGTCGGCAAACACCAGGGTCGCACCCGGCAATCCATCGCCCACCGGCAGCGGCTTGGCCCATACCTGCACGGCGATGGCGGCATCGATTCCCTCCAGGCTGCTGTCCCAGTGCCGTTCGCGCCCGGCAGCGCCCAGCGCGCCACGCAGCATGCTGGTACTCGACGCGCGGTAGGCGTCGGTAAAACAGTCGGCCAGCAGCCGGCCCGACACATCCCTGCCCAGCAAGGTGCTCAAGGCGCCATTCGCCGCGACTACCATGCCGCAAGCATCGCAGGCGCAGGCCGGCAAGGCGATCAGCTGCAAGGCATCGGCGATGAAATCGGGACTGGTCGGTACGCGGTTCATGGGCACCATGGATGGTTAAAGGCAAAGTGAACATACGCCTGGGCAAAATATTTTTCCAAGCATCACGGTGCTGCTAGATCATAAACCAGTTTCCGGGGGTTTTTTCATATTCCTTATTGGCAATATCTGAAACACCACAGACCACTTGCAACACGCCTGTTGCACAGCCGTTGCATGGCAATAAAATGAAACAAATCGTTTAGAATAAAGCATGCGCCGCCCTCCCCAACCTCCGCTCGACCACCGCGACAAACCCGTCATCTGGACCGTCTCCGTCTCGCGCCTGTTCGACCTGTTCCGCGACATCACGCTCGAATACGATGACCTGGCGATGATCGAACCGATCAACCTGGGCTTCGACGACGCCGTGCGCCACATCCGCGAACGCATGGCCACCGAACGCTGCGACGCCGTCATCGCGGCCGGCTCGAACGGCGCCTACCTGAAAGGCCGGCTGTCGGTACCCGTCATCATCGCCAAGGCCAGCGGTTACGACGTGATGCAGGCGCTGGCGCGCGCGCGGCGCATCTCGCCGCACATCGGTGTCGTCACCTACCAGGACCCGATGCCGGAACTGGCTGAATTTGCCGCCACTTTCGGCTTCCAGATTGCCCAGCGCACCTATGCCACCGAGGAAGACGCGCGCGCACAGATCAACGAACTGAAGGCGGCCGGCGTCAAGGCCGTCGTCGGCGCGGGCCTCGTCACCGACCTGGCCGAAGAGGCGGGGCTGGCCGCCGTCTTCGTGTATTCGGCCACGGCCATCCGGCGCGCCTTCGACGACGCGTTGGAACTGGCGCGCCTGACCCAGATCGAATCGACCCGCGGACGGCGCGCGGTAGTGGCCGACACCCTGCGCGCGCGGCATGGCCTGCACGATTTGCGCGGCGAATCGGAAGCGATGGAAGCGCTGCGCCAGTCGGTGCTGCTGTACGCCCGTTCGCCGGCGACGGTACTGATTCAGGGCGAGACGGGTAGCGGCAAGGAACTGGTGGCGCAGGCGATCCACCGCGAAAGCCCGCGCAGCCTGGGTGCGAACCGGCCCTTCATCGCTATCAATTGCGGCGCCATCGCCGAATCCTTACTCGAATCGGAGCTGTTCGGCCACGAGGATGGGGCCTTCACGGGCGCGCGCCGGGGCGGCCATGCAGGCCTGTTCGAAGCAGCCAACCACGGCACCCTGTTCCTCGACGAAATCGGTGAAATGCCGCTGGCCCTGCAAACGCGCTTGCTGCGCGTGCTGGAAGAGCGCGAAGTGGTGCGCGTGGGCGGCACGCGGCCCATCGCCATCAATGTGCGCATCATCAGCGCCACGCACTGCGACCTGGAACAGCGCATCCGCGAAGGACGCTTCCGCGCCGACCTGTTCTACCGTCTGGCCGTGCTGCGCCTGCATTTGCCCGCCTTGCGCGAACACGCCAGCGATATTCCAGGCCTGGCTGAATGGTCGCTGAAAAACGCGCTGGCCGCACTGGGCGCCCGTCCGCACCCCAACCTGCACGCCGAAATCCAGGCTTGCGCGCCGCTGCTGCGCCGCTACGACTGGCCCGGCAACGTGCGCGAACTGCGCAACCTGGCCGAGCGTTTGGCACTGTTCCTGGCCGCCGAACCGCTGCAAGCGCTGACACCCGCCTTCGTGCTGGGTGTGGCGCCGGAACTGGGCAACGCTACCGGTACGGCGGCGCTGCCGTCGGCGCCACCCGCCACCGTACCGCTGCGTCTGGAAGATGAAAGCACCAGCGCGGTGCTGGCGCGCTTCGGCGGGCGCCGCGACGCCGCCGCCCAATACCTAGGCATCAGCCGCACCACCCTGTGGCGCCGCCTGCGCGCCGGCTGATTTTTTCACCCCTCCCAAAAACACCATGGACGACTGGCCTCACCTGCACGATTTATGGCAACGCTGTACGGGACACGGCGGCGCTGCCGGCACCAGCGGACTGGCGCGCGACCACCAGGACATCAAAGCCCTGTACGCGCGCGGCATTTCGATGGACGACGCGCTGCACTTCCTGTATCAGCAACGGCCGACCCTGCAAGCCTACACGGACTGGATCGCCGCGCGCACGCGCCCACGCCCGGCGCACGCCGCCAGTCCCCACCAGGATGTGCTGTCCGCCGCCGAGCTGCGCCATTTCGAGGAACATGGCTATCTGGTGCTGCGCGCCACCGTGCCGCGCGCGCAGTGCGCCGCTGCCCGGACTGCCATCTGGGACTATCTGGGCGCCAGCCCCGATGATGCGGCATCGTGGTACCAGCCGCACCCGGGCAAGCGGGGCCTGATGCTGCAATTTTCCGACCATCCGGCCCTTGAGGAAAACCGCTACAGCGCGCACATACGCCACGCCTACCAGCAGCTATACCGCACAAGCACCGGCACCGGCACCGGCACAAGCACCGGCATCTACGCCAGCATCGACAAGGTGAGCTTCAATCCGCCGGAAACGCCGCAGCACCGTTTCCCTGGCAGCGCCCTGCACTGGGATGTCAGCCTGCAACAGCCGATTCCCTTCAAGCTGCAAGGCATGCTGTACCTGAGCGACTGTCCGGCGCAGCATGGCGCCTTTCACTGCGTGCCCGGCTTCCAGCGGCACATCGCCGACTGGCTGCAGCAAGTGCCGCCGGGGCGCCAGCCGCGCGAATGGGCCATCGAAGACTTGCGGCCCGTGCCCGTCGACGGCATGGCCGGTGATTTCATCATCTGGCACCAGGCCCTGCCCCATTGCGCCACGCCCAACCGCGGCCCGGCGCCGCGCATGGTGCAGTACCTGACCTACCTTCCCGACCACCTGCAGGATCAGGATACGTGGATCTGAACCACTCATCCCGCCCTGACGACGCTCATCCCGCAGCACTGGCGGCCGCCCGCCTGCGCCGCTAGCATGGTCGTCAAGGAGGCGTACCCCATGAAACGAACACTGCAAACATTGATCTTGCTCACCACCGTGCTGCTGGCGGGCGCCAGCCGGGCCGCCGCGCCCGCGCCATTCACGGTCGACGTCACGGGAAAAGTCTTCATCAAGGATGTGAAACGCTGCTGGTTTGTGGCGTTTGACGATATCCGCCTGTTGGAATCGGAAGGCACGCGCGCGCATTTCGGCGCGCAGCAGCCGCTGATGCTGCGCAGCCTGAACCAGCTGGAAGAAAAGCTTGATCCCGCCCTGTTCTTGTGTGCCAACCGGCGCCAGATCGTCAACCTGGCGCAGGTGGCGCAAGTGGCGCCGAATGCCGCCGATGGCCTCGACCTGCACCTGCTGGACGGCAGCGTGGTCGAAGTGTCGCGCCGCCGCGCGCAGCAGTTCAAGGCCGCCTGCGGCCTGTAAGGGGACTATTTCAGCGCGGGGATCGGCTGCGCCTGGAACGCGGGGCGCGGCTGCTCCTTGAGCTTTTTCGCCAGCATATCGAGCGCCACCTCCAGCTGGCGGTCGGCGCCATTGAAGGTGGCGTGCGGCGGATTTTCCACCTCCACGTCCGGCACCACGCCCACGCCCTCGATCAGCCACTGGCCATCGATGCCGAACTGGCCGTTTTCCGCCACGCGCGCCATGCCATTGTCGGCCAGGCGCGTATTGTCGCTGAGCCAGACACCGGCGCCGGCCGTGCGCTTGCCCACCAGCGGCGCCAGGCCCAGGGCCTTGATGCCGGCGGCGAAGGTCTCGCCATCCGAATACGTGAGTTCATCGACCAGCACCACCAGGTGGCCGCGAAAGGTGTTCTGCATGTTCGACGACGGCTGCACGCCCGGCGGCGCCCAGTAAGCCCAGGCCTTGCGCAGCAGTTTTTCGATGATCCAGCTGTCGATATTGCCGCCGTTATTGCGCCGCACGTCGATGATCAAGCCTTCGCGGTTGATGTTGGCGTAAAAATCGCGCGCGAACGAGGCGATGTCATTGGGCCCCATGGCGCGCAGGTGCAGGTAGCCGATGCGCCCCTGCGAGGCGGCCGCCACCTGCTCGGCGCGGCTCAGTTCCCAGTCGCCATAACGCAACGCCGTCTGTTTCGCCATGTTGACGGGCGTGACGATGACGGCGCGCGACGCGCCTCCTTTGCCCTTGCCCCGCTTGACCTGCAGCAGCACCTGCTTGTCGGCCTGGTTCAGCAGCAGGTCGCTGATATCGCGCGCGGCCAGCACGTCCTTGCCATTGACAGCCGTGATCATGTCGCCCGCCTTCACATCCACGTCGGGGCGCGACAGGGGTGCCCGCGCCGAGGGCAATTCCGCTTCGCTGCGGTAGACATGCTCGACCTGGTAACCGTCGCTGGTACGCGCCAGCACGGCACCGAGGCCGGCCGGCGTGCCTTCCTGCTCCGTGCGGCGCAATTCGCCGGGACGGATCTGCGAATGCAGGGCGCCCACTTCGGCCACCATCATGCCCAGCACGTCATTGAGCTCGGCCCGATCCGTGACCCGTTCGACCAACGGCGCATATTTGTCGCGCGCCGCCTTCCAGTTCACGCCGCGCATCTTCGCGTCGTACAGGAAATCTCGGTGCAAACGCCAGGCATCGTTGAACATCTGCTTCCATTCCAGCCGCGGATTCGAGACAAAAGTCCAGTCATCGACTTTGACTTTGGCCTTCGACAGGTCGGCCGGCAGCTTGGCGCCTGCCTCGATCACCAGCATCTCGCCCGGGCCGGTAGCTGCTGCTGTCCTGTAGTACAAATGCTTTTTATCCGTCGCCAGGTCGAATTCGCGCACATTGGCCACCAGCAGTTCCGGCTTGGAGCCGGTATTGCCGATGGCCAGGGTCTTCAGGCTGGACTTGTTTTCGCCACTGTCACGCTCAAGGAAATACAGTCGCTTGTCGTCGGCGGCCAGCGCGCTGTAGTTGCCCGCCGCCAGCGGCACTTCATACAGGCGCTCGGCCAGGCCCTGGCTGACGATGGCAGGCAAGGCGGCCGGCGCCTTTTTCACTACCGTCTTGCCACCGGCTTTTTCCAGGGCCTTTTCCGCCGCCTGTTCGGCCGCCTTTTCATCGTCCGTTTCGGCCGGCTTGACGCCAGGGCGGCTCAGCTCATCGTCGGGCTGGAACGGGAAACGGTTACCCGGCTGCAGCGCCAGCGCATACACGCCGATGCGCTTGTCGAACACGGGCCCCATGTTGCGGTCGCCCCACGGCGACCCGTTGGCCAGCTGGAAATTACGCGCCGACATGAAATACAGCCAGCGCCCGTCGGGCGAAAACACGGGCGAGCCGGACGTATAGCGGTCGCTGGTGACGAATTGCAACTGCTTCGACGCAAGGTTGTACAAGCCGATCTGCTCACGCTGCTCGTTGCTGGCCACGCGCACGATGGCCAGATTGCGGCTGTCGGGCGACCATTGCACTTCGTCGTGCTTGTCCACGCCCGCCTTGCCCGCGTCGTCGATCAGTTGGTTGCCCTTGGTTGCCAAGTCCAGCAGCCAGAAACGGCCCTTCTTGTCCGTGTGCGCCAGCCAGCGTCCGTCCGGCGACGGGTACAGTTTCCAGCGGTGGTTGTCGCCCTGCGTCGTCAGCTGCTCGCCCTTGCCCGAACCATCGGCGGCATACTTCCAGATTTCATTTTCGCCGCTCGTGTCGACGATGGCGAACACGGATTTCTCGTCGCTGGAAAAGACGGCATCACGCGCCCGCGCCCCTTCGGGAATGGCGATATCGACGCGGCGCAAGCTGCCCGTGCCGGCGATGCTGACCCTGCCCCGCGCCGTCAGGATGATGCGCTCATCCTTGCCCGACAACTGGACATTGCTCAAGGTATCGAGCGGCGAGCGTATCTGGCGCGCACGCTGCTGGTCGAAGTCGGACACGAGGCTGATGGCCAGCGGCTGCGAGGCGCCCATTGCCGGGCCGTTCAAGTCCAGCAGGTGCAAATCGGCGCCCAGCTGGTAGACCACCTTGCCATCGCCCAGCGCGGCGTTGCGCACGTCCCACTGCGTGTGGCTGGTCAATGCGCGGCGGTCGGAGCCGTCGGGCAACATGCTCCACAGATTGTCGCTGCCGCCTTCGTCGCTGATGTACACCACGCGGCCCTGCCACCACATGGGGCGCTTGTTGTTGCCCGCCAACACGGCAGCCTCCGTGTGCATGCGCACGGCCTCGCCCTTGCCGTCCAGCTCATAGCGCCACAGGGTGGCATGCGCGCCGCCCCGGTAGTTGCGCACATTGTCGTTGGTCATGGCCAGGCCGAAACGCGCGAAGAACAGCGTCTTGCCCGCGTCGTCGAGCACGGCGTCGTTGGCGTCGGCCACGGGAAACACGCGCCGCGTCTGCTTGACGGGATCGATGGCGGCGACGATGCGGCGCGAGGCGGGGCCATCCGTATTTTGCGTGCTGATCAGCACCTCGCCCTGCGCCGTCCAGCCCAGCACCAGCACGCCGCCATTGTCATACGAAATACGACGCGGCAAGCCACCGGCCAGCGGCATCACATAGGCTTCCTGCGCGCCTTCGTAGGCGGCGGAAAACGCCAGCCACAGGCCGTCACGGGAAATCGCCGCGTTCGTTTCATAGCCGGGATGCGTGGTCAAACGCTGTGCCGCGCCACCGCGCACGCTGCTTTTCCACAAATCGCCTTCGGCCGTGAACACGACGGTGTCGCCGCGTATGGCGGGAAAACGGAAATAACTGCCAGCAGGAGCGGAGGCAGCGGCGGCGTTGCCGAGCAGACCGGCGGACAACAGGAGCAAGGTAAGATGGCGGGAAATTTTCATGTGAGCATCCAGAGAGCGATCAGGGCGATGGGTGGCATGGACATCATGTCGATACCGGACAGCAATTCTGGCATAACCACGACCAAAGAAAACCTTCTTTATTGCCCACAAAAACGTAAAAAAACCCGCGCCACTTGCGTGGTGCGGGTTGTTGATCGCGCGTGGCGCCGGAGGACTTACTCCACTTCCACCGTTTCCGGTGCAGCCGTCGGCGCCGCGTCGGGCGGTTCCGGGAATTCCAGCAAGACCTGGTCCTTGTCGTCGAGGTCGACCGTGACCCGTCCGCCGGTGACCAGGCGGCCGAACAGCAGCTCGTCGGCCAAGGCCTTGCGGATCAGATCCTGGATCAAACGCGCCATCGGCCGCGCGCCCATCAGCGGATCGAATCCTTTCTTGCCGAGGAAAGCACGCAGCTTCTCGGTAAACACGGCTTCGACTTTTTTCTCGTGCAACTGTTCTTCCAGCTGCATCAGGAACTTGTCGACCACGCGCAGGATGATTTCCTGGTCCAGCGCGCGGAAGCTGATGGTCGCGTCGATGCGGTTGCGGAATTCCGGCGTGAACATGCGCTTGATGTCGGCCATCTCGTCGCCTGCCTGCTTGGAATTGGTGAAACCGATCGAGGCTTTCTGCAAGCTTTCCGCGCCCGCATTCGTGGTCATGATGATGATCACGTTACGGAAATCGGCTTTGCGGCCATTGTTGTCCGTCAAGGTGCCATGGTCCATCACTTGCAGCAGGATATTGAAAATGTCCGGATGGGCTTTTTCAATTTCGTCGAGCAGCAAGACCGCATGCGGCTTCTTGGTGATCGCTTCCGTCAGCAAGCCGCCCTGGTCGAAACCAACGTAGCCCGGTGGCGCGCCGATTAAACGGCTGACCGCGTGGCGTTCCATGTATTCCGACATGTCGAAACGGATCAGCTCGATGCCGAGGATGAAGGCCAGTTGCTTGGCCACCTCGGTCTTGCCCACGCCCGTCGGACCGGAGAACAGGAAAGAGCCGATCGGCTTGTCCGTCTTGCCCAAGCCCGCGCGCGCCATCTTGATGGCCGAGGCCAGCGCATCGATGGCAGGATCTTGCCCGAATACCACATTACGCAAGTCGCGGTCGATGGTTTGCAGCTTGCTGCGGTCATCCTGGTTGACCGTTTGCGGCGGAATACGCGCGATCTTGGCAATGATGTCCTCGATCTCGGCCTTGCCGATGGTTTTCTTTTGCTTCGACTTCGGCAAGATGCGCTGCGCCGCGCCCGCTTCATCGATGACATCGATCGCCTTGTCGGGCAGATGGCGGTCGTTGATGAAGCGCGCCGCCAGTTCGGCTGCCGTCGTCAGGGCCGAGGCCGAGTATTTCACGCCATGGTGCTCTTCGAAGCGCGATTTCAGGCCGCGCAGGATTTGTATGGTCTGCTCGACGGTCGGCTCGTTGACGTCCACTTTCTGGAAACGGCGGCTCAAGGCATGATCTTTCTCAAACACGCCGCGGAATTCCGTGTACGTGGTCGCGCCTATGCATTTCAACTGGCCGTTGGCCAGTGCCGGTTTCAGCAGGTTCGAGGCATCGAGGGTGCCGCCCGAAGCCGAGCCTGCACCGATGATGGTGTGGATCTCGTCGATGAACAGGATGCCGTTCGGATTGTCTTTCAATTGCTTCAGCACGGCTTTCAGGCGCTGTTCGAAGTCACCGCGGTATTTGGTCCCGGCCAGCAAGGCGCCCATGTCCAGCGAATACACGACGGCATTTTGCAGGATTTCCGGCACATCGCTTTGCGTGATGCGGTAAGCGAGGCCTTCGGCGATGGCCGTCTTGCCGACGCCCGCCTCGCCGACCAGCAGCGGATTGTTCTTGCGGCGGCGACACAGGATCTGGATCACGCGGTCGACTTCTTCCTCGCGGCCGATCAAGGGGTCGATCTTGCCTTCGGCAGCGGCCTTGTTCAGGTTTTGCGTGAACTGGTCGAGCGGGCTTTCCTTCGGCTGACCATCGACGGGCGCTTCTTCCACGCCTTCGGAGGCTTTCGCGCTTTCCGTCGACTGGTCCTTGCGCACGCCGTGCGAAATGAAATTAACCACGTCCAGGCGCGTTACGCCCTGCTGGTGCAGGTAGTAAACAGCATGCGAATCCTTTTCGCCGAAGATGGCCACCAGCACATTGGCGCCCGTGACTTCCTTCTTGCCATTCGAGGCGGACTGGACATGCATGATGGCGCGCTGGATCACGCGCTGGAAACCAAGCGTCGGCTGGGTGTCGACTTCGCCCGTGCCAGGCACGGTCGGCGTGTTATCGCCGATGAAATTGGTGAGGGTCTTGCGCAGGTCCTCAATATTGACCGCGCAGGCACGCAACACCTCGGCAGCGGAGGGATTGTCCAGCAGTGCCAGCAGTAAATGCTCAACCGTGATGAATTCATGCCGTGCCTGCCGAGCTTCGACAAACGCCATGTGCAAACTTACTTCTAATTCCTGCGCAATCATACTTCCTCCATCACGCACTGCAGGGGATGCCCCGCCTTGCGCGCATGCGTTAAAACGAACTCCACTTTGGTACACGCTATATCTTTAGAGAACACGCCGCACACTCCTTTGCCGTAGCGATGAACACTGAGCATGATTTGCGTCGCCGTTTCACGGTCCTTGTTGAAATACTCCTGAATGATGGCCACCACAAATTCCATAGGCGTGTAGTCGTCATTGAGCAAGGCTACCTGGTAGAGCGGTGGCGGCTTCAGTACCTGCCGCTCCAGCAGGGTTTCTGTGTCGTGCTTGGTTGCCATACGCTTATTCTAATGCTTTCACAGTGGTTGTCATGCGCAATATCTACGCCTTTCCAATTGTTTTCAATCTTACGCGTTTTCTTAATAGTGCGCAGATGGCGACCTTGCTGTCAAAATCAAGAGTTGCTTTTTTGGTTGCCGTGAAGAATTTGGCAATATCGATGGAAAAGCGCTTGACTTCATTATTTATTCCGCCAACAATGCTGTATCGACTGTTGCAGTAATGTACAGCTTGATAAGAAGTGAGACGTCGAGGAGGGGGCAAGAAGCTTCTTGCTTTTATGGCTCGTGTGATTTGTTTTAATTTTGAAAGTTCTTTTTATGGCAACAGGTACAGTTAAGTGGTTCAATGATTCCAAAGGTTTTGGCTTCATCACTCCAGATGACGGCGGCGAAGATTTGTTTGCTCACTTCTCCGCAATCAACATGAACGGTTTCAAGACCCTCAAAGAAGGTCAAAAAGTTCAATTCGAAGTCACGCAAGGCCCTAAAGGCAAGCAAGCTTCCAACATCCAAGCAGCCTAAGCATCGCCGGCCCTCAGATGTGAAAAACCCCGTTGTCAAACGGGGTTTTTTTTCGTCCGCAGGGTGCGCTGACCCTGCCCTGCCCCTCGTGTTACATGTGCTCGATCATTACCTCGCCGAAACCGGAGCACGACACTTGCGTCGCGCCCTCCATCAGGCGGGCGAAATCGTAGGTGACGCGCTTCGAGGCAATCGATTTCTGCATCGATGAAATGACCAGGTCGGCCGCTTCCAGCCAGCCCATGTGGCGCAGCATCATTTCCGCCGACAGGATCAAGGAACCGGGGTTCACGTAATCCTTGCCCGCATACTTCGGTGCCGTGCCGTGCGTCGCCTCGAACATGGCGACGGAGTCGGACAGGTTGGCGCCCGGTGCGATGCCGATGCCGCCCACTTGCGCCGCCAGCGCGTCGGAAATGTAATCGCCGTTCAAATTCAAGGTGGCGATGACGCTGTATTCGGCCGGACGCAGCAGGATTTGTTGTAGGAACGCGTCAGCGATGGAATCCTTGACGATAATGTCGCGGCCCGTCTTTGGATTCTTGAACTTGCACCAAGGACCGCCATCGATCAGTTCGGCGCCGAATTCCTTTTGCGCCAGCGCATACGCCCAGTCGCGGAAGCCGCCTTCCGTGTACTTCATGATGTTGCCTTTGTGCACGATCGTCACGGATGGCTTGTCATTGTCGATCGCGTACTGGATGGCCTTGCGCACCAAGCGCTCGGTGCCTTCGATGGACACGGGCTTGATGCCCAGGCCCGAGGTGGCCGGGAAGCGGATCTTGGTTACACCCATTTCATTGATCAGGAAATCCATCAATTTCTTGGCTTCGGGCGAGCCTTGCTGGTATTCGATGCCGGCGTAGATGTCTTCCGAGTTTTCACGGAAAATCACCATGTCGGTCTTTTCCGGCTCTTTCACGGGCGACGGCACGCCCTTGAAGTAGCGCACGGGACGCAGGCAGACATACAGGTCCAGCTGCTGGCGCAGCGCCACGTTCAGCGAGCGGATGCCGCCGCCGACGGGCGTGGTCAGCGGGCCCTTGATGGAGACGACGTAATCTTTCAGTACGGCCAACGTTTCTTCCGGCAGCCACACATCGGGGCCGTACACATTCGTCGATTTTTCACCCGCATAGATTTCCATCCAGCTAATCTTGCGCGCGCCGCCATAAGCCTTGGCCACGGCAGCGTCGATGACCTTGATCATGACCGGGCTGATATCGATGCCCGTGCCATCGCCTTCAATGAAGGGAACGATAGGATTATCTGGTACATTCAGCGAAAAATCAGCGTTGACGGTGATTTTTTGGCCGTCAGCAGGTACAGTGATATGTTGATACATCGTGATCTCCGAAGTGGGACACACCGCTGGCGGGCAACACAGGCCGGCGACGCGCTCTGCGGTTGCAGAGTTTACAAAAACAAGTCCGAACATGGCGGCAACAACGCACTTTAGCAGGGAAAGAACACCCGGGCCATCTGCATCGCAATGCAGAATGCAGAATGCAGCGCCAAAGAAGCGTATCGCCACGCTGGCACCAAGTCTTCTATAAGACATAAGACTAGCGTTTCACATTATGCACCAGTATCTCACAGGGCGCCACGCATTTGCGGCGCCAACCAGCGGCCACCATCGTTTGCATCAATTCATTTATCAGCATGCCACTCATTCTCTTCAATAAACCATTCCAGGTCTTGTGCCAATTTTCGCCGCAGGACGGCCGCCTCACCCTGGCTGATCATTTGACCATTCCCGGCATCTACCCGGCCGGTCGGCTCGACGCCGACAGCGAAGGCTTGCTGCTGCTGACGGACGACGGCCGCCTGCAACACGAGATCAGCCACCCCGACCGCAAGGAAGCGAAAACCTACCTGGTGCAGGTCGATGGCGTGCCCGACGCGGCCAGCCTGGCGCGCCTGCAGGCGCCGCTGGACCTGGGCGAATTTGTCACCAAGCCATGCAAGGCCGTGCGCATCGCCGAGCCGGACTGGCTATGGCCCCGCAACCCGCCCATCCGCGCGCGCGCCGACAAACCGACCTCGTGGCTGGCGATCACCTTGAAAGAAGGAAAAAACCGGCAAGTGCGGCGCATGACGGCTGCCGTCGGCCTGCCGACCCTGCGCCTGGTGCGCAGCGCCATCGGCCCGTTCTCGCTGGTCAGCCACCCTCTGCTGCCTGGCGAGTGGTGCGAAGTGCCGGCCGAGAACATTGGAAAAGCGTGAGCAGGCCAAGAAAAGATGGCGTCCGCACTAAAATTTTGCCAGTAAGCACTATTTATTTTTAGATAATGCATTAAAATCATCCCACCTTAATATGACGGAAAAGGAAAGATGATGATAAAAGTAATATTGACGCTGGCCGCTTCCCTGCTTGCCGGCGCCGCATTGGCGCAATCGGGTGCCAAGGTACATGCTTCCGCAGCGACCGATGCCGTCAAACCGCCCCCCGCATCGGCAACCAGCCATGCCTCGGCCGCCACCGATGCCATCAACCCGGTGCCGCCTGCAGCGGCCTCGGGCAACGCATCGGCGGCGACGGACGCGGCGCGTTCGGGTGCCTCAAGCAAGGCCTCGGCCGCGACCGATGCGCCGCGCCTGATTCCCCAGGCGCGCAAGTCGAAGCAGCCAGCATCTGAAGCAGGCAAGCCCGTGAAATAAGCGTAGGCCCCGGGGTTACAACAACTATGTTGCTGTAACCCCACGCTTTCGGCGCGGCCAAGCAGCAGGCTTGACCGGGCGGCTGCCTGCATGGCTTAATCGCCGCTTCGCAGCCACCGTCCCGCTCCATGAAAACTTCCCTTCGCCATCTCAGCCTGTCCATCGCCCTGATTGCTTGCGCCAGCATTGCGCTCGCGCAAACATCGCCAGGCAAGAGCTTGCAGCTCTCGGCCGGCATGCATTTGATCCAGGCGGAAATCGCCGCCACGCAAGAGCAACGCGAACAAGGCTTGATGTACCGCGAAAAGATGCCGATGAATGCGGGCATGCTGTTCGTCTTTGGCAACCCGTCGACGCAATGCATGTGGATGAAAAATACGCCGCTACCCCTGTCGGTGGCCTTTATCGATGCCGGCGGCAAGATCGTCAATATCGAAGACATGCAAGCGCACACGCTCGACAGCCATTGCTCCACGAAGACCGTGCCCGTGCGCTATGCGCTGGAAATGAACCTGGGCTGGTTCAAGCAAAAGAATATCAAGCCGGGTATGAACATCGGCAATTTGCCCGCCTTGCGCTAAGCTGTGGCGGCCGGCAGCGGGCCGCTGCCGGAAAACGCAGCCGAAGATGGCTATGAAAAGTACGCGCGCACGCGAAAAAACCCGCCAGAACGAATCTGCGGGTTTTTGCTTTTCAACCAGTGCCAGCGTACCGGCACAGGCAAGGCCACCTTGGTGGCTTGCCTGCTGGCGAATATTAAGCGGACAGTGCTTTCAAAGCAGCTGCCAGACGGCTCTTATGGCGAGCTGCCTTGTTTTTGTGGATGATCTTCTTGTCAGCGATACGGTCGATGGTCGACACGGATGCTTGGAAGATTGCAGCAGCAGCTGCCTTGTCGCCACCTTGGATCGCTTTGCGAGCAGCTTTGATAGCCGTGCGCAAGGTCGAACGTTGGGACGAATTGTGTGCGTTTTGCTTAACTGCTTGACGAGCGCGTTTGCGCGCTTGTGCGGTATTTGCCATGGAATTTCCTAAAACAGGGTCAAAGTGCGTTTGCAAACATTAGTGTTTGCCAACCGGTGCGTTCTGTGCGTCTGCCGAACCATGTGTGCCAAACCAGTGCCTGTCAAACATTAGTGTCTGCGTAACAGAATTCTGTACAGCCTTCGATTATAGCGATATTTTCAAGCGGGGGCAAATCAAAAAACCGTGTGTGACGCCAAAAACACCTGAAAATGGGCCTGGCAACGGTGAATCAACAGCGATTGTTACCATATTTTAAGCGGTTTCCAGGGCCATGCCCGGCTATAATCTGCCCCCATGAACTTGCTTAAAACCCTTGCCGCCATCTCCAGCATGACCATGCTGTCCCGTGTAACCGGATTATTGCGCGAAAGCCTGTTCGCGCGCGCCTTTGGCGCCGGCGCCTACACGGACGCCTTCATTGTTGCCTTCCGCATCCCGAACCTGTTGCGCCGCCTGTTTGCCGAGGGCGCGTTCTCGCAAGCCTTCGTGCCGATCTTGTCGGAATACAAGAACCAGCATGGACAGGAAGCCAGCAAACAATTGGCCGACCATGTGGCCACCACCCTGGTCTGGGCCACCTTGCTGGTCTCCGCCATCGGCATCGTCGGCGCGCCATGGTTCGTGTACGCCATCGCCACGGGTCTGACCAAGGATGCCGGCGCTTTTGATGCGGCCGTGTGGATGACACGGCTGATGTTCCCTTATATTACCTGCATGTCTTTCGTGGCCTTGGCCGGCGGCATTTTAAATACCTGGCGCGAATTCAAGATTCCCGCGTTTACGCCAGTGTTGCTCAATTTGTCATTCATCGCCGCCTCGCTGTTCCTCGCGCCGCACTTGAAACAGCCGATCTACGCCATGGCCATTGCCGTGTTCGCCGGCGGCTTGCTGCAAGTGGCCATCCAGATTCCCGCCCTGATCAAGATCGGCATGCTGCCGCGCCTGTCGCTTAATCCCGCCATCGGCCTGTCCGACGGCGGCGTGCGCCGCGTGCTGAAAAAGATGGGACCGGCCGTCTTCGCCGTCTCGGCAGCCCAGATCAGTCTGATGATCAACACCAGCATCGCGTCGCGCCTGGCCGAAGGCAGCATTTCCTGGCTGTCGTATGCGGACCGCCTGATGGAGTTCCCGACCGCCATGCTGGGCGTGGCCCTGGGCACCATTTTGCTGCCCAGCCTGTCGAAGGCGAATGTGGATGGCGACAAGACGGAATACTCGGCCCTGCTGGACTGGGGTTTGCGCCTGACTTTCCTGTTGGCACTGCCCGCCGCTGTCGGCATGGCGACTCTGGCCACGCCACTGATCGCCACGCTCTTTCACTACGGCAAGTTTACAGCCGAAGCCGTGACCATGTCGACGCAGCCGCTGGTGGCCTACAGCCTGGGCCTGATCGGCATTATCTTGGTGAAAACCCTGGCGCCCGCGTTCTATGCGCGCCAGGACATCCGCACGCCCGTGAAAATCGCCATCGGCGTGCTGATCGCCACACAGCTGATGAATTTGTTGTTCGTGCCCTACATCGCCGTGGCCGGCCTGGCCCTGTCGATCGGCGTGGGCGCTTGCCTGAACGCCAGCTTCCTGTACTGGGGCTTGCGCAAGCGCGGCATCTACCAGCCGAAACCGGGCTGGGCCAAGTTCTTCCTGCGCCTGCTGCCCGCACTCATCGTGATGGGCTGCGTGGCGTATGTTGGCGCCATGCGCATCGATTGGATCGCTATGCAAGCCCATCCGCTGTTGCGGGCCGGTGCGCTGGCCCTGGTGGTGAGCCTGTGCGGCATGGCGTACTTTGCCACGCTATTGCTCGTTGGCTTCCGCTTCCGTGACTTCAAGCGCCACGCCTGAGCACATGCGCGGGACGGTGTTGCCGGCGTCTTGCCTCGCGCAGATGAGCCAGACGAAAAAAAACCCGCCGAGGCGGGTTTTTTTCACTGCGGCGAAAGCTTAGTCAGCTTTCTTGGCGCGGCGGCGTGCCACGGCACCAACCAGTGCCAGGCCACCCAGCAGCATGCCGTAGGTTTCTGGTTCTGGTACTGGCAAGGCCGAAACCGTGCCTACGTACTGCACATTTTTTACCAGGGTCAGGCCCGAGACTTGCACCGTGTAGTTACCTGCAGCCAATTGACCTGCCCAGCTCAGATTCTGGATGCCGCTAGCCGTGCTCTTGTCCAAGCTGCCATAGCCGACCAGGGTAGCGGCGAAATCCTTGATCGCGCCGTTAGCAACGGAGAACGTTTGCAATGCACCGAACGAGGTCGACGATGGGGCCAGCAACTGGAAAGTCCACGAATCATTGATCTGCGAATTGATGGCGAACTTGGTCGTGAAAGCCGACAGGGTGTCGGAACCGGTCGGGTCCAGGATACCCAGGTCGTAGGTTGCCGCCGACGCGCTGAACGATGCTGCTGCCAGAATGCCTGCAGCGATAAATTTCAATTTCATAGCTTATTCCTTAAAAAGTAATTTATGGCTGCAATGCGCAGGCCACCAATAGTTTTAGTACCGGAAGTACTGGTAAGGATGGTAGCATAAATGCATTGAATTACTTATAAATATTTTATCGAAGTTTCATTTAATACAAGTATTTTCATAGTGAAATATTTGCCAGTACCTATGACTTTCTTGGTGAAAATAGTTACTCGTGCATTGATCTGTTTTTACTCCGCTTTACGGTGAAATCGCCGGCTCGGCCGGGCTATCCGCAGAATTATGAGGTTCAAGCAGGTCAACAGGCTCTGGCGGCAGCTCTTCTTGCGGTGAGGCAATAGGCTTGAAAAACAACGGTGACTCCGGCAAGGCGGGTGCGATGGCAAACGCCTCGCCCGCCGGCATGGCTGAATCCGCCGCAGCTAGGGTGGCTTGCACTTGTGCATCGACCATGAAGTGCCACTCCGAAAAATGGGCCTTGCCTTCGAAGCCGGCAAACCGCACATCGAAATTGCCAATTTTTAATGGCTCTGCCTTCGACAGGCTGTGGACACCAATGATGCCGTTACTGCCGGGCTGGTACAGCAAGCCCCACTCGGCGCGTCCCGTGATGGGGTCGACATACAGCTTGCGCAGATGGCGGCGCACCTGCGGAAAGCGGGGGTCGCGCAGCAAGTCGGCCAGATTCGGCGGCTGCTGCGGCTGGCCGGCAGGCGTGGCGCCCGCGTAACTCTGCAGCGCATCGGCAAACTGCGCACCGATGTCGAGCAACTCCTGTTCGGCCGCCTGGCGCTGCAGCAGCGAGCCCATTTTCAGGCCAGCCGCCCCCACGAAGCCCAGGATGGCCACCAGGATGATCAGGCCCAGGTAAGTAAAACCGCGCTGACGGCATGCAGAACAGTGCACGGCAGCTACCAGTCGGCGAACGGCGTGCCGGCGCGGTCCTTGCCGGGCGCGCCGCTTTTCACGTCATACACCTGACCCGGCGTATCGTCGGGCGGTGGCACGATGACCCAGCTGGCATCGCTGTCCGTGATGGGATCGATGGGCATGGCGCGCAGGTATTTTTTTTCTACCAATTGCTCCAAAGTATCGGGATAACGGCCCGTATCGCCATGAAACTGATCGATGGTGGCGCGCAGGTTGCGCAAGTTGTCTGCCAGCACGGTTTCCTTTGCCTTGTCGAGACTGGGAAAGTAACGGGGCACGGCCAGGGTCAGCAGCAGCGCCACGATACCGAGCACCACCAGCAATTCGATCAGGGTAAAGCCGTGCCTACGGGCAGGAAGGATTTCAGCGGGCATGGTTCACCATAGACGATAAGGCACGTTGTTCAAGCCGGTCTTGCCGGATGTGCAATACACGTCGTACACATCGTCGCCCTCGCGCGGCGCGGCCGCTTCGCTGGCGTAGCTGCGCTTGCCCCAGGTTTGCGCATCGCTCAGGCCCGCGTCCGCGTTGAACGGGTCGCGCGGCACGCGGCGCAGGAAAAACAGCTTGCTGCGCTTCGGGTTGCGCTGGTCCGGCACGCCCTCGACCAGCAGTTCCAGGCTTTTCGGGTAACCGCTGGCGTCGGGCGCACGCAGGATGCGGCCCTCGTCGCCAGCGCGTTTATAGGCGTCGAGCCCCTGGCGGATCTCGCGCAGCGCGCGCCGCAATTCCTGCTCCTGGCGCCGCTGCACCGTCACCTGCGTAACAGGGATCACCAAGGTGGCCAGCACGCCCAGGATGGCCAGGGTCACCAGCAGCTCAATCAGGGTGAAGCCGCCCTGCCCACCCTGCGCACACGCGAGTCTCATTTGGCGACCGGCACCGGCTGGCCCGACGACAGCGGCAAGGGCGACGCCTGCAGCGGCACGGGCTGGCCGGACGATATTGGCAAAGGCGACGCGGCCGGCTCGGGCGACGGCGCCACTTCCGGCGCGGGCAGCGTCTGCGGCAATGTCTGCGGCAAGGTCGATGGCACCTGGCCGGGCGCCATCAGCGGCTGCGCGGGCGCCGGCTGCATGCCGACGGCGGACGGGCCGGAACGCACGATCAGCGTGCCCGGCATCTGCGTGGGCGCCTTGGCCGCCATGTCGGGACGGCGGCGGAAGCTGCCTTCCGTTCCGGCCGAGAATTCCGACTCCTTCGCTTCCGGGCGCTGCACCGTGCGCACCAGGTGCGGCGTAATCGACAGCACGATTTCCGTCTTCTGGCTGTCGTCCTTGCTGCTGCCGAACAGGCGTCCCAGCACGGGTATGTCGCCCAGGCCCGGCACCTTGTTGCCCGAGCTGCGCTCTTCATTGTTGATCAGGCCCGCCAGCACCTGGTTTTCGCCATCCTTCAATTGCAGCATGGTCGACGCCTGGCGCGTGCCGATCTGGTACAGGGTCGAGCCGCTCCTGGTAATGGTGGCCGCGCCCAGGTTGCTCACTTCGAGCGAGATGCGGATGCCCACTTCATTATTCAAATAGATGGTCGGCTCGGCGTTCACCGTCAAGCCCACGTCCAGGTAGCTGACGGATTCGGAAGCAAAGCCGCCCGTCCCCGGTGAAATGGTGGTGGTCACCACCGGCACCCTGTCGCCGATGACGAACTTCGCCTTTTCCCGGTTGCGCACGCGGATGCGCGGGTTGGCCAGGATGTTCGCGTCGCCATCCTTCTTGTTGACATTCGCCGTCACGGACAGGTCGCTCACGCCGATGCTGCGCTGGTTCAGCTTATTCAAGTCATTGATGGTCAGGCCTATCCCGCCCGAGGTGGAAAGCGGCGTCAGGGTCAGGCTCGTTGGCCAGGCCACGCCCAGTTCCAGCAGACGGCTGCGCTTGACTTCGAGGATTTCCAACTCCAGCACCACTTCCGCCTCGGGCACGTCCTGCAGCGCGATCAGGCGCTCGGCCAGGCGGATCGCCTCGGGCGTGTCGCGCACGATGACCAGGTTGAGCTTTTCATCGGCCACCACGTCGCGCGTCTTCAAAATAGTCTTGAGCGTGTTGGCCACCTGCTTGGCATCCGCGTTCGCCAGGAAGAAGGTTTTCACCAGCACTTCCTGGTATTCCTTCAATTTCGCCGCCACGTTCGGATAAATCAAAATCGTGTTCGCATCCATCACCTGCTGCTCCAGCTGGTTCGTCACCAGCAGGAAGTAGACGGCCGATTCCACCGTGCTGTTTTTCAGGAAGATCGAGGTTTTCGCATCGGCCTTGACATCCTTGTCGAAGACGAAATTAAGACCGGAGCGGCGCGCAATCAGTTCGAACACTTGTTTTAAAGGCGCGTCGCGAAATTCGATGGTGATCGGCTGCTTGTACGACCTGGCCAGGCCCGATTCGACGATAGGCGGCGCCGTCTTTTCATCGACGTCGCGCAGCAGCGCGCGCGCGCCCGCATGGTTCGGCTGCTCGGTGAGGATAGCGTTCAGGCGCTGGCGCGCCGGGTCGTATTGTTTTGCCTCCAACGCCGTGCGTGCATCAGCCAGCAATTTCCCCTGGCGCTGCTCACGTTCGAGCGCGCGCAAGCCGCTGTTGGCCCGCTCGTTCTGTGCATCGATTTCCAGCACGCTCAAAAAGCCCGCGCGCGCCAGGTCGCCCTGCCCCGCCTGTGCCTGGCGCTCGGCCTGCTGCAGCCGGCTGCCCGTGGCCCGTTCGCGCGCCTGCAGGTAGGCACTGCGGTATTGCGCGTTGCCGGGGTCTTGCTGCAGCGCTTCCTGCAGCTTTTGCAGGCCGGCCGGGATGTTATCTTGCGCAATCAGCTCGCGCCCGTCGCGGTAGGCTTGCTGCCCGGCGCAGCCGGCCAGCAGCACCAGTAGTACCAGCAACGGCGCCGATGAAAAAGAACGAGACATCACTCGAGTACTCCAATGTTGAGCTGTTGAACCTGGTTCAACGGCAGATAAGTGAGCGTCATGACGGGCGGCGCGATCGTCACAACCTTGTAGGCGCCATCGATGACGGTATTGGCGCGCACGATATACGTCTTGTCGGCGCGCGACAAAAACACTTCCCAGGCGCCGTCGGCGGCTGCCTTGCCCAGGTAGACGAAGGGCAGCGGCGGCGCCATCGGCGCCGGTGGTGGCGGCGCGGCGGTCACCACCATTTTCGGTGGCGGCGGGGTCCAGTTCTGGCTCTGAAAAACGCCACCGGCGCCGCCAAAGGTCTCGCCCTCCTCGCCCGCCACTTCACTGCGCGGCAGCAGGGCCAGGATGGCCGGCTGCGCGGCTGGCGGCCTGGCGGACGCATGGCGCGCCGGCGCGACGGCCCGCTCGACCGCTTCGGCCACCTCGGCCACGGGCTGGCGCTCACCGAACAGCAGCAAGGCGCCCGCGCCCAGCACGCCGGCCAGCATGAGCCAATGGCGCGGGGTCATGGCGCCTCTCCCGCGCTGTCAGGCAACGCATCGGTCAAATAAAACGTCAGGCGCAAGCGCGCTTCGAGTTCCGTATCGGCGATCTGCTCGCGGCGAAAACTCAGTTCATCGAGCGAGGCGAAGGGCGCGGCGCGCAGCGCTTGCAGCGCGAACTGCCACACGGCCGCATAACTGCCCTTCAGCGGCAAGGTCACCTGCCAGGTGGCCACGCGGCTGGCCTTGTCGTAACCGCTCTTGTAATCGCCTTGCGCCAGCAGCAAACCGTTTTTCGCGGCCAAGTCGAACAGCTGCTTGACTTGCTGTTCCGCGTGGCGCTGCTGTCCCAGGGTGGCATAAAAGCGCGCCAGGTTCTCGCTGGCCGTCGCCGGCGGCACCGAGGCCGCCACGGCCAGCGATGGCTGCGGCAAGGGCCGCGCTTCCAGCTGCGCCGCCACGGCGCGCTGCTGCCACGCCCAGGCCCAGGCGGCCATGCCCAGCGCGAGCAAGGCCACGGCCAGGCAGGCGGGCGCACCCAGGCGGCGCAACAGCAGTTGCGCGCGCAGGCGCACGATCGAGAGGTCGATGGCCATCATGGCGTGCCCCAGCGCGCTTCGAGCTGGAAGCGCAAGGGTTTGTTCGGATCGAGCGCATTGATTTCATGACGCAGCAGCTGCACCCTGGTGCCGAACAGCTCCTGCTGTTTCAATTGCGCGATGTAGGCCACCATGGCGTCGCTGCCGGTCGTCTCGGCCGTGATCTTCAGCACGCGCTTGCGCGCATCCGGTTCCAGCGCCAGCAGTGCGATGCCGGGCGGCGTGGCGCTGGCCAGCGCATCCTGCACATCGCGCCACGGCAAGTTCAATTGCAGGATGGCCGCATTCACGGCCGCCGCCTGCGCCGGCGCGATGGGCGCTTGCGGTACAAGCGCCGGTCCCTGCGTGGCGGCCATCACACGCTGCTGCGCCAGCTGCCAGCGTGCCTCGTTTGCCTGCTGGCGCTGCAGCGCGGCGTTGCCACTGTACACCGCCGTGACAGTCAGCCCCACGCCCAGCGCGCCGATACACCACGCCCACGCGGGCACGCGGTGCAGGCTGCGGCGCCAGCCTGGTGGCGCGAAATCGATATCCAGGCGCGTCATGCCACGCCTCCGCTGCGGGCCAGCCGGGCGGCTGGCGACAAGGCGCCTTCCCCGTACGGCATGGCGAAAATCTGGCAGTTGAACTCTTTCGCCGGCGCCAGCCAGCCCGCTGGCGCCGCGCCGCACAGTTGCAGCAAGCCTGGAGCTTCCACACCGTGCAGCAGCGCCTCGCGCGCCAACGTCTGCACCAGCCAGCCATGGCTGGCGTCTGGGGGCACGGGCAGCGCGCGCACGGAGCGTAAATAACCATCCTGCCGCACGCCCAAGGTCAAGACGTTCTCCTGAAACTGGCCAAACCAGGCGCCCGGTTTCAACGCACCGTGCCAGCGGTTCCAGTGGCGCGCGAATTGCGGCGTAATGAAAATCAGGGCCAGCTTGCGTGCGGCCGCCACGCGCGTCAGCTGCGCCAGCAGTGCACGGGGCACGGCGCAAAAGAACGGTGTGCGCGCATCCCAGGCACTGCTGCTGTGCCACAGGCCTGACGCATCTCCATACAGCGACTGGAAGCGTAGCGCGGCGGCGGCCTCGATATCGGCCAGTCGCGCGGCGCCTTGCGGCATGTCCACCTGCCACAGGCGTGCCAAGCCATCGTCGAGCACCACGGACAGGGGCCAGCCGGCGTATTCATCCACCGGCAGCAGCTGTTCCAATGCCTGTCCCAGGACAGCGAAGTCGCCATGCAGCATGTCGTCCGGCACATACGCGGCTTCACCCAGCAAGGTCCAGGCGGGCGCGCGCCAGCGGCTGCTGCGCCACAGGCTCACTGTGCCCGCCGCCACGCCCAGGCGTAGTCCATGTCCCAAACTCAACTTCGCAAAACCTCTACGCATGCAGGGTGACCCTCTTGATTTCGGTGATGGTGGTGGCGCCCCGCTTGACCAGTTCCAGCGCCGCCAGGCGCAGGCTGCGCGTGCCGTTCGCATACGCAGCCGCCTTGATCTGGCGGATCGGTTTTTTATCGACGATCAGTTCGCGAATTTCATCGGTCAGCACGAGAATCTCGGCGATCGAGCGACGCCCCTTGTAGCCCGTACCTCGGCAGTCGCCGCAGCCCTTGCCCTGCTTGAATTCATAGCCTGCCACCTCGGCGCGCGCCAGGCCCACGCTGGCCAGCTCCAGATCGTCGGGCGTGTATTCGGTGGCGCAATGGGGGCAGTTGGTGCGGATCAGCCGCTGTGCCCAGATGCCGTTCAGGGCCGAGACGAACGCATACGGATCGATGCCCATGTGCGTGAAGCGGCCGAACACGTCAAAGACATTATTCGCATGCACGGTGGTGAGCACCAAATGCCCCGTGAGGGCCGACTGCACGGCGATTTCCGCCGTCTCGCGGTCGCGGATTTCGCCCACCATGATCTTGTCGGGGTCGTGGCGCAAGATCGAGCGCAATCCCTTGGCAAACGTCAGGCCCTTCTTTTCATTCACGGGTATCTGCAGGATGCCGGGCAGCTGGTATTCGACTGGATCTTCGATGGTGATGATCTTTTCGCGCCCGTTGTGGATTTCTGTCAGCGCCGCGTACAAGGTCGTGGTCTTGCCCGACCCCGTGGGACCGGTGACGAGCAGCATGCCATAGGCTTCCTGCGCCAGCGCGCGCAAGGCATGCAGCGATGGCGCGTCAAAGCCCAGCGCTTCCAGGGTCAAGGCGCCGTATGCCTCGATCATGGCGCGCTTGTCGAGGATGCGGATGACGGCGTCCTCGCCATGGATGCTGGGCATGATGGAGACGCGCAAATCGATTTCGCGCCCGCCCGACTCGACGCGGAAGCTGCCATCCTGCGGCACGCGGCGCTCGGCGATATCGAGTTCGGCCAGTACTTTCAGGCGCGAGATAATGTGCTCAGCCACTTCGATGCCGTTGACGGACGTGGCGTGATCGAGCACGCCGTCGACGCGGTACTTGACGGCCAGGCCGCCAGCCGTGCTTTCCAGGTGGATGTCCGAGGCGCCCGCCTTCAGCGCGTCATATAAGGTCGAGTTGACCAGCTTGACGGCGGGGCTGGCCGCTTCCGACACGCTGGCGAACGACAGCACGGCGGCCGTCTTGCCATCGCGCCGCGCGTCACTGGCGGCGCCGGGCAGCAGGCTGTCGACGGCGCGCGCCGATTCTTCCTGCTTCGACAGGTAGGCGGCGATGTCAGACTGTAGCGCCAGGCGGATGCACAAACCACCCTGCCCCGCGCGCGCGCCCAGCCAGGTTTGCAGATCGAGGTCGAACGGGTCGGCGATCACGCCCGCCAGCTGGCCGTCGCTGGCGCGCAGCAGCACGGAGTGGCGCGCCAGCGCCTGCGACAGCGGCAGCAGGTCGAAGGCGGGAGACAACGCCAGCATGTCGGCCGTTTCCAGCACGCCCAGGCCGAACGGGCGCGCCAGCTCGCGCACCACGGCGCGCGCTTCGATGCCGCTCAATTGCTGCAATTCCTCGACCAGGCTGCGCTTCGATTGCCGGCTCAGGGCGCGCGCGCGCTGCAGCAGCGCAGCGTCGATGGCCACGCTGGCCACGGTGGATTCGGCAGTAATGGGCATCATGAAATATCGCCGGCAAGGTCAAAGATGGGCATGTACAGCAGGATCACGATGGCGCCTACGACCAGGCCAATGGCAGCCATCAGCAAGGGTTCGAAAGTACGCGTAAAACGGTCGATCCAGCGGCTGATTTCGCCGTCGTAAAAGGCGGCCGACTGCGTCATCATGGGCCCCATGTCGCCCGTGCGCTCGCCCACGCGCAGCATGCGCAGGGAAATCGGCGTGGTCAACTGGTGCTGTTCGAACGCCGACGACAGGGGCTGGCCCGACTCGATGGCGCCGCGCGCCCCCTGCAAGGACGTCTGCATGCCCGGCGAGACCATCGCCTGCACGGTGGTAATGGCTTGCACAATGGTGATGCCGCCCTCGGCCAGCATGCCCAGGGTCAGGTACAGGCGCGACAGTTCATAGATGCGCACGCGTTCGCCGATGCCGGGCAGTTTCGCCAGCAGGCGCGCCACGCCGCCATGGCGCAGCACGCGCCGCACGGCCGTCAATACAACGCTGCCGGTGATAAGCAGCCCGAGCAACAACAGCACACCGTGCTGCGTGACGAACTGGCCCCAGCTGAGCATGACTTGCGACATCCATGGCAAGTTACGCCCGGCGCCCTGGTAGACCTCGGCGAAACGGGGTACCACGTAACTGATCAGGAAGGCGCTGACACCGCCGCCCACGGCCAGCAGGATGGTGGGGTAGATGGCGGCGCTGACGATTTTGCCACGCACCGTATCGATGCGCTGCTGGTAGTCGATGTAGCGCGACAGCGCGCGCGGCAAGTCGCTGGTGCCCTCGGCCGCCTTGACGATGCCGATGTACAAAGGAGGAAACAGTTCGGCCTGCTCTGCCAGCACGGCGGAAAAGCGCTTGCCTTCACGCAAGCCTTCCAGCAGGCGCGTGAGCACGCTGCGCGTGGCTGGCGACGCTTCCTTTTCCAGCAAGGCTTCCAGCGCTTCGACGATGCCCAGGCCCGCTTGCAATAGCGCCAGCAATTCCTGGCTGAACAGCAGCAGGGGCAGCGCCCGCGCGCGCTGGCGCCCGGCCGCGCTGAACGGCGTAACCCGCAGGGGACGGATGGCGCTGACGAACAAGCCGCGCGCCTCGGCCTGGCGGCGCGCGTCGGCTTCGTCGCGGCCGTCGATCACGCACGTATGCAAGGTAGTGACTGCCTGGTCCGTGGAAAGCGCGCGTACTTCAAACTGCATGATGGCTTGTCCGTAGGAAAAAGAATGGCGGTGGCGCTATTGCGAGCTGATGTCGGCGTTCTCGGCGCTACCGCCTGGCTGGCCATCCTTGCCCATCGAGACGATGTCATATTCGCCCTTGCTGCCGGGAGCACGGTATTGATAGGCATGACCCCACGGGTCGAGCGGCACGGCTTTTTTCAGGTAGGGACCGTTCCAGCGCGTGCCGGCAGCAGGCGGCGCGGCCAGCAGCGCGGCCAAACCCTCTTCCGTGGTGGGATAGCGCCCCACGTCGAGGCGGTAGGTGTCGAGCGATTTTTCAAACGCCTCGATCTGCGCCTTGGCCACTGTTACTTCCGATTTGCCCAATTGGGCGAAATATTTGGGGCCGACATAGGCCGCCAGCAAGCCGATGATCACGATCACGACCAACAGTTCGAGCAAGGTAAAGCCGCGCGCATGGCGCGTTGCCGCAAGGTTCTGCCTGTGTGCTGCATGCATCCGCTAACTCCTTATTGCCTATCTTCAATACATTGCGTCGCTGCGCGCGGCTGATGGCCACGCCCGGGCGACACGCGCTTGCCCGATGCTTATCAGCCTACCATGCCGCTTATGGTTAATACAATCTTTTGTTTGTACTGTGAACAACAAATTTCATGGGAAACCATCCAGTGTGCGCGAAACGGTCGGCGTGCCGCGCGCGCTTGGCTGACTGGTTAATTACTCAACTATTTTCAATGCGGAAACTATCTACTATTGGTTAGCAATTCATAGTGAGTGATGAATTTTATTCATTCATTATTTGTAACTTTCAAATTAAATTTGCAAGAATATCAAACAATGGAATTGCCTCTTTTGCTATAGTAAAAATCAATTTTCTACGTATTGGTCTCAGCCGTCTACGCAGGAAAGAGCACCCAGACGCAAAACATATTGCATCCTACATAATCACCAAGGGAAAATTCATGACTCGTATTGTGCATTCGAAGGCAGCTTTCGCAGCAAGTCCCTTCTCCGCCAAGCAGTTGACTGGCGCCGCCATCCTGACCCTGTCCGCTGTCTGTGCCCCAGCCGCCATCGCGGACGTGATCAATTTTGATAATCTGGATAGCCAGTTCGTCGGCCATGGCGACGCTCTGGAAATCGGAAAATTCCTGCTGACGGGCGCGTCGAATGTCGCCGGCGCCAATTATGGCGATCTGGTCGGCGCGGTGTTCGACGGCACGGATCCGGCCGCCTGCGGCATGGCGTGCCCGAGCAACAATACGAGCAATTACTATGCCTCGCTCAACGACGGCATCGTCTACCTCGATCCACTGAACCCGGGCGGCAGCGTCAGCCTGCAAGGCTTCGACGCCAGCTTCATCGGCTACGCCCAGGGCATCACCTATCCGGCTGTGGCGGGACTGTTACGCGTGCAAGGCTTCTATGCTGACGGGTCTTCCCTGTATGAAACATACCAGCTGGGCGGCCCCATCGGCGGCAACTTCCAGTTCCAGCACTACAACACCAGCGCCAGCTTCGGTAGCCAGCAATTCGCCTCGCTGGCCTTCTTCGGTTTCACTTGCAACACGGCCGGCAGTTGCAACGCCTTCAGCACCAACAAGGGCCAGTTTGCGCTCGACAATATCGTCGCCTCGGTACCTGAGCCATCGACCTACGCGATGCTGCTGCTGGGCCTGGCAGGCATCGGTTTCGCGGCGCGCCGCCGCCAGCAAGCCTGATTTGCCCCTTTCGATTCCCGCTACCGCCACCAGGAAACCCTACATGACATTCCGTCCCGCCTTGCGCCCCATTTCGCTCGCCGTGCTGAGCCTGTTTGCCAGCCTGAGCTTCCAGGCCCACGCCGACGACCTGCGCCGTCCCTACATCGTGCAGCTGACCGACAAACCGATCGCCTCCTACACCGGCTCGGTGGAAGGCCTGGGCGCAACCCAGCCTGCCGCCGGCGGCCGCCTCGACCTGGCCAGCACGCAAGTGCAGCTGTACGGCGACTACCTTGACCAGAAACAGGCACGGGTACAAGCGCTCGTTGCCGCCGCGCCCGTGCAATACCAGTACAAGATCGTCCTCAACGGTTTCTCCGCCCTGCTGACCGACGCCGAAGTGCGCCAATTGCAAGCGAGCGGCGAAGTGGCCAGCATCGCCCCAGACGAACCGCGCACCCTGCAAACGAACTACACGCCAACCTTCCTGGGCCTGGACCAACCGGGCGGCCTGTGGAGCCAGCTGGGCGGCAAGCAGCATGCGGGCGAAGACATCATCATCGGCATCGTCGATGGCGGTGTGTGGCCGGAAAACCTGTCGTATGCGGACAAGGTCGACGCCAACGGCACCCCGACCTTCGACCCCAACGCAACCCTGGCATACGGCACGGCGCCGGCCGCCTGGAAGGGCAGCTGCCAAGCGGGCGAAGGCTTTACGCAAGAGCACTGCAATAACAAGCTGCTTGGCGCGCAATACTTCAACGCCGTGCGCCTGACCGAGACCGACAAGATCCAGCACTGGAGCGAATTCACCTCGCCGCGCGACTCCGTTGGCGACCCCAGCGGTGAAGGCGGCCACGGCACGCACACCTCGTCCACCGCGGGCGGCAATGCGGGCGTGCCAGTCATCGTAGGCGGCGCGCCGCTGGGCGCGATTTCCGGCGTGGCGCCACGCGCCCGCCTGTCCGTCTACAAGGTGTGCTGGTCCTACAACCTGGCCACCCAGCCGACCGGCGCGAAAAACAGCTGCTACGGCGGCGACAGCGTGGCGGCAATTGAAAAAGCCGTGCAGGATGGCGTACACGTGATCAATTACTCGATCAGCGGTGGCGGCAGCGTCAACGACCCGGTCGAGCAAGCCTTCCTGCATGCCTCGAATGCCGGCGTTTTCGTTGCCGCTTCGGCCGGCAACGCGGGACCGGCGAATACGGTGGCCCACGTCAGCCCGTGGATCACCACGGTGGCCGCCTCGACACACAACCGCGCCAACCAGGCCAAGGTGACCTTGGGCAACGGCGCCAGCTACACGGGTGCCTCGCTCAACTACAACCCGCTGCCAGCGACAACCTTGATCCGCGCGCAAGACGCGGGCCTGCCTGGCGCTGATGCGCAAAAACTGGCGCTGTGCTACCGCGCCGGCGACAACGGCGGCGTGGCCTTGCTGGATCCGGCCAAGGTCGCAGGCAAGGTCGTCAGCTGCCTGCGCGGCACCACGGCGCGCACCGACAAGGGCGTCGCCGTGCTGCAAGCGGGCGGTGCCGGCATGGTGTTGGTTGACACGGGCGTGGGCCTGGTATCCGACCCGCACGTGCTGCCGGCCGTGCACGTGAGCGCTGCAGATGGCGCGCTGATCAACGCCCAAGCACAAACTGGCGTGGCCACGGCGGCCATTTCGCGCTTCGTCACCAATGGCAACGGCCCCGCCGCGCCCGTGGTGGCCGACTTCTCGTCGCGCGGCCCGAACCTGTTCGATGCCAACCTGCTCAAGCCCGACGTCACGGCGCCTGGCGTGGACATCCTGGCCGGCGGCTCGCCTGCCCTGTCGCGCGCGCAGCGCGATGCCGTGCAGGATGGCAGCCTGGTGCCGGCGCAAGCCTACATCTTCCTGCAAGGCACCTCGATGGCCAGCCCGCATGTGGCCGGCCTGGCCGCCCTGCTGCGCCAGCAGCATCCTGACTGGAGCCCGGCCGCCATCAAATCGGCCCTGATGACCACCGGCAGCACCACCCTGCCCGACATCCAGGCAGGCGACGCGCGCGGCATCTTGCCATGGGGCCAGGGCGCCGGCCACGTGACGCCGAACAAAGCCACCGATCCGGGCCTCGTATATGACGCCAGCCTGGCTGACTACAAGAAATACATGTGCGGCGTCGGCATGACAGCTGAATGTGCGGGCGGCACCATTGCCGGCTACAACCTGAACGTGCCGTCCATCACCATCGGCAACGTGCTGGGCACGCAAACGGTGACGCGCCGCGTCACCAATGTGGGCAGCAGCAGCGCCACCTACACGGCCAGCGCCTCGGTCAGCGGTTACAGCGTGGCGGTGACGCCTGCCACCCTGGTACTGGCAGCGGGCGAAACCAAGTCCTTCAGCGTGACCCTGACGCGCACCACGGCGCCGGACAACGCCTGGCAGTACGGCGCGCTCGTGTGGAGCGACGGCGTGCACACAGTACGCAGCCCCGTCACGGCCCGCTCGGGCCGCGCGGTGCAGTCGCCGGCATTGCTGCAGGCCGACAAGGTCAGCGGCTTGCGTTCGCTGACCTTGTCCACCGGCTTTGCCGGCAAGGTCGGCGCGGCGACGGGCGGCCTGAAGGAAGTGGCCCGCAGCGCGCAAACCATCAGCCAGGCCGCGCCGGGCAGCGTGGAAACGCTGGCGCAGATGGCCACCGCCTGCAAGGCGGGTGGCAGCGGCGTGCGCGTGGTCAATGTGAGCATTCCCGCCAACACGGTGGTGGCGCGCTTCGAAACCTTCGACCGCGATACCAGCGAAGGCGCCGGCAATGACCTCGACTTGCTGCTACTCAACAGCGCTGGCGCGACCGTCGCCACCTCGGCCACGGCCGGCTCGAACGAGGCTATCACCGTGACCACCCCGGCGGCAGGCAGCTACAAGGTGTGCGTGATCGGCTACGAGCTGGCGAATGGCGCGTCGACCGGCTTCGGCCTGTCGTCGGCCGTCGTCACCACAGCCGACAAGGGCGGCAACCTGAAAGCCACGCTGCCAGGCAAGGTGTACGTGGGCGGCAGCGCCACGGCCGGCATCAGCTGGTCGGGGCTGGAAACGGGCAAGCGCTACCTGGGCGGCGTGGTCTTCCTTGATGGCAACAACGCCGCGGCGTCCACCACCGTACTGTCGGTGGAAACCAACAGCCCGTTGCCGTTGGCCGTCCCCAGCCTGCGCAACGTGAGAGCGGACGCCAAGCTGTAACGATATCGCTTCAAGCCGTAACACGGCGCGCCCTGCGGGGCGCGTTTTTTATGCGCGAGGCGCGTACAATCGGCGCATGGGCGGCTTGCATACGCCACGCGCCAAAGGAGCTTGCATGTCCGCATTTCGCCTCAGTATTGCCATCCTGGCCGGCATGGCCAGCATCCATGCACGGCCTGTCACGGCGCAGGCCGCTGCGGCGCGACTGTCCTATCTGGTGCAATTGCGCGCCCCACCGCTGGCCTCGCAAGCGGACGGCGTGCATGGGCTCGATACGAACAGCGACGCCACGCGGCGCTACACGGCCCAGTTGGAAGCGCAGCAGCGCGCCGTGCTGGCGCTGGTGCCGGACGCTACCGTGCAGTACCGCTACACAGTGACCTTCAACGGTTTTGCCGCCATGCTGACACGAGCCGAAGTGGCGCGCCTGCAAGCGAGCCCGGACGTGGCAAGGGTGTCGCTCGGCACCGTCGAACACACGCAAGATGTCGGCGGCAATGGCAATGAAACGATGCAGGCCGGGCCGCAGGACCAGCGCTAATGGCTGAGCAGGCGCAGCGCGATGCCGCGCGACACGGCCTGCATGCGGTTGCTCACGCCCAATAATTTGTAAATGCGCTGCAAATGGCTTTTCACGGTGGCGCCGCTGATGCCGAGGATTTGCCCGACCTCGTCATTGCTCTTCCCCTCGCGTACCCAATGCAGCACTTCCAGTTCGCGCGCACTGGCTGCGCGCCTGGCGCCCGGACCGGCCAGGGGCGCACGCTGGCTGCCTTGCAGCGCCAGCCAGTACACATGTAGATACGGCAGCAGCAATTCCAGCGCGTAGGCCTGGCGCGCTGCATCCACGCCCCCCATGGAGAAGAGGGCAAAAAAGCTGCCACCAGCCTCACCCACGCAGCCATGCACCAGCACGCTATCGATGACGGCCGCCTGCCGCCCGCCCGCGCGCCAGGCCAGCACCAGGCGCGCCAGCTGTCCATGGCGCTGGCGCAGCTGTGCGTGATCAGGCACGATACTGTGCCACGCTTCGCTGCGCAGCACGGCCCCGTCGACGCCCAGCTGCGCGCACATTAATATGTCGTGCGGCAACAGCGTTTGCAACGGCCCCTGGCTCCACAGAAAGAAATCGCCGGGCACGCCAATGCCATGCGCACCAAGTATGGCGTGCAGCAGGTATTCCTGTTCCCGCCCCGTCAGCAGCATCATGCGCACACGGCGGTATCGGTGGCATCGGTTGCCAGGTAGCGATAGCCGC
The DNA here is from genome assembly GCF_051380935.1 of Janthinobacterium algoris. Classification (NCBI taxonomy): domain Bacteria; kingdom Pseudomonadati; phylum Pseudomonadota; class Betaproteobacteria; order Burkholderiales; family Oxalobacteraceae; genus Janthinobacterium; species Janthinobacterium algoris. The sequence goes on along the minus strand of NZ_JBNYXZ010000013.1, from coordinate 137,296 downwards.
TACCGCGCACGGTTACGATGCGGTGGCCGCAGCCGCCTGGCTGCAGCGCCTGCCGCAAGCGTCCCACGTGGGCGTCGACCGTGCGCTCGTCGAGATAGGCGGCGTGACCCCACACCTGGTCCAGAAGTTGCGCGCGGCTATGCACCGTGTCCGGATGGTCCATCAAAAAATGCAGCAGCTTGAATTCCACGCGGCCCAGGTTAACGGGCACGCTGCCGGCCGTCACGCGCTGGGTGCGCGGATCGAGCCGCAAGGCGCTAGCGCCAGCCGTGCCAGCGCGCAAGGCCGCTGGCGCGCGCCGGCGCAGCAACGCATGCACGCGGGCCAGCATTTCACGGGGACCGACAGGTTTACACAGATAATCGTCGGCACCGCTTTCCAGCGCCAGCACCTTGTCTTGCTCGCTGTCGCGCGCACTGACCATGATGATGGGCAAGTTGCACAGCACCTCATCCTGGCGCAGCTGGCGCAGCAGTGCGATGCCGGACGCATCCGGCAGCTCCCACTCCAGCAGCAGCACATCGGGCGGATCGGCCGCCAGCAGCGCCAGCGCACCGCGCGCGTCCAGGGCACAACTGACCCGGTAGCCCGCACCCACGAGGTTATGCGCCAGCAACGCCTGCATGACGGGCGCAGGGTCCAGCACCAGGATATGGCCAGGCATCGATGCATCTCCGGAAAAAAGTTGGCGGCAGTCCAGGAAAAACTAGACTGCTCGACACTTTTTAATATGCATCAAGCGTAAAACGCTGGCTAATACAATTTAGTTTCCTGATTTATAGCTATTTCAAATAAATAGACGAAAAAAAACACAGCGCCCCGCAGGCACGCTGTGTCCTGGCTAGAAAGACTATGCGCGTGTGAAAGGCTGGCGACGGCGCAGGGCAAAACCGATCAGCGCCAGGCCACCCGTCAGCATCATCCATTCCGACGCTTCCGGCACGGCCGAGATCGTTGCTATGCTGGCGTAGGTGCTGCCCGTAATGCTGGCGGGCAAGCCGCCGTTGAGCGGGGTCAGTTCGAATTGCAGCAAGTTGCCATTCGCATTGCCCAGGTAAGCCGTGCCGGTGTAGTCGAGCAAGCCCACGCCAAACGTCGTGCCTGCGTTGCCGGCCGTGTTCAGGAAGTCGCCGCCAAAGACAACGTTGAATCCGAATTTGCCGCCCAGGGTCACGTTGTGAAACCAGTCGTTGTAGGCGCCGCTATTGCCGAAGGTCAAGGTACCGGGCAAGCTGCCACTGACGTTGCCGTCCTGTGATGCCAGCGCGCCAAATGCGCCCGAGAAATTGCTGAGCACGGCACTGGCGCCAGGTGCAGGACTGTTGCCGGCGATAAAGGCAAAATCGAGGAAACCGGCGCCCGAAAACTGGCTGGTGTCGATTTCCACGCGGTAGGCGAGCGGGTCCGCCAGCGCCAGGCTGCTGCTGGCGGCGAGCACGGCGGCCAGCACGGCACGGCGCAGGGTCAGGTTGAGGTTCTGTGCAAACATGGTCGTATCCTTAGAAGTTGCCGGCAAAGATGCTGGCGGAATAATTGATCGTCACTTTCGACGGATTGGTGAAACTGACGGCAAACGAGGCTGTCGCGCCAGGCGCCAGGCTGGCGGCGTTGACGGTGACATACGCGGCGCCCGCACGGCTGCCAGTGGCATTGGCCAGGGTCACGCCGGCCGGCAAGCCGCCGAACACGACCTGGAACGGGCCGCTGATGGCCGCCGTGCCCGTGTTCGTGAAGGCGAACGTGCCCGTGTACTTTTGCGTCGCGCGGTTGAACGTCAGGCCTGAGCTGGCAGTCGAGACGGCAGCCGTGATGTCGCGGTAGGCGGGTTGCAAGTCCAGGCTGATGACGACGGGGTCGTGGTCCGAGGCGCGATAGGGCAAGGCGTTGTACAAGTCTTGCGGTTTGGCCGAGTCGATGTTGTAGTCGATCACTTCCGGCTCGTCCGCATTGACATGCCACTCGGCCACGCCGGCTACTTGCGGGCTCAGCGAAGCGCTGGCCAGCGCATGGTCGAGGTAGCCGCTCTGGCCGCCGAATACGTACGAGTACGGCATGCCGGATGGCCGCACGAAACGCTCGAGTTCATTGACGAAGCCGGCGCCCGTGATGACCTGGATCGGATCTTCCGCGCCATACGAATTGAGGTCGCCGATGACCAGCACGTCCGCGTCGCCGGCAGCGGCCGCCACCTGGGGCACGAAGCTGCCCACCAGGCGCTGGGCTTGCCGTACGCGGGTGGCGTTCCAGCAGCTCTGGCTATCGTTCTGATCAGCGTCCAGCCCGCTCGACGGGCAACTGCCCTTCGATTTCAAGTGATTGACGACCAGCGAGAATTTCTCGCCATTGGCAGCGCGGAAAGTTTGCGCCATGGGAGGACGGTTGTTGACGGCGTTGGCGTCCGACAAGGCGCCGCCCACCAGGCCCAGCTTGGATGGCTTGTAGATCATGGCCACGCGGATGGCGTCCGTGCCCGTAGCGGCCGGTTTCGGCACCACGGCATACGTGACGCCGCCGATGGCAGCGTTGAGCTGCTCGACCAGGTAAGTGACGGCCGTCTCGCCATTGTTCTGGATTTCCATCAAGCCCACCACGTCGGCGTCGATGGCTTTCAGCTCGGCCACGATCTTGTCGCGCTGGCGCACGAACTCGGCCAGGTTGTCGGCGCCGCGGCAGTTCGACTTGGTGGTCGAGGCGCCCACGGTGCAGCCCTGCCCCGTCTGGCCAAAGATATTGTTGCCATTAGTAAAGGTCGTAAAGAAATTCAACACGTTGGCGCTGGCTACCTTGACATTGCCTGATGGCAGTTCCGGGCTGCCCATGCGCGGGTTGTCGCGCGAGAATTGCGGCGTCTGCGTCGGCTGCAATTTATATGCGGCCCCGCCACCGCCGATGGCGCCAAAGTCCACCACGCCCGTCAGGTCGGCCAGCGTATCGCCGCTGCGCACGGTGTTATCCTGGCCGATGTACGGTATCGTTGCCGGAGCAACAAAGATGCCATCATCGAGCACGATCAGGTTGTTCGCATTGGCGGCGATCAAGGCTTGCGCCTCGGCGGAGCTAGCCGGATGGCGGTTGGTCGGCACTTCGCGCCGTCCCGCCGACAGGCTCAATTCGCCGCGCGCGCCCAGGTAGGCGTTTTGCGACACGGTCAACGGTTGCGTGAAGCGCACCAGCATGCCTTCCACGGCGGCCAGCTTGTCGTTCGGCAAGGTCACATTCGTGGGCACGATGCTGTGGCCCGCGCTTTGCGTGAGGATGGCCGTCACGTCCTTCAATTCCGTATAGGAATTTTTCGCGCCCGAGGGCGTGTATTCGACCACCGTGCCCGTCACACGCACCAGCTCGCCCGGCTGCACGGTGGTAGCCGTCGCGCCCGTGTACACAAAAATACCGTCCGACGTGGACGGATCGCCATCGCCGGCCGCATCCTGGATAAAGAAGCCGGTGCCCACTTTCAGCGTCACCACGCCCTGCGTCGTTTGCACGGAATTGGCGTACGGGCTAGCCGCGCCCGCTCCCTGGATTTGCGGAATCGTGTGGCTGACGGCGGCCAGGCCTTGCACGGCGACATCGATCTTGCAGCTGGCACTTTGCTGCTGGTCGTTGCTGAAGTTCACGACGACAGGATAAATACCCACCGGCACGCCGGCAGCCACCAGCAGGCTCACGCTGGCGCTCTCGCCCGCAACGCCGGCGGCGCTGAAATTGGCCAGGCTGATGCCGGCCACGGCCGGCGAGCTCAAGGTAGAGGAATTCACCATGCCATCGACATCGGCGGCGCGCAGCACGGCGCTGCCGCCATTGCCTACGGCCAAAGCCAGGTTGGCCGGGCAGCTGGTAATGATCTGGTGCACCACGGGGCCGCCACAGACATTCAGCGGCGAAGCCGTATTGCGCGGCGTCACGCTGCCGCTGGCAAAGTCGGCGCCATTGTCGTCCGTATCGCCGCAGCCGCCATTCGCGCGCAAGATCGATACCGTATTCGACGGCGCGGGCGCTACGCTGCCTTCGAAGCCGTTGGCCGTGCCGAAACCGACCAGGTCGACGACGGCGGTGCCCGTTGGCGCCGCTCCCACTTGCGCCGTCTTGCTATTGCTCAGCAACACTTTGCCCGTCGTGCCCGACATGGTCAGGCCGCCCGTGGCGTCCGGCGCAGGCAAGTCCAGCGTGCCGCCCGTACCCTTGGCTTGCTGGACCAGCAAATACTGGCCAGGTTGCAAATCGATAGCCGGCAAGGCCGTGACGGCCCAGCTCGTTCCGCCGGCCGCGCCGTATTGCACGCTCCAATTGCTCAGGTTCACGGCGCTGGCGCCGCGGTTGAACAGTTCGATGAAATCGTTGCGATACAACGCGCCGTTATTGCCGCCACCGCCATATACCTGGCTGATGACGATATCGGAAGCAGCCAGAGCCGGCACGGAGAGACTGGCCAGCAGGGTGGCCATGACGGTCAGGCGCAGCGGCGTGCGCAAGGGGGAAAACGAGGTGTGCATGAGAATCCCGGTCGGTAAATAAATGACGCCGGTCCCACATGATCGGCCGGCGCGCCACAATTAACAAAAGTATTTCAGACTTGTTATTTGCATATTAAAGGCATGGGATGACGACTTGATGACATTTGATTAAGCCGAATGGAGTAAAAGTCCATCCTCTCATCCTTCATGCAAGTAGCCAATCAACAACATTTGACTTTCGAACTTCAGCAAGAACAGCAAATTGCTCAAAAATATGATATATTTCTATTAAATAAGTTTTATTCCTTGCAAGTTTGCAAAGCTTGCCCAGTCAGTAGCAACACGCCAGTAAATAGTTATGCAAAGGGCCCAGTCCACGCCCTGCGCCACGCATAATTCGATGCGCTATTTGAATGTACTGCTAATTTTATTGCGTCGAGACCATGGAGCGCACAGCGCCCTGTCGGCATGAAAAACCCTAGCGAGATCAAACCATGAAAAAATTCACCCCCTCCCTCCACCTATCCCTGCTGGCCATTGCCGCCACCCTGGTATTGAGCGCAGGTTCCGCGGCTGCGCAAACAGCGGCTCCAGCCGCTGCGGACAACAAACGCTGCGAAGCAAACGATGCCGGCACCAATGGCAATGCCAGTGAGGCGGACATGAACAGCACATATAGCGCTTGCCGTTTGGCAAATGGTGCCATCGGCATGGGTTGGCGAACCAACGACGGCAAAGGATCCACGCCTGAGTTCAGTGGTGAGGAATCTTCGCAAGTATTGCGCAAGCCGCATTTCGACAGTCGCGGCCATGATTTGAGCCAGTTCGATACGGATTCCCGCACTCGCACCAAGGGCCTGGGAAGAGGCGTCAAGCAAGATGGTTTTAACTATAGTTCGGGTACGCGCGATTTTGTTGCGCAGGCAAGACTGGAACCGTTTAGCGGCGGCGAAGGCTATCGTGGTATGGGACGGGCGATGCCGGAGCAGTATGCGCCACTGCTGACGTCCTCCGACACGGCCCTTCCCGCGGCAGCTGGCGGCGGTGGCGTTGGCTCCGGTGGTGCTGGTGGTGGCATCGAAGGCCGTGGCATTACTCCCAACACCATATTGCCGCCGGTACTGGCCGTTCCTGAACCGGAAACCTATGCCATGCTGCTGGCCGGCCTGGGAATGGTGACCTTCATGGGACGCCGAAAACGCACTGCTAAAACCTAATAAAAAAGGTTCATCGCGGTTTACCGGGGAACGCATTCTTGATTTTGAGGAAGAAATAGGCTGAGTCCCGGAAGCCGTAGGCCATCCGTTTGATGACTTTAATGCGGTTGTTGATGTCCTCCAGGATGGACGAATTCATCGGATAGATTGCCGAAGCCAAAATGCCACGCAGGTATTTGCGTAGTCGTTTGGCGAACTGGATGACCGGCGTAATCTGGCTATCAAGTGCCAGCCTTAGCCAGCGCTTCCAACGGCGCGCGCCTTCTCGAACGGACGACGCATACCAGAGTTCCTTGAGTTCGGTCTTCAGTAGGTAGACTGTGGCCAAGGGGGTGTTCGCAGCGAGCAGTTCGTCCAGTTCGACGGCGCGTTCGTTGTCCAAGTTGTCACGATTGCGCAGCAGCAGCCAGCGGCTGCGCTTGATCACCTGACGGGCTTTGGGATCGGCGCGTAACGCATTGGCCTGATCCACCCTGACCCTGTCAACGACCTCACGTCCGAAGCGTGCCACGACATGGAACAAGTCGTAGGCGACTTCGGCGTTACGGCAGTGCTGGCGTACCTCGAGATCCATGGCCGTGTTCATATCCATTGCCACTGCTTCGATCCGGCTGCAGCCCTCCGCTCCCAGTGCTTCGAAGAAGGGCCGGATCGCTGCCCGGCTATTCCCCTCGCCAACCCACAGTACGCGCCTGCGTTGCGCGTCCAGCATGACCGTGGCGTAGCGGACCTCTTGTGCAGAGCGAATTCATCCATGACAAGGCGCATGACCTCTGGTGCCTTGAACTCACCATGTAATTGCTGGAGGCGTTGCAGGTCGATGGCCTTAATCGTATGCCAATGCAGACCGGTCAGCTTGGCCACATGCGCAATGGGCAGCAGTTGCACCAACGCCTCAACCCAGGTGCGTACACGGTGGGTGATACGCGAACGGGGCTCCAGCCAGGCGATATGCTCAGCGACCCGGGCCCCACAATGATGACAGTCGAGGCGGCGGATCGGCACCTTGAGCCAAACTCACCTGTCTAAAATATCGCGCTCACGCACGCGACGCCAACGCCAGCGCCGCTCTTGGAGCAAGACGCAAGGTTTGCGGCAGAAACCGCACAGCGCATCGGCGCCGGGAGCGGCGGGGAGAGTAATTTGCAGCGAACCATCGTCTAGTTCAACGACGGAATCGACAACATGCCCTTCCCAGAATGGAAGGGACAACATAGCAGTGAGCATTGAGCATGGCGGCGAAGGTGGCAAGGTAAATTGTTTTGATTGGCGACAACTAATTTACCAATTCAAAACCCTCACCGCCACCTCTTCGGCAAAAACGTCAAGCCCGTCTTCCCCCACGAACCGCGATGAACCTTTTTTTATGCCTGCATCAACATGATGCTAACGACGCCGGAGCGCTGCATACGGCGCCGCCAAGGGATCGCCGATAAACAATCCCTGCGCGGGCCACGCCACACTACCCCAATACGCTTCCAGCGCCGTCATACCTGTCAGGTAGCGCCGCAACAACACCGTCGGATTGGGAAACTTTTGCCAGTAATTGCACGGCTCGCTGACGGTGCCATAGCTGGCCGTGGCGCCCGCCTCCAGCCAGCGCTGGCTGCTCATTTGCGCCGTCCCCTGCAGATCGCCACCAAACGATGTCAGATGATCGGCCAGGGCGCCAGGCAGGAAGCGCAAGGTGTCGAGCTTGGCGACCTTGGCCATGCCGGTCTGGTAAACCATGATGTCCTGCGCGCCATCGAGTACATCGGCCTTCAAGTTCTTGACCGTCAGCTTGCGCTGGCGCACGATCCCGGCAGGCGGAAAAAAGGCGGCACGGCTGTTGCGCGCATTTTCGCTGGTGGTCAGATAATACGCGCTGGCGGCGGGCACGGAAAAACCGCTGACTGTCCCACGATCCACCACGGCCTTGGCCTCTTCCACGAAATCGATGGGCAACAGCATGGACAGGCGCATGCCCATCTGCGTAAATGGTTGCGGCACATTGCTATTGAAATAGATACTGGGCTTGCCGGCGTCACACGTCTTCGCGCATTGCCCCGCATCGTAGCCCAGGGTATAAGCGGAAGTGATGGAATTGCATTCGACCGCGTACGGCGCGCTCCACACCATCAGCACGGCCTGGATATGGGGCTTCAATTGCGCGTCGATACGCTTCTTCAACTGCGCGAACTGATCCACGCTGAGCTTGCGCGGGCGATTCGGGATATTCACGTGCACAACGTTTGCAGGAGGAATACCGTGCGCCTGGCGGTAATATTCGCCCACCGCGATGCTGTTCGGTTCGGCGTCATTAATCACGACAGCCAATTGCAGCGCATTCAATCCTGGCGGCATGGAGGGCGCGTCGGCATGTGCGATGCCGGCAGCCAGCGCCAGCGAAAGGAAGAGAGATTTATGCAAGGTCAGTATCGTCGTTGAGGAAGATCGAAGCAGCCATGCCGCAGTCACCCACTGTGTGTGACGATTATAGCCCCGCGTTAGCCAGCGACAAAAAAAAACGGAGGCCGCAGCCTCCGTTCCATGTACAGAATCTTTTATCTTCAGGCTTGCAGCTTGCGGCGGCGTGCCATGAAACCGAGCAAACCCAGGCCCGCTAGCAGCATGCCGTAGGTTTCCGGTTCAGGCACCGGCGTGACAGCCAGGATGCCGCTATAGCTGCCGCCAGTTGGCGAGGCCACATAGCCGTCAATTTGCAGGAAGTAATTGCCAGCAGCCAAAGGCGTGGAACCGGACTGCAGCGACCATGCCTGGTCTTGCGCCGAGAAGTTGATCAGGTCAAGGGCGCCATGAAACAGAATGCCGCTGGCATTGCCCAGGCTGAAACCGGTCAGGGTAAGGCCAGAGTTGGCGCTCGGCTTGAGCGACGTCGCCAGTGCGCTCAGGTCGTTAAAACCCGTCACGTTGAACGTGAATTTGTCGCTGAAAAAGTTATTGCCCGCGCCGGCCAGCTGGCCTGGTGCCAGCGAAAACGAGCCCAGCAGCTCGCTGCTGGAATAATCGAGCAAGTCTTGCGTCAGATCCACCGTCGCGTGACTGATGTCAACCGGCGCAGCATGGGCTGCCAGGCTGCTGCCGGCAAACATGGCGGCCACAAACAGGGATTTCAGGAATTTTTTCATACTTTTCACCAAGATAACTGCAACTGGCTCATGCCAGTTGCGGGATGGAAACGCAAACGAGGATACCAATCAGCCAGGCCAGGCTCAAGCCGCCTTCTGGCGACGACGTGCCATGAAGCCCAGCAGGCCCAAGCCCGCCAGCAACATCGCATACGTACCTGGCTCAGGCACGGCCGATACCAGACTACCGTTCGCACTGAAAGCCGCGCCCGTATTCGACACCACGTTGCCGCTGACTTTCAAATAATAGGAACCGGCCGCCAGATTCGCATACGACAGGGTCCATTTGTCATCGATGCCGGTCAGTAGTTGATCACCGCCCAGCAGCAAGGTATTGCCGACGCTGCTGTACAAGCCAAAACCCGTCAGGTTCAGGCCATTCTTCGCACTGCTGCTGCGCGCAGAAAGCACCACACTCAGGTCGTTGGCCTTGCTCACGTTAAATGCAAACAGGTCATTGAAAAAATTGCTTTTTTGATTATTTTTAAACTTGTCGCCGAAGGTCAGCGAACCGCCCGCTGCCAGATTGACGGCGCCAGGCGTGGAGCTGATGTCGACGGGCGCGGCAAAGGCTGCCTGCGCGAACAAAGCTGAGCTGGCAAAGGCCAGCGCAGCCAGCACCGAATACGTATTTTTCTTCATGCGATTCCACCGAGCGTGATTGTGGATGCGCTTGCATCCACATGAGTTATCTGATCAAACCAGGCAGAATCATAGCATAAAGCAATTCTTTGTGTTAACTATTGTTTAATAAAAAGTTACTTTATAGCATCATTCTTGAAGCCAATAGTTTCACTGTGCGGATATCGTGAAACCGCACATCAGGCGCGCTGATAGACATCCTCCAGGCGCACAATATCGTCTTCGCCCAGATAACTTCCCGACTGCACTTCGATCAAATGTAGCGGCAGCTTGCCCGGGTTTTCCAGCCGGTGGGTCATACCGATCGGGATATACGTCGATTCATTTTCCGTCAGCAAGGTCACCTTCTCACCGCAGGTGACGCTGGCCGTGCCGCTGACCACCACCCAGTGCTCGGCGCGGTGGTGGTGCATCTGCAGCGACAGCTTGCCGCCCGGATTGACCGTGATACGCTTGACCTGGAAGCGCTCGCCGATATCGATGCCTTCATAGCTGCCCCACGGGCGGTACACCTTGCGGTGCTGCACGTGTTCGCTGCGCCCCGCCTGCTTCAAGTGATCGACCACTTGTTTGACGCGCTGCACCTGGTCCTTGTGCGCCACCAGGATGGCGTCGTCCGTTTCCACCACGATCAGATCCTGCACGCCCAGCATGGCCACCATGCGGCGTTCGGCGCGCACCAGGCAATTGCTCACGCCATCGAGATACACGTCGCCGCGCACCACGTTGCCGTTGGCGTCCCCCTGCTGCACTTCCCACAGGGCCGACCAGGAACCGACATCGCTCCAGCCGATGGCGGCCGGCAGCACCACCGCATGCGCCGTATGCTCCATGACGGCATAGTCGATCGAATCGGACGGGCAGGCGGCGAAGGCTTTCTCTTCCAGGCGGCAGAAATCGAGGTCGCGGTAACCGTCGCGCACGGCCGCCTCGCTGGCGGCCAGCATGGCCGGCTGGAATTGCCCCAGCTCACCCAGAAAGCGTTCGGCGCGGAACAGGAACATGCCGCTGTTCCAGAAATAATTACCGGCGGCCAGAAACGACTGCGCCGTGGCCAGGTCCGGCTTTTCCACGAAACGCTCGACCTTGCAGCCCACAGCATCCGGGCTCACGGGCGCGCCGCTGCGAATGTAGCCATAGCCAGTTTCCGGCGCCGTCGGCACGATGCCGAAGGTGGCCAGCGCGCCATCGGCCGCCAGCAGCGCCGCCTGGGCGATGGCCTGGTGAAACGCGGCCACATCGGTAATGACATGGTCGGCCGGCAAGACCAGCATCAGCGCCTGCGGGTCGATGGCCAGCAGGTAGTGCGCGGCCACGGCCACGGCCGGCGCCGTGTTGCGCCCCACCGGTTCAAGCAAGATGCCCAGCGGCGGCAAGCCGATCTCGCGCAGTTGCTCGGCCACCATGAAGCGGTGCTCATTGCCGCACACCACCAGCGGCGGCATGACGTCGAAACCGGCCAGTCCGCTATCGCCGGCACGGCGGTTGGACAGGCTGGTCACGCGCAGCGCCGTTTCCTGCAGCATGGTCTTGTCCGTTACCAGCGGCAACAGTTGCTTGGGCAGCACGGCGCGCGACAGCGGCCATAAACGGGTGCCCGAACCGCCGGACAGGATAACTGGGTAAATTTTCATGGCTTCACTTCACAAACAGTTTATTGAGGAGCATGCACGCTCGACACTATAATCCTTCAGGCGATCCGCAGGCCGCCCAGCACGCCGCGCACGGCGCGGTTGTACGGCGCTATCCGCCGCCATCCTTGCTCAAGGTCACCGGCGCGGCGGGCGCGGCAGCGGGAAACAGGCGCGCATACGCGGCCAGCAGCTTGGGCGCTTCATATTCCCACTCCAGCTCATTGATCACGCGATGACGACCGAACGCCCCCATCTGCTCGCGGCGGGCCGGATCGTCCAGCAATTCGACGATCTTGCGCGCCATGTCGATGGGGTCGTTCTTCAAGGCATACAGCGATGCCTGCTGTGCGGAAACCTTGCCCTCGACCAAGTCGAACTGCACGATAGGCTTGCCCAGGGCCATGTATTCCATGATCTTGTTCATGGTCGACTTATCGTTCATCTCGTTCGCCACGTCCGGGTTCACGCACACGTCCGAGGTGTTGAGCATTTCCAGCAATTGCTGGTCCGGCACGCGTCCCGTAAAGGTCACGTAGTCGGAGATGCCCATGTCCTGCGCCATCTGCTTCATCTGTTCGAGCGAGGTGCCGCCGCCCACCAGGCCGAAGTGCACGTCCTCGCGCTGCAAGGTCTGCACGATGTATTGCGCCGCCTGCAGCAGCAGGTCGATGCCTTCCTGCGCGCCCATCACGCCCACGTAGCCGACCAGGTAGGCGCGGCCCTTCTTGAGTGCCGGCACGGGCGGCAGCACGCGCAAACGGTCCAGCTTGGGTCCGCTACGCACCACGTAGACATCCTCGGGCTTCATGCCGCCCCGCTCGATGGCGATCTTCTTGTACGACTCGTTGGTGGCGATCGACACGTCGGCGCTCTGGAACGACCAGCGTTCGAACAGCACCATCAGTTTATAAAAGAAATCGCGCCGGCCAAACTTCGCTTCGTACAGCTCCGGATTGATGTCATGGTGGTCGAACAGGAAACGCTTGCCCATCGTCAACTTGAAGAAGCCGCCGATGAGGAACAGCAGATCGGGCGGATTGCAGGCGTGGATGACGTCGAAACCGCGCGCGAAATGCACTTTCCACGCCAGGCGGAAAGTGTGGAACAGCGCCAGCGAATATTCCACCAGATAGCCCTTGGCCCCTTCCGCTTCCAGCGGCAGGTGGTAGCGGTAGATATGGATGCCGTCGATGGCTTCGTAGCGCGATTCGTAACCTTTGCCCGTGGGACAGATGATCGACACTTCGTAACCATTCGCATGCAGGGTAGTCGCTTCCTGCCAGACGCGCCGGTCGAACGGCGACGGCAAGTTTTCCACCAGGATCAGCACGCGGCGTGGCGCACCTGCCACCTTGTTACCAGCAGATGCCGTCATATTGCTCTCCACTTTGTTCCTTGCTGATGCGCACCAGGTCGACGATGTGCTGGTGCGGCTGCAGGCTGGCGGGCACGGTCTTGAATTCGGCCGCGCCATTGCCGATGACGATGGTGTCGGCAAAATCGAGCACGTCCTGCATGTTCGTCACCATCAGCTTGGAAATGTGCGGAATGTGGTTGAGGATGTAATCCTGGTTGGCGCCTGTCAGGGCGGCCAGGTTGACGTTCTTGTCGTACAGTTTCAGCTCGTAACCCTTGCCCAGCAGATACTCGATCACATCGACCAGCGGCGACTCGCGCAAGTCGTCCGTGCCTGCCTTGAACGAGAAGCCCAGGATGCCCACCTTGCGCGCGCCCTTGTCAACGATCATCTTGATGCCCTTTTCCACTTGCCGCTGGTTCGACGGCAGGATGGAGTTGAGCAAAGGCAAATCGAGGTCCAGGCTGCGCGCCTTGTAGGTCAGCGCACGCACGTCTTTCGGCAGGCAGGAGCCGCCAAAGGCAAAGCCCGGCTTCATGTAGTAGGGCGACAGGTTCAGCTTGGTGTCCTGGCAGAAGATTTCCATCACCTTGTGGCCATCGATGCCGACGGCCTTGCAGATATTGCCGATTTCATTGGCGAACGCCACTTTCACTGCGTGCCAGGTGTTGTCGGTGTACTTGACCATCTCGGCCGTCTCGACGTCCGTACGCACCAGCGGCGCATCCATCTTTTCATACAACTGCACCAGCAGCGCGCCGGCCTTTTCATCGGATTCGCCGATGACCGTCTTCGGCGGGTTGTAGTAATCGTAGACCGCCGTGCCTTCGCGCAGGAATTCCGGATTGTTGCACACGCCGAAATCAACGCCGGCCACCTTGCCCGAGGCCGCTTCCAGCGTCGGAATGACCAGCGAACGCATGGAGCCGGGCAGCATGGTCGAGCGCGCCACAACGACGTGGAAGCTGTCCTTCTCGGCGATGGCGGCGCCGATTTCCTGGCACACCTTGCGCACGTGGCTCAGGTCCAGATTGCCATTCAGCTGAGAAGGCGTGCCCACGCAGATGAGCGACATGTCCGAGCCAAAGACGGCGTCGCGCACGTCGAAGGTGGCGCGCAAGTGGCCGCTCTTCACGGTGGCGGCGATCATCTCGCCGATATCTTTTTCGATGATGGGCGTGGTGCCCTGGTTAATCAGTTCCACCTTGGTCCTGTTCGGATCGACACCGATCACTTCATGTCCATCCGTTGCCAGGCAACCGGCCGATACTGCACCCACATAGCCGAGGCCAAAAATACTGATTTTCAAAATATGCTCCCTCAATAATTAGCTGGCGACGCAAACGGCATCAGCTCGATTCGCGTCACGATTTCAGTTGTGCCATGCACCTGCACGCGCCAGGCAACGCTGGCAATGGGCAATTTCTCGTCGAAGCGACGCGATATCCAGCCACCGGGCGGGGTGTCGCTACCGCGCAACACTTCCGGGATACCGTGCGTGCACATCATGCGCAAGCCATTACGTTGCCCCCGCACCTGCACTTGCCCATCTACCAGGCTCACATCACAGCTCTCGCCGAACTGCCAATGCAAGGCAATATCATGTACATTTGTACATTGTAATATGTCTTTTACAACAATGCATTTATTATTAAAGTTGAACTCGATACGACGCCGGTGCAGCACGGGATCGGCCAGGCGGCCATAGCCATCGTGTTCGCCCTCAAAAACTTGCACTTCGGAATTCGTTTCATGAGCAATCATGCGCGCGTTGGCTTTTTTCAGCCACATGAAATTGCCACCGATTTCAGACTGGTCCAGGCCATCGACGGCTATCGTGTTGTGCGCGGGCGTGCTGCGAAAGTAGTCACGCCATTTTTTTTGCGTGTGATAGGCATAGGTACCGGGATCGATCAGCAATTCCTCGCCACCCACCGAGAGGGTAAATGCCAGCGCATCGGCATGTCCATGCGCAGCGATGGAAAGATAGCCGAGCGGTGCGCAGTCCGCCACCAGGCGCACCTCGTCCGGCGTGCCGAAATGACTACCCAGCAGAAAGTAACCGCCTTCGGGAAAGGCCAGTACGGGCGCCTCGGGCAAGCCGCCATTGAGCGCCTGCCAATGTTGCAAGCCCGCCACACCGAACAGCCAGCGGTTCTTGTCGTCAAAATGGCTGGCCTTGCGCTTGAAGTCGGCGCGGCCAAACAGCACGGCGCAGCTGGCCAGCAGCGAGCGGTAGCGATGCCAGCCATCCTCGTGCGCCAGACGCACCATCTGCGCATCGTCAGCATCACCCGTCATCGGCACGTTGCCGTCCACGTCCATCAGCGCCGCGATGAACTCAGCCAGGCGCTCCAGGCGCTGCAAGTACGCCATGGAAAAGCCCGCACCGTTGGCCTGACCGATCCTCTGGCACAGCAACATCATGTCCATCACCTCATGCTGATAATAGACGGCTTGCTCGCGGTTCACGCCATCTGGCGTATTTTGCTTGAGCGCCTCCTCTTCCAGCCCCTTGCGCGCCAGCGCCTGCCATCTCGTACTTTCCGGCCAGCAAGGCCACACAGTACTGGCTACAAACAAGCCCATGTATTCGCCAAACAAATGGTTGTTCGCTGACGAGTGGCGCGAAAAATAACCTGAAATAAAGTGACTATGCTGGTAGATGGCGGTGAGCCATTGCTGCAAGAAACGCTGCCCCGCTTCGCCCTGAAACAACGGCGACGCAAGGCCGCCCAGCAATTCCCAGGCGCAGGCCCAGTTCAGCAGGCGCAGCGCCAGCTCAAGTGAACTGGTCCAATGCACGCCCATCGGATACGGGCATTGCTCGAACCACGATTGCAGCAAAGTACGCGCACCGTCAGCGTAGCGCTGCTCGCCCGTCACTTTCCATGCCTGCGCCAGCGCCACCAGTTCCAGGTGTCGGTTCGGTTCCCACAAGTATTTGATATCACCAACCACTTTTTCGCTGCGGTAATCGATCTGTTTGCCCAGGGTCACCGGCGCCACGGTACCTGTTTTCGGATCGCGGTTCCATTGCGGCGGGAAACCCAGTTCCGCACCAAGCAAGGCGAAGACATTCCAGCGGCCCGCCAGCACGGCATCGGCTGCGGCGCGCAAGGCCACGCTATCGGTATCGCGGCCATCGCCAGCCAGGAAAGGCTGGCCCATACGCGTCAATTGCGGCGCAGGCACGCGGCGCAGCAAGCCGATGCCAAGTTTGCTGGCTTTTTTTTGCAGCAATTGCTGCACGCGCCAGGCAACTTCGGGCGCGCCCATCAATTTCAAGCGGTTGATTTTCCATGCTAACGATGTCATACAGCACTCAACCCCAAGTCGTTATAAATTTGCTCCAGGCGCGGCATGACCGCCGCCGTGGAAAACTGACGCTCCACCTTGCTGCGCCCCGCGGCGCCCATTCTTTGCGCCAGCGCGTCGTCGGACAGCAAGCGTGCGATCCGCTCAGCAAGCCCATTGACGTCGCCGGGGGCGAGCAGATATCCCTCCACCCCATCTTGTATTGCCTCGGGAATGCCACCGATCGCCGTAGCAATCACGGGCACGCCACAGGCCATCGCCTCCAGTATGCTCATCGGCAAGCCTTCAAAATACGAAGGCAAGACGTAGATGCGGCAACTATTGAGCAGGCGCGTCTTTTGCTCGCCTTGTACCCAGCCCAGCAAGTCGACGTGCCGCGCCACCCCCAGCGCATCGGCTTGTTGCTGCACGGCGCTACGGTCGCCATCTCCACCTAACGCCAGGTGCAGCGATGGACAACGTTGCGTCAGTTCGGCGCATGCCTGCAGCAGGTCATATACGCCCTTTGCCTGACCTAGTTTACCCAGGAACAACACGCTTCCAGCTTGCCGTGCAGACCATGGTGTGACAATAGGCGGCAACGACATCGGATTGAACATGATCTCGACATGCGGATTGCGGCTCATGCCGCGCACCCAGGCCTGCCAGCCGCTCGACAGTACCAGCACGCGCGACGCATGATTGAAAATGTAGCGGATATATGCGCGCCGCAACGGACCGCACTGCCGCTCATAAAAAGCGGCAAAGCCGCCGCCATGCAAGTGCAGGATGCTGGGAACGCGGCACAGGAAGGCAAGCAGGAAAAAGCCCGACTTGCGCCAGAAGCTCGCGTGCGAGGCGACATGCACGTGAATCAGGCCTACCTGTCCGGTCAGCAGCATGCCCAGGAAGCGCGCATAGGCGCAGAACATGATGCGCAGCTTGGCCACGGGCCCGCCATCACAATGCGTGGCCAGGTAATGCACGCGATAGCGCTCGAACAGGCCCGCGCTCTCGTAGACGCGCGCCACGGCAGCAATGCCGCCCATGGTGTTCAGGCTGGTGCCGACCATCAGAATTTTTTTCATGTCGAATCCGGTAATTTATCATTGTCCGCCAGCCGGTGGGGCCCTACCGCACATGGCCATGCCACTCGGCACTAGCTAGCTGCGTGGGCACTCGTCTCATTGACCACCCAACGGAATTTCCCCGCCGCCGTATTGGGCAAGTCCGCCTTCAGCACCACATTCACACTGACGCCGGAATCGACCATGGTGTGGATATTGTCGAGCAGCTTGAGCTTGTCGCTATCGGAAAAGGCGGGGCCAGGCAGCAGACGCACTTCCCAGCGCGCAGTACCCACTTGCGCCACTTGCGACTTGAGGATGTTATCGACACCTTTGAAGGCGAACGTCAGCACCGATGGACTGATCACTGCACCGCTGCTGCCGGTGATGATGTCCTCAAATTTGCCGGTAACGGGCTCGATCATGGGAAAGGGCCTGCCGCAATCACAGCGACCGGGCTTCCAGCGCGTCCGGTCGCTGAGCCGGTAACGCAGCAGCGGCATGGCCAGATTATGAAAGGTCGTTCCCACCACGAAGCCTTCCCCGTCGGTCGGCTCGCCATGCTCGTCCAGGATTTCAACATGGGAATAATCACTGTTCAAGTGCATGTTTCCGTGTTCGCATTCGGTGGCGAACGCCACGCGCTCCGCCATGCCATACATATCCATGATGGTGGCGTCCAGGCGTTGGACGATCAATGCGCGCTGATGCGGATACAGCGGTTCCGATGCTGTAAACACATACGGTATGGATAGCCGGCGCCCCCGCCGCTGCAAGAAACCGGCCAACGTATAGGCTGTCGATGGATAGGCTTGCAACATGGCCGGCGCCGCCTGTTCCAGGCGGTCAATGATCGCATCGGCATGCGCCTCGGTCAGGTGCCGCGACGAGAGCAACAACTGGCGGTTATAGCGGTTCCAGAACCAGAATGGCGGTCTGGTCTGGTTGATCCCCGCCACCATGTCGCCACGCAAGGTTGCGCGCGTCACCTGGGGCGTGTAGCCGGACCAGCTCCAGTGGCGCTGGATAAAGGCGTTTTCCATCAACACAGACTGCATGCTGCGAAAAATCGTCAACGGCGTGCCGGTCGTGCCACTGGTCTGCCCAGCCGCCTGCCACGGGCGTTTGTGGCCCAGATGCGGGTACAGCGCCGCGCGGTGCGCCAGCAGGGTCGCCTTGTCGATCACGGGAAAATGCTCGCGCAATACCTGTGCCGCATTGGCTGGCGTAAAACCGCTTGGCATGGCCGCGTAATGAGGCAGCGTTCGTATCGCGTGCTGCATGCTTGCATGCAGGCGCAGCTGAGAATAGTGCGTCAACTCGTCGACGCTCATGCGCTCATGTGCAGCGAGACGGTCCATGGCACGCCGCAACAAAAAATTATCGCGCAACATGGCTCGCATGCCGAAACGCAGTTCGTTCTTGATTGAAGACATATTCACAGTGGCTCCCGCAACGGGGTGTCCGATAGGAGTGGAATGGAAAGCATCAGAGCAGCAGGAAACGATGTATTTCCTCACCTGGACTGCCGACCTTGGCCAGGCGGGACTCCGCCTGTACGATCGCATCGCTCAATGCTTTCCGAAATGTGGCGTCCTCGACGGCACGCTCGAGGGTCGCGCGCATGGCCTCGACATCATCATGCGGGACGAATCCTGGATAATCGCTGCCCAGATATGCTTCGATCGCCTCATGCCACGTCGCCACCAGCGGTTTGCGGTTGCGCAACACCCGCAACAGCACGCTTTGCCCGCATGCCTCACCCTGGCTTTTCAAGGGCATGGCAACCACGCGGCTGGCGGCAAGCAGACTCTCGAACTGCGCCTCCGGCAAATCGCGGTGCAGGGTAACACGCGACTGCTCCGGCACGGCGATGTGATTGCGTTCTGCAGCCACCACCACCAGCGGGGCATTGACGCCCGCCATGGCCTGCAACAACAAGTCATAGTCGCGATTGGAATAACCGCCGGCGAACACATAGTCGCCCTCGACCGCCGCCGCAGCGCCGCCAAAACCATAGAGTTCCTGCCGCCACAGGTGAAAATGCACGTCTTGCGGCGCCATGCCGACGGCCTTGATCAAATTATCCCCCTCCCCTTTCGAGAAGGCGACAAAGCCCATCCCGGGGAAGCGCAGCGCGCGCCAAAGCAGATTCAGACAACGGCGCGCCCGCACCGAATGGACGAAACACGCCATCACCAGCAGCTTGCGCGGACGCTTCACGAGGCCGCACCGTATCATCGCCAGGATGGGTAGCGCCTGCCAACCGATCAGAAGCACGATATCGTCGCTGCCCCAAAGCTTGCGCACACCCCACAGCTTGGGCGACACCATGGCAGACAGGATTGACAGTTTTCCGCGAAACGACGAACCACGGCCACGATCCGGCCCCATGTTACTGACGTGACCCCCCTGCTGCTGCAGATAGGCGACAACGTCCTGGTAGCCGCCAGCTTGGGAAAGGATTATTTGAATCATCAGAAAATATTTTCAAAAAAACATTATCACATAGCATAGCGACATCGTCCAGCATTTTGCTGCAGTGCACAGGATTGTTACAATATTATGGCTTCTGAGCAATTTCCTCTGTGTACACGGTGGCGAGCCGGCTGGCCAGAACCCGGTAACTGCGCTGTTCCTCAATAAAGGCCGGGCCGACGGCCGCAAGCAAACGAGCGGCAGGCAGGTCGGCAAGAATGACGCCGATCTGTTCGGCCATCGCCTCAGCGGTGCTGGCCGCCAGGCAGCCGGCACCGCTTGCACGCAACACATTTTCCTGGTCCGGACTGTCATTACCCACGCAAGGCATGCCCAGCGCAAGGTATTCGAGCAGCTTGGTCGGCGAACTGTAATCGAACAGCGCGCCGCGTGGCACATAGGAAAGCGCCACATCAGCGCCACGCAGCAGGGCCAGCGCCTGCAGCGACGGCAGCCAGCCCGTAATATGAATGGCATCGGCAAGGCCAAGGCCCGCCGCGTAAGCCATCAAGGCGGGCACATCGGATGCCGTCGGCGAATCGCCGATCAATAGCAAACGTGCCGATGGCTGGCGGCGGCGCAGAAGCAGCAGCGCATCGAGCAGCACCGTCAGCTCGCGCGAGCTATCCAGCGTGCCGAGATAAGCCAGCACGGGGACGTCTTCCCAGCCGGCCAGGCGGCGTGGCGCCAATCCTTCCGCATGCAGCATGTCCATGTCGACGCCCATCGGCACGGCGGTGATTTTATCTTTTGCAACACCTCGTTCTACCATCAATTGCTTCATCGCTTCACTTTGCACAAAAACATGGTCCGCCCATTTCAGCACAAATCGGTACAGGAGAAAGCGCTCAACCAGCCCCTTCAACAACACGATGTAGTAACGCTTGCCCCTGCCAGCGGCAATTGAGGATCGGGCACGCGCGATGCGCCCTTCACTCATCAGAAATGATACCCAATATGCAAACCGGATACCCTTGCAACGAGCCATCAGCATCGCCAGCAGACCGATGGAGACCATATCTCGCACCTGGATCAAGTCACACTGCTTTTTACTGGTCGCCAAGACACGGCCGAGGCATAGCTTGAAAAATGCCCACTCTTGGCGCAAGCGGCTGGAATACTCGGCGGGACGCGCCTGTGTCATATACGCACCTTCCACCAACTCCCCCTTGCCGGCCCTGCCAACGATGTCGCATATCACGCCATGAAGCGGCAGGTATTTGCCGAAAAGGGTGGCCACGTCGACACGGAAGGTTGGCAAGGGCTCAGGTACAAGTTGCAATAATCGAAATACGTTGTGTGATTTCAAGGCAAACATCCCATATAAGCCCGTCAATGAAAGACGCTGAAGAGGGATCGATGGCAGCTACGCGGCCATCGATCTCAAAGAACAGGCATATCATACCCGCGCCAAGGCAAATAATTAACAAAAAGTCAGCTTCATTGACAAAAAAATCCCCCCCCGCACTTTCGCTTGCACTACCATCGCTCATCCGCACATAAAAAACCTGCCCCTGAACTGGCCCCATATAGTTGGACGGTTTAGTTTGCCAGCTTATCCAGGGCTGAGCTCCGTACAGCGGCTCACATATACTGCAACACAGAGAACTTGGACTCTGCATTGTAATAGCTGACCTTTTTTACCTGACCGTCAATGCCATGCGCTGCATGCAATTCAATCCACAATCTCACAGTTAAATGATGCAGATTGTGCTCGTCGGCCAGCTGCTTATACCCACGGCACCGGACAAATATTGCCGGTCAATGTCGAGCTTAAATTGCTCACTGTACGTCGAAATGAAAAACCCCAAAAATTGGTGTCCAACTTTTGGGGTTCAGTTTACGCTGCAGGTTTTTTACAGCTAATCAAAGATCTTTGACACACAACCTCTATCTATTAGTTCGGAATCATGATCGCCTGTGCCCCAACCATCAACTGCTTGCCAGTGGCCGTGGTGGTTAGAGTCGTCTTCGGACGCTTGCAGCCGACATCGAGCAATACAATAAATTCGCCAGTCTGTGCAACATTCGTTTTCACAAATGCACCATGATCTTCGGTTTTACCTGGGGCCGGCGGTGGTCCCGAGCGCAGCTGGTAGCTATTGGCCTCGCCGCCCAATGAAGTAATGCACAGGGTACGATCAATCTTGGTAATCTTCACGGCAGTTGCACTCTCCTTGGCGATCGGTCCAGCCGCATGCAGATTCCATTCGAACGACATCGCTGTGGGTGCGGAAAGCCTGTCCACCACCACCACCGCGTCTTGTCCACGCAAATACCATACTTTGCGCACTGCCGAAGTCAACGCTCCGCCATAGGCCGGAGTCGCATCACCAGCCGCATAATCCAACGTCGGGGTCGTAGAAAATGCCGTGATCTTGCCATTTCGGCTCAGGTTATTGACGTTATCGTTGATTAGCTGGCCTATGCCATTATTGAACGTAATAGCATTATGCGATTTAGTCTGGCGATACCAAGACATCACCAGCGGCGAATAATAATAATCCTCATATCCTGCCTCAATCAGCAAACGGCGCCCGCCACTATCGATCACCAGCGAGTTCTGATCGCCATGACCATGATTATACGAACCATAGGGACTGGATTTGAAATATACGGAAGTACGAGCACGGTCCGCCAGATTACTATGCATGGCGACCCATCCGATAGTCGGATACAAGGCGGCATTGGGCGGCGGTACGGGTGTCGCAGTCACCGTCTCAACAGGCAGAGGATAGGGCGCCTGAAACAAAGTCAGATCGGCCTCTTCGCCAACGATATTCTTGACATACCAGGCAGCCTGAGGTGTCTTGAAGCGCGACGCGAAACCCTTCAATACAAAATTATATATATCACCCTCATGTTGATCGCCAAATACCTGTCCTGGCGCACCTGGAGGCAAGAAATGCATCAGATAACGCGCAAAGCCATTACTCCACGGCTTAGTGAAAATATTCACTCCAGTCGCTTCAGCCATCGGCTGCCATAACTGCAGGGCATACTCCGTATTAAACATCGCATAGGAAGTACCATTCGCATAGCCGCCTTCGGGACCACTCCAGGCGTACACCGCGTTGACATAGGAGCGGAAAGAAAAATCAAACCAGGTAGCCGCAGCAGGGATATCGCCCATCGTGAGCGTGGAAATCACCGCCAGATAGCCGAGCGCTATCACGCCATGAGCATCGAAGGGGGTTTGATCTAACCTGTAATTATTTTTGATCAGATCAGCATACATAGGATTGACACGCGCAGAAATGGCCGCCATCCAGAGTGCTTTGCGCTGCGGATCCTTGCTCAACTCGACCGACAGCAAGTCCGAGCACTTGGCCAATGTCAACATGATGCTGCGTGTCGCCATATCATGATTGACATAGCTGGTCATGCCCCCAGGATCAAGTACCGCCAACTGATTACCGCGTGCCAGTGCTTCTTGCAGATATTTGCTTTCACGTGTAAGTTGATACAACAGTGTCGCACCCAACATTTGATTGGTTGCGCTGCCTATGGCTTGAGAAATCTGGGTGACATACGCAGTGCGCGCTGCGGATTGCGTACTTGACGTCACTGGCCAAAGCGAATCCGATGGTGCAGCCAGCGCACGGGCACCACCCGGCATGAGACTGGTTACCTGTGCCGTAAGGCGAGTCAGTGCAGCCCCGCGCGCTGTGCGCAAGGCCGGTGTCCAAGCACTCAAAGGCAGAAAATCCGCGCGTTGCTGCCGAGGACGAGGATGCGCCAGCACTTTGCTCCTGATTAACTCGTTGTCGGGCACTTCAAACGCTTGTGAAGAGCTATCTATCGTAAAGGTACGCGGCGTCGACCAATCGGTATTGGTACTGGGACGCACGCGCCAGCTGTACTGGCCGGCGCCAAATGCCGTCGTCGGCAGGTAAAAGGTACGCTTAGCCGTATATGTGGCGAACACGACACCATTCTTTAAAACTTCAACAACATAGGACGGTGGCGCGGTTGTACCAGGATATTGTGCCCACCCAAAGGCAGGCGGATTTTGCGCCTGTATCTGCCGGTCGACTGGCGCAGGCCGGACAATGAACACCTCTTTCGACTCGGCCCAGTCAGCCTGACTGGCTCCAGCCATCACACTCAGCGCCAGTCCAAGAGCAACTGAAAAAAATAACTTATGATCAACCATTATTGGCTCCTACAAAAAAATAATCGGATACGACAGGAAGCGATATCACCTCATCGGGCCGGCTAGGCTGCCGCATAAAAATGCAAACCGCATAATCATTATGTATTAGCACTAACCGCTATTTCACCTGCTTCTTAATCGCCCAACTATACACCGGATATAAGATTATAGCGTTGTCCTGATCCAACAAATAGTCATAACAATGGGATAAAACAAAAACTTGGATACGATAATTGCAACAAATAAAACATTATTAGACAAATATATTTCCGATGAAATATTTCAAGATGAATTAAATGCGGCGAATGGAAAATGATAATTTAATGGAATATTTATATATTTTGCCACATATTCCACAGCGACTAACCACCATATACTCTATGCAACAGAAAATTCAAGCTATTAAAATGTGAGAAGAACACATATCCAATCTCAGGCAACGCGCGGACTTGTCAGTTTTGCAAACACAAACCGCCTCACGGTAGCCGTGTGCCGTTCGGTTAGCGCCCAGAGGAGAATGGATGCGCCATTAATCGCCAACAAATACAGCATGAAACGAAGCACCGTATCGTAGCGAATAGGCTGTGGCGCTGCCAACTGGGGGTCGAAACTCATGATACAGAAAGTCAATGGCAGGTGTAGTGCGTATAAAGAAAAGCTATATCCGGAAAAAAAATCCGACAGTTTTTTCAGATAATTGGCAGAAATATCCATTGATATCAAAACAAGAAAAACCGTAAAAAATCCAAGCGCGAAATCATAACCGAGGGCATCTGGGTAAATACGTTTAAACAAAATAAACATGAAAACTCCGACAACAAGAAAAAAAGCCGCGAAGAAGCGCCGCCATATACTCTCGTAAAAACAATAAGCAGCGGCTCCTATCATCCAAATTACAAACATCATAAAATAGGCCAGCGGTCTACCCTCATCATTCGGCTTTGCCGAATAAATAAATAAAAATACGACAAAAAAACTCAAGAGCAGGCATAAAATTCTCGCATTTTTCTTGAAAACAAATATACCCAAGCCAGCCGGCAATAAGATGTAATACCAGAATTCATTGGAAATACTCCACAGCGAAAGATTCGTTCCATACTGAAAACCGATAATCATTTGCAAAAAAAATGCATTCAATACAAATGTCTTGATAGAGTCTGGCTCCAAGCTGCTCCACCACTCAGGAAAAAAGGGGGCGCGGCTGGAAAGTAAAGCGTCACCGCCACCGTATTTAAAAGCCAACCCATCGAGCAAGGCTGTCATTAATAAGGCGGGCAGGATAACTATCCACAATCGAGTCAATCTATCGATGAAATACTTGAACGAATCGAAGCGTTGTGATCGCATTGCCTCAATGACCGGCCCGCCAATCAGGAAACCACTCATGACAAAAAACATGATAACTGCTTTGTGGGCTCCAGAGCCGCACATGTTCACCAACCATGCAAGCGCACCAGTTGTACCTGCGGCGTGGTCAAAGAACAGGTAATTGGCATGCCCGATAACAACAGCTTGGGCTGACAAGGCGCGCATGACATTGAGCCAGATTGATGTGTTCGAAGGAATTCTCTGCATAGACTAGCTCGACTAACGAAGGTTAAAAAATTCGCCTCTCAAGTAGCAGGCATTCCAGGCCTTGCGAGCAAGCACATCGGGAACGATAGTTGGCAATCGGAGCGACATGCCGCCATTACTGGGCTACTGCTTGCCCACGACGATCCAAACGCGATTCCTTTGGTAGCGGGCATCGGCCACGCTTTGGGCGGCAAGCGAGTCAGACACTTGATTTGGCATGGCGGGATATCCGGCGAAAATATGCTGTTACAGCATTGACATGTCGCATACCCGGCTGCTCGATGAGTCTAAATGTCATGAAGCAAATGCATACTAGTAACGGGGTCAACAATAAGATGATTGACCAATGCAACAAGGGAGAAAATGTCATGGCACGCTCGCGGCCAATTACAAAATGAAACGTCACGAACAGCAACAAACCATGCAACAAGTAAATACTGTATGCGAATTCACCAAAAGTGCGTGATACGGCAGTATGCAGAATGCCAAATATGCTGGCCCCGCCCGCAATCATTGCAAAAGCTATGGATAGAAGCAATAATGATCCAAACTCATGCGCAGAAGCGAAGGCCAGGCAGGCGGTGACGATACAGACAACAGTGAAAATGCTTGCAAGTCGGCTTTCACAAAGTCGGCAAAAGGTAGGTGAAAGGACTAGTACGGCAGCAGTCATTCCCGCCAAGAATGCCAAAAAGTGGTGAACAGGGGCCTGTCTTATTATCGCGGCTGTCAGCACGCTCAAAAACACCAAGGTACTCGTCAGCAAATATGGCCACGGCGGCATGATGCGCAGGGGTAAAGCCAATAATGGCAACAAAAGATAAAACAGCCATTCGTAAGGCAGCGACCATGTGACGCCTGCCATAATGTGTGTAGTATTTTTAATGCCGTTCAGATCTGGTGCATCCAGGGAAGTAAACATTAGCCATTGTGCGGCATGCATCAATAATGCGGGCAATGTTTCTTGCCTGCGAAAACCAGAAAGACAAGCGACGGTAATAAACAAGAGCACCATGGCAAACAGATACAGCGGTGTCAGGCGCAAAATCCGGGAGACATACAGCTTCCCCCAGTCGACTCCCCTACTACGCGCAGCGAGTAATTTTGCATAAAACAAGAAACCGGTAATCATGAAAAACATGGCGACACTGGCATGTCCAAAATTCGTATAGAGAGCCGATGGCGGCACATTCCATGCGCCGTAGCGCACATAAAAGTACCATATGCAACCATGGTGCAAGAATACAAAAAATGCCAGGTAACCACGCAAGCCATCGATTGACGCATAGCGTCCGGCAAGTGGTGGCGCTCCCCATCTTTTAGCAATGAGAGCACAACAAAGTAATGCCAGCAGCAGACTCGCCATGGCAGGCAAAAAACTTACAACGTCCATTATTACTTTCAGAACAAATATAGAAATACAGCCCAGTATCATTACGTTGCATTAGCAATACTGCTTACGTGGTCAAATGGTCTAAAAGAAATATCCCAACGACGCTGCAACGCCATGCGTTTGACTATCTTGAAGATCAGTCGCTTGACGCGGCTGTCCACCCATGATGCTTTCAGACCGTAGTGATGGATACCAATAGTCTGAGAAGTAATATCGCTGTACATTAACTGCATGGCGTTCTGCGAGTTGTTGCGGTCATACGGATTAAACGGATAAAAAGTAACTGGATCCAGTTGCGTGCTATTCCCGCCGAGATCAAGTTCCACCGCTTTTTTTAGCACCACCGGTGATGTGGCAAAAAGGCGCTGCCTTATCAACTCACCCAAAATAAGTTCACGGGCAGTTATCATCACAGGATTGCCGGCTTCGCATGCGAGAAAGCCGGTGCCATAGCCCGCTCCCACATCCTTGCAGGTTTCGCGGGCCATCAGACATCCATGCAAGTTGAGCAAGAGATCGAGCGAAGTAATCAACTCCAAATCCGTGTCAAGGTAGATACCACCATATTTGGAGAGGACGTCAAAGCGCACCCAATCGGCAACGAACGCCCATTTTTTTTGAATAATGGCTTCTCGACAATAATCATTGTCTATATTGGCATTATCCTCGTTCCATAACTTCAACTCATACTCTGGACAATATTTCTTCCATGAATCAACACAGCGGCGATGCAATACACTCATCTCACCCCGACCAAACCAGCAGTAATGTATAACTTTAGGAATCATTGATTTCTCAGAGCAATTTTTCGTAGCAAGATAATTTTGATTGCAGCAACGAATGTGACGTGAATCAAAAAGGAAAGTACAGCACCAGACAGGCCGAAATACATCGTCAATATTGACAACTCCACCAAATACAGGAGATTTGTAGCTACTGAGATAATCGTTGATTGACGCAATTTCCCCAACGCCCAGTAAAACGAATGCGTTGTCACGAAAGTGCCCGCCATCACGGCTGTAAAGAGAACCACGGCGAATTCCAGCACATAATCCTGCAGTACAGGAAACACCAATGGCATCCAGATAAATTTACTCAAATAACAGATGGCACCGGCAGAAGCCGTTACCACAAACAGCATCTTCATCGTTTTTATCCACAGTTCGAACGCCCCCTTCAGATCGCCGGCATTGGCAAAAGCGGCAAACTCGGGAATCGATGTCGAATAAAACGGCGCCGTAGCCATATTGACCAGCGCATAGATCCGCTTCAAGATACTATAAACACCCAAGTTGTAACCCGGCAGCGTCAATCCAATGATGATGCGGTCGAGTTGCGCCACAGGTAAGTCACAGATCGCCTGCAAGGTCCCCCACTTTCCCACCTCGACCAGGCGTGCCGGGCGCAAATCAGTGCCGGGCAAAGTACCTTCAATACCGCTACGATTGCGAAAAATTAGCACAAACAACACAATACACCGGATGACCTCCGGCAGTGTGTAGGCCAGCACCATACTCGACAGCGTAGGCTGATAGCGGGACACTACGACCAATACCAGCAACTTGAGTAAATTGGCCAGGAAACCTGCATACATCAATACCTTGTATTGATTGACCAACCGGAAGTATGCGTTATGGGTGCCAATGACGGGGAAAATCGCAGCCAGGGATAATAATAATAAATTTACAGTGGAAAACTCTTTTAATTGAGGCAAGGAAAATAGAGTCAGCCCCGCCACCACCAGTATGACAGCAGCCATCGCGAGCATTTCATAGCCTAGACTTCTTACAACGGCAATACGCAAAGTGGCGGCATCAATACTGTGCCCCGGCATAACTATCAGCATCCCTTGCCAGTACTGAAATCCGCAGACGGTAAATACAGCCAGGGCGATCGATTGCACAAGTACCAAATGACCATATGACTCCACGCCGGCAATGGCAAGCATGACAGGAATGGTAATAACGCTCACTCCGGCTCCAGCCACATTCAGCAAGAACATCATGGAGCTATTTTTGAGCAGATTATTAAATACCTTGCTCGATACAGTCATGCCAGAACGCCATGCGGAGTCTGGCCCGGCATGGACTGAGAATGCACCTTCGCCGTATTAGCGACAGGTTTGCCGTAGCGAGAAAATTGAACGATACATCCTAGCGAAAAATAGCACAGCAACTGTATGGAGGGTTCATCAATCATGGTCCGATTGTAGATCAGCGTACTTACAAGCAATATCAGGGTCACAGTACTGGCATCAGCCATTGCCAGCCGCTCGGGACCGGCCTGGCTGCGCGCCACATAACGCGCGCCTTGCAGTATCCCCAATATAAAAATGGAAAGATAGGCCAAGGTGCCCAGGATTCCCACATCCCACAGCAAGCTCGCCAGTCCAGTAGCGCCAAGTTGCAAATTACGATAACGTGCCGCGACATAGCCACGCCCGACGTTCTGGCTCGTTGAACTTGCGCTGGGACCGTAACCAATCAAGCGTTCCTGGATACTTGGAACCGGATCCAGATACCACAATACCAACGAGGCACCGCGACTGATTTCCCCTGTAACATAATTGATGCCATTGGGATCCACCACATACCCGCCGACACTGTTAATCTTTTCTTCCATGGTGTCAGTTTTCGTATGGTTCCCCCAGTACAAAGCATGGTAAGCCATGAAGATGCCAGAGCTGATACTGCACATCAAGGCCACGAACATCACGAAAACCAGGATATTTTTCAACACCTTACGCCGCACCACCCAGAACACCCCAAAAGGTAGCCAAATAAAGACCGCCTTCACTTCGCCCAGCAGAATAATAGCCAGGCCAATGATAAACATGCCAACCACATGCGAAACAGGAGTGATGCCTTGTACCCAACGCGCTAGCACGTAGAGCATCGCCACAACGGTAAACAGCACAAGTACCGGGCTCATGTTGCCACCGAAAGAACCCACTACGCTATCCCAGCCCATGGTAGCTATATTAAAAAAATGTTGGTAGAGAGCTAATGGCAGCTGTGCCAGCGCAATCACCACGATCATTCCCCACAGGACAAGTAAACGCCGATCAGACCATTCAAACCAGTACATAGCAAAAAGAACGCCAAACATGGGCAAACAAAAACGTAGAACGGAAATTAACTGAGCGGTTGATGCATGCCCCATAAAAATACTAAACGCATAAAACGCCAGATAAATCCAGGCTGCGACAACTATACGCGTGGCGCCGGCAAAGCTTTCACCGACCTGATCCTTGAGCAATTGATTGGCCAGCGTCTTTTCCAGAATCGTCCGTGCGAAGAAGAGCGCAGCCAAGCCGCTGGCCATCCAGGTTGCCAGACGCAGATTGAAAAAATATTGTGCCGTGCCAGATGCAAAAAAAACAACTATAAACAACAGTGGCAATAGTTTTTTAGTATCGACAAACAGCAGGATTGGTATAAAGATTAACAAGCCAGCCAACATGATCGTTAGCTGAATCGCCCCCAGGGCGATGACCATGCCAAGCAAAAGCGCCGTCGCCAATCCAGCCAGGGCTAACAGGAAAGCAGTAAAGACAGGCATGCCCTGCCTGGCCTTGCGACGCGTGGACTGCGCATCCCGCGTATTGCCTGCTTTCAAACCCAGTTTATGGAAAGAAAAACTCATATGTATTCCATGCACAGCGCGTACGCTGGACTCAATAATGTGAACCGCCAGAAGTGCTGTCTGCTATAGCGACGAGCTATGCCAACCAATCGCGCACAGCGCCTATGCCGGGATTACCTTAGTGCGAGGTACCAGAAAAATGGTCGCGCAAGTCGGGTGGCATGGATTGCAACAACTGATCTATAAATGCTTGCTGCAATTGGTAGCCTTGGTCGATATCCTCGCCGATACTCGACACACGCATCAATGTCGCATCAGGAATCATGCCCTGCAGTGCGTAAGCCAGTTTGACTTTTTTGACTTCCCATGAATTGGGTACTGCCTTGTCGCCAACGACAACCCAATATGTAATAGGTTCGACGCGGGAATTAAGCGTTGCCACTGTACGCGACGTCGCAATACTTCCTGCGACCGTCGGCAAGACGACTTGGCTGGTTTGACCGACTGCAAAGCCCTGGCCGCCATAACAACCTTCCGGGAAATGTACGGACAGGTTATCGCGTTGGTCAGTGCCATAGGCAATCGATAACATAATGCGATTGCCTTGCCGATTAACATAAGTGCGCGACAAGGTTTCAGCGTAGATTTTACTGAGTTCTGCGACAGTGGTAGGATTGACCACTGCGGCGACCTGACTTGCATCCTCCTGCCAATCGCCAAACTTCGTTGGAATCGCTGTGGCGAGGATGATTTTCGGGCGCGTATCGGACAGACGCAATGTTGGCGTGACGGCCTTGGTGCAAAGGGCAGCGATCAGCATCAAACTACCCATGATCAGACCCATTATCGAACTTTTCCTCATGATGCCACCTTTCGGGCGTTCCAGTGTCGCGCTAACCATTGCAGTAAAGAATCCAGACTCAAAATCAGTACCAAGGCACTCACGAACAGCACCATCCCCGCGAAACCATGCAGGAAACCCTGCCCTGCCGCATCGCCAAAATAATAAGTGATCAACGTCAATGCCACGACGCGCATGACATTGGCCGTAAAGGAAATAGGAATAATCAGGATCGCCAGACCGATATTGCGGATAGCCGAGGTATGGCGCACCAGATTCAGGTAGAACAAACCCAAGGCTTCCAGCGTGAGCAAGGTTTGTAGCCCGGCACAGGCATCGGCGACCAAAAGCTGATACTGGCCAATTTGCAGGATCACACCTGTACGTGCGATCGGATAGCCGGCCCAAAACAGAATATGCTCACATACATACGAGACGGCCATCTTCATTGGTAACGTTAAGGTACTGACAACCGAGCTTGGTAACGGAATCATGAACAACATGAAAAAGAATGGGAACCAGGCGGCTCGCAGCGCTCCCACTCCCAGCTTGAGCACCAGGATGGCTGCCGTGATCATGACGAATGAGCC
The DNA here is from genome assembly GCF_051380935.1 of Janthinobacterium algoris. Classification (NCBI taxonomy): domain Bacteria; kingdom Pseudomonadati; phylum Pseudomonadota; class Betaproteobacteria; order Burkholderiales; family Oxalobacteraceae; genus Janthinobacterium; species Janthinobacterium algoris. The sequence continues at coordinate 105,879 of NZ_JBNYXZ010000013.1, read as the reverse complement.
AATCTCGAAGGCAAGAATCTGCTGCGAACGACCGGCGATATAAAGCAGCAGCGCGGCGATAAAAAGCAGCCAGCCGGCTACGGATGCACGGTCTTGCTGGGCAACAGCCAATATCTGCTCGCGTTGGCGCCAGATGAGCCAGACTGAAAGTACCAGGATAATCGGCCCATGCGCCTGCTCTTCGGTCATCCATATACCAGTAAACAGGGTATAAAATGACGGGATATACAGTGCCGCAAAACCAATGACAATAGGCAACCATTCCAGCAACTGGTCGCGCCGCGGCAAGACGGACGCCAGGTTCGGCCGAGTGCTCGTATTCATCAGAAATCGACCAGTACCGAGCCGACCACTTGTGCGCCGCTGTGCAGCATCTGTTCGGTCATGGCGTTGATGTCGCCGACAGGCGTGTGGTTCTTGCGCGCCACCAGCAGGACGCCGCCGGTCCGGGCGGCCAGGGCCAGCGCATCGGAGCCCAGTGAAAAGGCTGCCGAGTCGTACAGCACCACATCGTAAGACGACTCAAGTTCCGTGCGCAGGGAAGAAAACGCGGGGCGGCTCAACAGTTCCTGGGGATTCGGCGGCAAGGTGCCGGCCCCCAGCACGGACAGATCGACGAACGATTCGATACGCGTAATGACATCGCGCTCGGCACGTCCCGCCAGGATATCCGACAAGCCCTGCCGTCCGGCAAGGCCAAATATCTCGTGCTGGCTGGGGTTGCGCAGATTTGCGTCGACCAGCAAAGTCTGTTCACCCAACTGGGAAAATACCACAGCCAGGTTGGCCGCGAACAGGCTGGTGCCATCGCCACCGTTGACGCCCACAACCACCAGCGACTTGCGGCCCAACGCCATCCAGCGTAGCATCAGCTGGCTGCGGATGGCGCGCAGCGTTTCCACTTGCGGGCTGAATGGCTGATAAGCGGCGATCAGCTTGTCGGAATACTTGCCCTCCCCCTGTTGCAGATAGGGATAGTCGAACTGACGCGCCAGGACTTGCTGGATATCCGCCTCCGTCACCAGACCCAGGCGCTGGGCAGCTTCGCCGAAACGTATGCCCAATTCCTTTTGCATGCGCAGGACACGTTCGGCACTTTCCGGCGTAATCTTGCCTGATGCGAGCAAAAGCCCACCGATGCTGGAATCGGCCGTCCGCGGCGCCGCGGATACTAGCGGTTGCAATGCTGGATTCATATTATTTCCAATACTTAATTAAGACGCAAGCTGCGGGGCAACAACGATTTGAAGCGGTTCAAGCGCGGACGCGTCGGCGCGCTCCAGTCGATCGAGCCAAGCACAGGCAACTGCAACAAATCGCTCAAATCGGCTTCGGAACGTACGCGACGGTCCAGCATCTCGGCCAGCAAGGAAAACCCCACGCCCAGCAAGCCGCCCAGAAACAGGGCCAACAACGTGTTCAACATCACTTTCGGACCGGCCGGCCTGATCGGTGCCACGGCAGGGTTGAGCAGGGAGATATCCGACTGCTCCGATTGCCCCTCGATACGGGTTTGCGAGAAGCGTTGCGAGGCGATATCGAAGGCGCGCTGGGCACTTTCCACATCTTTTTGCAAGACGCCCATTTCGTCACGGGTACGGTTCAATTCCAGAACCTTGTCCTTTTGCGCCGCCAGTGCCGCACGCACGGCGCCTTCGCGCTGCTGCAGGATACCGGCATTCTTGCTCACCGAGCTCGACGTCACGCGCGTGCCGTCCGCCAATTCCCGGCGCATGCGCTCGACTTCGGCGTTCAGGCTTTCATATTGTGGATGATTGCGTCCCAGACGCTGCGCCATCTCGGCCAGCTTCGATTCAGCCGTTGCCAAGCTCAACTTCAGATTCTGCACCAACGGGTTCGACGCCACGTCCGGCGACTCGGAACCGGCATTGCCTTCGGCCATGCGCTGACGCGAGGATGCTTCCATCGCCTGTCCTTGTGCGGCCACGAGCTGTGCCGACAGGTCATTCAAGCGATTCGATTCAACGTCAAGACGGTTATCGACACTGACGATGCCATGCTCCTGCTGGTACTTCGACAGGCGGCTTTGCGCCACTTCGAGACTGTCGCGCAGCAGCTTCGTTTGCTCATTGAAATAAACGGCCACTTTTTTCAAGGGGTCGACTTTCAGCTGAATGCTGGTTTTCTGGTATTCATCGGCAAATGCATTCGCAATAACGGCGACAAACTGCGGATCGTTACCCTTGAAACTGATATCGACCACGCTGCTTTCGCGCGACGGTACGATCTCCAGCTTCGCCAGCAGCAGATCCGCCAACCAATCGCGCACGGTGCCCTTGCCTTGCGTGGCTTCATTAAACTGGGCAACGACGGCAGGATTGTCCGCCAGACGCAAATTATCCACGACCTTCAGCGCCACATTCTTGCTGCTGATAATATCAATTTGCGTCGCCATATAACCTGGCAACAACTGCATCGGCAATGCCAAGCCCGTGACGGGATCGACGCCCTTGTAGTTGATCAGGAGGGATGCCGTGCCTTTATACGTCTTGGGCAACAGCAGGCTCACCACCATCGTCGCCCCGACTGTGATAAGCAAAGTGAATAGTAAAATCCGTTTGCGGGCAAGCAAGACGAGCAGAAACTGGTGGAAATTCATGGTCAACTCTCATATTAATAAACAAAGCCAGCCTGGCCATAGCGCCGGAACTACGCAGCTTAGAACAAGCTTTCTTTGACATACACCACGTCATCGATTTGGATGATGTCGTCATGCTTGGCGTCGATTATTTGCATGACACCTGCCGCATCGCGGCGCTTGATGCGTACGCCACGCTCGGTGCCGCGCTGCGTCAATCCACCACCAACGGATAAGGCCTGCAGCACCGTCATCGAGCGTTCCAGGCGGAACGCCCCAGGACGCTGCACTTCGCCATAAATGTAAAACCGTGGCGCCCGTTCGACGTACAGCACATCGTTGCCGGTCAGGTCGAAATCGCGGGCCAGATCGGCGCTGCGCATCATGTCGACGATATCGATGGTTTCCTTAGTGGTGGTGCCGCCGCGCTTGCGGATCAGGCTAACGACGTCACCTCCATCCGTATTCTGGCCGCCTGCCATGGCAAGGATATCGAGCAGGCTGCGCTTGCCTTCAATCGGATACCGGCCCGGGCGATTGACTTGCCCCAGCACGGACACTTGCTGACTTTGCAGGGCAGTGACAATGATATTGACCTGTGCCTTGCGCAGAAAGCCACCGCTCTCCAGCGCCTGCCCCAGTTTCTTTTCCGCAGCCGCAACCGACAGGCCCCCTACGGCAACACTGCCAACCAGCGGAAAGGTAATGCTGCCGGCCTCGCTGACACGTGTCTCCAAACCCAAATCTGGACTGCCATACACGGAAATTTTCAATACATCACCGGCGCCAAGCAACACCTCGGCGGCTCCTGCCACACCAACACTGCAAGCCATCAGTACGGCGGCTGCCCACATCGCAAGTCGTTTCATGATTTGCTCTATCCTTTTAAAAACTTCTGTTAAATCCGAAAGATCCCTGCCTGCTCTTACTTCAGGCCTGCCACGCCGCGCGCATTCACGTCGCTATTGTCGGCCGCCGGCGCCGCTGGCGCCACCACTGGCACTGAAGCGGCAACAGCGGCTGAGGCGGACGCCGAAGCCGATGCCGGCTTGTCCGTCTTGTTCAGATACTCGATCTTGGCGCTGGCGCGTAAACGCTTCAACTCGGCGTCCGCGGCCTCTTTGTTCTTCTTATTGAAAAGGAACTGTTCGATCTGCGGCGCCGCCTGCGCCAGCGTCACGGGGTTGTCCTTGATGTCGGCCAGGGAAATGAGCAGGGTACGATCACCTTCGCGGATGATGAACAACTGGCCTTTTGGCATCCCGGCTAGTTTGCTGCTCAATTCAGGCGCGAGGTCAGCGCTGGTGCGCGACAGTTGCGTACGCCCATATTTGACCTTGTTGGCATCCAGCCATGCCGCAACCTCTTCCAGCGTTTTCGCGTCATCCATCGCCTTCTTCAAGCCATCATTCATGTCGGACGAAGCGATGATCAGTTCACGCATGTCGAACTGCTTGCGCTGGCTAAAGTACTGAGGATTCTTGTTAAAGTAATCTTCCGCTTCCGCCGACGAGGGCTTGTTGATGGCGCCTATGCGTTTTTGCATATAGGCTTGAGCAACGATCAGCGCCTTGGCACGCTCAACGGCTTGCACGACCTTCGGATCACGGTCGATCTTGTCCTTGATCGCCTCGTTCTGCAATAGCTGGCGGTCGATCAACGATTCCAGCAATTGTTTGCTGGCCGCTTCCTGTTGCACTGCAGGAACATTGGCACGCTGTAATTCCTCATTCAGCTGCAGTACTGTAATTTCCTCGCCGTTAACGCTCGCCAATGCCTGACCGGCCTTTTTTTCCTTACCTCCGCAAGCGGACAACCCGGCAGCAGCAAAAAGCACCAGCACAGCGCACAACAATCGGGTGTTGCCGGCTGGCTTGGGCATAGTCAAACGAGAGTTGTGAAAATGATTCAAGATTACTCCTTCGGATTCATTATTAAAAAAACAATTTATTGCAACGCAGCGCGATAGCACAGACATATCGTTTTACCAAAATGACACAAGTCATCAGCAACTAGCAAGCTATGCAAACAATTATTAATATTGTAAATATGATACACAAGATGCAAGCCAATATGGAAACATTTTTGCTTAAAAATCTACTAGGAGGCTTTTAATACAACTATTTCCATTGTCGAGCCAATAAATAAGTTACACAAGAGAAAATACTCTTCAATGTGGATCGGTTCAGAGCGATAGCGCCTGGGCTCGTAATACATCTTGATCACAAGCGGCTGAACTTGGGGGCCGCTAACAGCGGATGACGGCGAGGATGAGGCCGATTCAAGGGGCATGCAGGTCGCAATAAACGTCCGCTCAGCGACAATGATGAGATAGGCTGCCCCCATATGGGCGGCCGTGACACTGGGAGCATGCATTGCCAGTGCACTCTGTCGTTGACGTTTGAACGTATCACCGAGCTACCCTCCACCTGGGTTATACCTGACTGCACACAACGCTACCTGACTGGGCATATTTTATCGCGTATTGACTGAGCGCAAACTAAATCGCACATCATTTTCCACCCGACTGCAATCAATGCGCATTGTCACGCTTCAGCACGACTTTCACGGTCCGCATGATGATCCACAAATCGAGCCACAGTGACCAGTTACGCAGGTAATCGAGGTCAAAATGGATGCGCGCTTCCATCTTGTCCAACGTCTCCGTTTCGCCACGCAAACCGTTGACCTGGGCCCACCCCGTGATGCCGGGCTTGACCTTGTGGCGCAACATGTAGCCCTTGATCAATTTACGGTACTGCTCGTTATGCGCCACCGCATGTGGACGGGGACCGACAATACTCATGCGCCCTTGCAATACATTAATAAATTGCGGCAATTCGTCAAGCGAACTGCGGCGTAAAAAACCACCGATGGGCGTGACGCGCTGGTCGTGCTTGGTGGCTTGCACGACCTTGTCACCATCCTCGCTGACCGTCATCGAACGGAATTTATACACGATAATTTCCTCGCCATACAGGCCGTAGCGGCGCTGACGAAAAATCACGGGCCCCTTCGATGTCATCTTGACGGCGATGGCGATGACCAGCATCACCGGCAACAGCATAATCTGGATCAGCAAGCCCAGTACGATATCGCTCCCACGCTTGACCATGCTGTTAAAACCAGTGAACGGCGACTCGCGAATGGCGATCACCGGCATGCCGCCCACATTGTCGAAGCGCGCCTGCATCAAATCGAAGATATAAATATCCGGCAAGAAATACACGGATGCCGTCGTATCCTGCAGTTCATCGAGCATCTTGCGGATGCGCGGCTGGGCTGAAATTGGTTGGCTGATGAATATCATCTTGATATTATGTTCGCGCACATAGACGGCGATGTCGGCCATTTTGCCCAGCATGGGTTCACGCATCTTCTCCGGCCAGCGGTCATCGGTACGGTCATCAAAGAAGCCCCGCACCTGCATGAACAGGTTGGGATTGCGCTCCACCGTGCTGGCAAATTTTAAACTGGCATCATTGGCACCGATGATCACCACGGAACGCACCTCGCTATCACGCCCCGGATCCGCGACGACACGCCGCGCCGCCAGATGGCTAGCCAGCAGCACGAACGGCGTCAGCAGGAACCAGGCCATGACCAGGTCGTGGCTGTAATGGAACGCCAGGCCCGTGGCGGAGCCCAGAAACACGAGGATCAGCGCGGTGATCGCCCAGCCGACGAAGACATCGCGGGCATAAGCTAGCATGCGGCCGCTGCGCCAGGTCCGGTACGGATCGACATACTGGAATACCGACGAGGAAATAAAAAAAGCCAATATCATCAGTACCAGGGAGTAGCCAGTAAACGGCGTACCCGACAGTACTGACAGCAAATAGAGCGTTCCCATGATGATCACAGGGTCAAGCACGCGCTGGAAAAACGAAATCAGGGGTATATCATTAACCGTCATGATGCTCTTCAGAACTGCGCACTGGCATTGAAGGAAATGCCATTAGCGTGATAACTGCTGGTATTAATAAGCGGCGCACCTCGGCGTGTGTCACGGAAGGCATTCACGCCCAACTGGATATTCGGACGTGGCGCATACGTCAGGCCCACGGTCGCGGTGCGGGTCGTATCGCTGACATCGACGGGCAATGACAGACCACTTACGGCGGAAAAATCGCGCTTCTCGCGCCGCACCTGGGCATCCATCCTGACCTTGGCGGAAATATCCCAGGCCGCTGCCAGGCTGGCGCCGTTATTCAAGCTGCTGGTAATCAATGAATTTTCCACGGCGGCAAACTCATGCCACAGGCTGCCAGTAAACCGTACTTTTCCCAGCGGCGCCCAATACACGATCACGCGTCCGTTGGCGCCACTGGAATCGCGTCCGCTGAACAGCTGGTTTTTGCGCTTCACCCAGCCGCCGAGCAACTGCACTTGCGTAATGCCGCTAACACGCCAATAGATATTGGCCTTGACCTCATCCTGCTCATACCCTTGTTCCACACCAAAGGCGGCCAGGCTGGCCCGGTTAGGATACGTGCCTTTCAGATGGCGCAACTGCACCCCGATGCGGCTCTCGCTGGCCGGCAGGTAATCAAGGCCGAGCTCGTATGCATCTTCCTGGCGCTCCGAAAATTTCTGCGCGATGGCATCATAGGTGTATTTGTCGCGCGAAAAACCGCCGCGCACGCGCCAGCTGGGATGAAAGCGCCAGCCGCCATTGACATATTCACGGCGTGTCGTACGCAAGTTGCGCTCCGTGCTTTGCAAGTCGCTGAACGGTGTCAGGGTCTGCGAATAACTGCCGCCCACATGGCCTTCGAGATGATTGGCAATATGCCATTCCAGGTCGGCCAGGTAGTCTTTGCCCGTATAGTCGAGCTGATCAAAGTGATCGAAATAGACGCGCGACCACTTTACCTGGCCCGTCAACAGTTGCCGCCCGATCGGCCGCCTGATCAGAAATCCCGCTTGCACCTGGCGCGAAGTATCGGAACGCGTACCGTCGAAACCGGCAGCACTGTCGTCCAGCCGGAACAAATTATTATCATATGAATAAGTTGTCGCAATGAAGGGGGAAATCGTGTCGCTGATCGCCGCCCAGACCGGTACGCTGCAGGTCACGCCACCAAGCAGCATCAGCGACGCAGGCAAGATGCTTGCCATGGCCAAGGCCAATCGCTTGCGTTGCATTCTAGGTTGCCCGGCAGAGGCTGGGCTATGAGGCAAGGAATTCAACATGGGTATTGTCTTTGAAAGAGCAAACAGTTAGTTGGCAATATTACCAGTAAGTCCAGTATCCACCAGAAATAATCCAGAGACCTAGTACGCCATTCGTCACGCCGTGCGCAAGAATAGGCGACCACAGCGATTGGCTACGCATGTACAGCAGGCTATACGCGGCGCCAGCAACGATGCCAGCCAGCCATAAATTGTGTTCAAAACCAAACAGTACCACGCTGACAACAATTGCCTTGGCGCTGGCCAGGCGTGGCTGAAATTTCAGGAAATCAGGGGCGTCGATCCAACGCAACAGGAAGGAGCGCCAAAACAGCTCTTCCATCACGGGCACCACCAGGGCCGCACCAGCGATGCGCAGCACCACCAGACTCCATTCGATCTGACCATCATTGCGCGGATCAAAGCCCTCGGCACTGCCGATCATCATCCAGCCTGCATCAAGGTTAATCCACAACAGAAAAACAACAAGCCCGGTGGCCAACGCCACGGCCATAGCGCGCGCGCCCAGCGGCGTCCACCGTAATTCCGTGTAACTGCGGCGCCAGTACAACAACATGCCCAGTACGACGCCGATCTTGACAGCGTACAGCCAGCGCAAATCCTGCGCGGCAACGCCCAGGCGACCGAGCATGTCGGCGATGAAGATGAAGGAGAGGTAGGCCAGGAATGGCGCTACCCGTGGCAAGGCGGCGCGGTCAAACATGTTGATGCGCACCGGAGGTGGAACCACGCGCCGGACGCCGTGGTCCGGAACGCGTGTTTTTCATGACAAACATGCATCCTCCGATGTAATAAATATAATTATATAATTATATCAAGCGGAACTGTTGCCGTGGCAAATATTCTAACTTAATTACAACAGGGTAGGCAAAAAGCATCAACCGTTGGCGCGTGCCTCGATCTGTTCCCACTTTTCCAGCGCTTCCAGCAGTTTGCCTTCGATCTCGGCCACGCGCGCGTTCAGGCGCTTGCCTTCGGCCGGCGTCTTCTTGTAAAAGTCCGGGTGCGACAGTTCGGCGGCCAGCACCGATTGCTCATCTTCCAGCTTGGCGATCAGTTTAGGCAACTCTTCCAGCTCGCGCTGTTCCTTGTAACTGAGCTTTTTCTGCTTGGCGACCGGTGCGGCAGCATCGACCTTCACCACCGGCTTGCTGGCTGGCGCCGTGGCGATCGGCAAGGTGCGCACGCGCTCCCAGTCCGTGTAACCGCCGACGAATTCGCGCCACTTGCCCTCGCCTTCGGCGACGATCACTTGCGTGACCACGTTGTCGAGGAAGGTGCGGTCATGGCTGACGAGGAAGACGGTGCCGGTGTATTCTTCCAGCAACTCTTCCAGCAATTCCAGGGTATCGATATCCAGGTCATTGGTCGGCTCATCGAGCACCAGCACGTTGGCCGGCTTGGCGAACAGGCGCGCCAGCAGCAAACGGTTACGCTCGCCACCGGACAGCGACTTGACGGGCGAACGGGCACGTTCCGGCGCGAACAGGAAGTCGTTCAGGTAAGTCATCACGTGGCGACGCTGGCCATTGATCTCAACCCAGTCGCTGCCTGGCGCGATGGTTTCCATCAGGTTTGCCTCTTCGTTCAGCTGCGTGCGCATCTGGTCGAAATACGCCACTTGCAGCTTGGTGCCCAGGCGGATGGTGCCCGTGTCCGACTCTTCCTGGCCCAGGATCATCTTCAGCAAGGTGGTCTTGCCGGCGCCGTTGGCGCCGATCAGGCCGACCTTGTCGCCGCGCAAGATGGTAGCGCTGAAATCCTTGACGATGACTTTGTCGCCATAAATCTTCGAGACGTTTTCCAGATCCGCCACGATCTTGCCCGAGCGTTCGCCGGCCGATACGTCCAGCTTGACTTGTCCCTGCTGGTCGCGGCGCGCATTGCGCGTCAGGCGCAGCGCTTCCAGGCGGCGCACGCGGCCTTCGTCGCGCACGCGGCGCGCCTTGACGCCCTTGCGTATCCACACTTCTTCCTGCGCCAGGAACTTGTCGAACTTGGCGTTCTCCACTTCTTCGATTTCCAGCTGCTCCGCCTTGCGGGTCTGGTAAGCCGTGAAGTTGCCCGGATACGACAGCAAGCGGCCGCGGTCGAGCTCGATGATGCGCGTGGCAACGTTGTCGAGGAAGGATCGGTCATGGGTAATGAACAGCACACTACCCTTGAAGTCGCGCAACAAGCCTTCCAGCCACAGGATGGAGCTGAAGTCCAAATGGTTGGTGGGCTCATCGAGCAGCAACACGTCGGGTGCCGACACCAGCGCGCGCGCCAGGGCCACGCGCTTTTGCATCCCGCCCGACAGGGTTTTCATCAGCATGTCGCCCGTCAAATTCAAACGGTCGAGCACGGTTTCCACCTTGTTTGGCAAGCTCCACGCATCGGCCGCATCGAGTTTTACCTGGATATCGTGCATGCGCTCCATCAATTCGTCGTCATTACCCTGGCCAAACTGGCCCGTCAACGCATCGTATTCCTTCAGCCATGCCTGCGATTCGCCCATGCCGGAGGCGACGGCGTCGAACACGGACATGTCCGGATCAAATTGTGGCTCCTGCTCCACATAGGCGATCTTGATGCCTTGTTGCATCACCAGCAAGCCGTCATCGAGCTTGAACTTGCCCGAAATAACCTTCAACAGCGAAGATTTTCCCGTGCCGTTGCGGCCGATCAGGCCGACCCGCTCCGTGGTTTCCAGTGAAAATTCCGCGTGATCGAGCAGCGCGACGTGACCGAACGCAAGTTGCGCCGATGAAAGAGAAATGACAGCCATAATGAGTAAGAGTGCTCGGGCGCCGTCTCGCGCACACCGCGTGGTGTGCAAAACAGCCGCCGATTAGATGAATGAAGCACGCATTGTACCGATAACTTGGACTTCAATCGCCATCGACCAGTAATTACCGCCTGGATTATCACAGGCTGCCGACGCGCGTTGCGTGGAAACGTGGTGTCGCCAGCAGGAATCGAACCTGCATTTAAGTCTTAGGAGGACCTTGTACTATCCATTGTACGATGGCGACACGCGCAGCGGCATTATACAGGGAAGCGCTTGTCATTAACAGCGTGACAAGCGAGCAGTGCCCCGTCAGACAACGCGTGCCGCCACCCTGCCGCGCTGGCGCACCAGCAACACAAGCAATCCTGCCAGAACCAGTCCATAGGTGGCAGGTTCCGGCACGGCGCTGATGGAAAATACCTGGATGGCACCGAAAACTACGTCATTCCCATGCCAGACGGACCCGTCGAGCAGGCTGACGCCGGTCGATGGCTGGCCCAGATAATTATAGGTATAGAGAAAGGAACTGCCGCCATGCGTAAGGTCTTGCGGCACATACAAATCGTGCCCGTAACCAAAAGTGGGGCCGTAATTGGCCTGATTGTAGGTCTGGTCCTTGCCGATACCGTCGCCGTTAAAATACTGCTTCAATTGCGGCAGCATGAAGTCTGACGTCAAATTGAACAAAAAGGCGGTACGCTGGCTGTCGTCCATGGTGACATGCGTGCCATCGGTGGAACTCCAGCTTTGTGGATTGTAGCCGCCCACCAGCCACGTCTTGCCCGATGAATTCGTGGCCTCCATGACGGAAAAAGTGCGCCCCTTGCCATCGGATGCCTTGTGAAAATCGAGCGAGGTGTCACCCGTTGCCTTGCTGTAAATGTTCGTCAGCGCCAGATGGCCTTCACCGAGCCAAGTTTCCAACCGCGCCTGATAGCCGGGGGAGAGTAGCGACATACCAGGCCCCGCCTGCGCACCCAGGCAAAAAACCATACCAGCCACCGCCACCACCACACCTCTTGCCGTTCTGAAATTATTGAGCATCCTCTACCTCGACTGTCAGTATTTAAAACCGGCGTATTTTCCGGTTGCCAAATATAACACGATAGATAATGTTTTAATATTTATTATTTAGATGCTAATACACAATATTTCATAGCAGAAATTCAGCCGGGCAGCACCGCCGTCACCTCGATCTCGACCCTCGCCCTATCCTCGATCAGCCCCGCCACTTGCACAGCGGTCATGGATGGAAAATGCTTGCCGATGATTTCCCTGTAAGCAACGCCGATTTGTGGATATGCCGCCACATATTCCTTCTTATCCAGTACATACCAGTTCATGCGCACGATGTGCTCGGGCAAGGCGTCCGCCTCGGCCAGCACGGCGACGATATTTTGCAGCGCCTGCCGCACCTGCCCCGCGAAGTCGTCCGTATGGAACTGGCCCTGTGCATCCCAGCCTATCATGCCGCTGACGTACACCGTGCGTCCGCTGGCGGCCACGCCGTTCGCATAGCCGCGCGGCCTGGCCCATCCTGGTGGTTGTAAAACTTGCATATTGCTTTCCTGGTTATTCATTCGTGTTTCGCCTCGCGCAGCAGTTCGCGCGCGATGATCAATTGCTGCACCTCGCTGGCGCCCTCGTAGATGCGCAAGGCGCGAATTTCACGATACAGGCGCTCGACGGGGTGCCCACTGACCACGCCCATGCCGCCGAACAGTTGCACGGCCGCGTCGATAACCTGCTGCGCCGTCTCGGTGGCCGTCAGCTTGGCCATGGCCGCTTCCTTCGTCACCTTGCGGCCTTGGTCGCGCTGCCAGGCGGCGCGGTAGGTGAGCAGCGCGGCGGCGTCGATGCCGGTGGCCATCTGCGCCAGCTTGGCCTGCGTCAGCTGGAAGTCCGCCAACGTCTGGCCGAACATCTGGCGCGCCGTGGCGTGGCGCAGCGCTTCATCGAAGGCGCGCCGCGCAAACCCCAGCGCGGCGGCGGCCACCGACGTGCGGAACACGTCCAGTGTCGCCATCGCCACCTTGAAGCCCTGCCCCGCCTCGCCCAGGCGCTGCGACACGGGCACGCGGCAATTGGCAAAACGCAGGCGCGCCAGCGGATGCGGCGCGATGACGGCAATGCGCTCGGCGATTTCCAGGCCAGGATTGTCGGCATCGACGATGAAGGCGCTGATGCCGCGCGCGCCAGGCGCCTCGCCCGTGCGGGCGAACACTACGTAAAAGTCGGCGATGCCGCCGTTCGAGATCCACGTCTTTTCGCCGTCGAGCACATATTCGTCGCCGTCGCGGCGCGCCGCGCACTGCATGGCCGCCACGTCGGAGCCGGCCTGCGGTTCGGACAGGGCAAAGGCGGCGATGCGCTTGCCGCTGGCCACGTCGGGCAAATAACGCGCCTTGTTCTGCGCGCTGCCGAACAGGCCGATGGCACCGGAACCGAGTCCCTGCATGGCAAAGGCGAAATCGGCCAGGCCGTTGTGCCGGGCCAGGGTTTCACGCATCAGGCAAATGGCGCGCGTGTCGATCTTGCCATCGATGCCGGTAGCATGCGCGAGCCAGCCGCCCTTCCCCAGTTGCGCCACCAGCGCGCGGCAAGCCGCATCGACGTCGGCGCCATGGGCGCCATCCAGGTGCTGCGCCGCCCAGGCATCGAGGTCCCGCTCAAGTTCGGCATGGCGCGCTTCGAAAAACGGCCAGTCCAGGTAAGTCGTGTCGCGTGTATTTTTCATCTTAATCGCCCTCGAACTGGGGTTTTTCCTTCGCCACGAAGGCGTGATAGGCTCTGTGAAAATCGTTGGTGGCCATGCAGATGGCTTGCGCCTGCGCTTCCGCCTCGATGGCTTCGTCGACGCCCATGTTCCACTCCTGTTGCAGCATTTTTTTCGTCATGCCGTGCGCGAAGGTGGGGCCGCTGGCCAGGCCGGCGGCGAACAGCTGCGCCGCCTGCGCCAGTTCTTCCGGCTCGACCAGGCGGTTGAGCCAGCCCCATCGTTCAGCCTCCGTCCCCGGCAAGCAGCGCCCCGAGTACAGCAGTTCGGCGGCACGACCCTGGCCGATCACGCGCGGCAGCAAGGCGCAGGCGCCCATATCGCAGCCGGCCAGGCCCACGCGGGTAAACAGGAAGGCCGTCTTGCTGCGCGCCGTGCCGATGCGGATATCGGAAGCCAGCGCCAGCATGGCGCCGGCGCCCGCGCAAATGCCGTCGATGGCGGCGATGATGGGTTGCGGGCAGGCGCGCATGGCCTTCACCACGTCGCCCGTCATGCGGGTAAACGCCAGCAAGCCTGGCATGTCGAGCTTCGTCAGGGGGCCGATGATGTCGTGCACGTCGCCGCCGGAGCAGAAATTATCGCCGCTGCCCGTGATCACCACGGCCTTGACGTCGTCCGCATGCGCCAGCGCGCGAAACAACTCGCGCAGCTCCGCGTACGAATCGAAGGTGAGCGGATTCTTGCGCTCGGGCCGGTGCAAGGTCAAGGTGGCGACGCCGCTTTCGACGGAAAACAGAAAATGCCGCGCGGCGTAATGGCCCAAGCTGGCGCGGTTGCCAGGCAGGTCTTGCGGCTGGCCGGGTAGATGGCGCATGCTCAATCCTTAAGGGTAGTGTTATTCAACTGCTGCTTCATCTGCGACAGCAGGTCGATCAATCGGGTTTTGTCATCCGGCGTCACGCCGTGCAGCAGTTCGGCGATCCAGCCTTCGTGCACGCGCGCCATCTCGTCGAACGCGCGCCGGCCCGCTGGCGTCAGCTTGACGCTGTACGAGCGGCGATCCTTCGGATCGACCACGCGCGCCACCAGTTTTTCCTGCTCCAGCTGGTCGGTGATGCCCGTGATATTGCCGCCCGTGACCATCATGCGCTTGGACAGTTCACCCATGCGCAAGCCATCGGGAAAGCGCTCGAGCTGCGCCATCAAGTCGAAGCGAGGCAAGGTGATGCCGAAGGTGGCGCGCAAGCGCGTGCGCACCTCGTTTTCAATCTTCACCGTGCACGAGAGCATGCGCAGCCACAGCTTGAGCGACTGGTGGTGATCCTGCGTCAGCCGGCTGGCCAGGTCGAGCACAGGTTGTTCTTGCGCGTCAGCGCTTTCTTTATCCATGATCTTCATTCAGTTACATGACTTCACCGCCGGCGACGGCAATTGATTGTCCATTCATGGCGGCCGACGCGGGCAGGCATAGCCAGGCCACCGCATCGGCCACTTCCTGCGGCTGCACCAGCCGCTGCTGCGGGTTGCTAGCCGCCAGTTCCGCGCGCGCCGCGTCTTCGCCGCGCCCCGTCTTGCGCACGATGTTCTGCACGGCCTGCGCCACCATTTCCGTTTCCGTGTAGCCGGGGCAAACGGCGTTGACGGTGACGCCGCGCGGCGCCACTTCCAGCGCCAGTGCGCGCGTCAGGCCGATCACGCCATGCTTGGCGGCGACATAGGCGCTGACGTAACGATAACCTTTCAAGCCCGCCGTCGACGCCACGTTGACGATGCGGCCCCAGCCCGCTTCGAGCATGCCGGGCATGGCGGCCTGACAGCAGTGGAACACGCCTGTCAGGTTCACGGCCAGCATCTGCTGCCAGATGGCGGCGTCCGTCTTGCCGAACGGCGCCGCATGCGCCTGGCCCGCGTTACTGATCAATATATCGATGCGGCCGAAATGCGCGGCCGCCTGCGCGAAGCCCGCCTGCACGGACGCTTCCACGCTCACGTCGAGCACGCAGATGGCCACCCTGCCCGCGTGGCCCGCCTCTTCCAGTTGCATGTGCGCGCGCGCCAGCCGCGCGCCATCGCGCCCGGCCAGGGTGACCCTGGCGCCCGCGTCCAGCAAGGCACCCGCGCAAGCCAGGCCGATGCCGCTGCCGGCGCCCGTCACCAGTGCGTGCTTGCCGGCCAATGCGCCATCCAGTTGTTCCTTGTTCATGTCATCCTTCCAGCAGCCGCGCGGCCACCTGTTGCGGGGTGAGGCCCGTATTGGCGGCGGCCAGTTGGCGCTCGCGCTGCAGATTGCGTTCCAGTTGCTGCTGGCCCGGACGGTACTGTTTCGGCCAGGTTGCGCCTGCCCCGGAGCCGCTGTAGCCGATGCGCGCCGTCTCCGTCAGGGTCCAGGCCGGGTTGGCCAGGTGCGGGCGGCCCACGGCGCACAGGTCGGCACGCCCCGCAGCGATGATGCTGTTGGCGTGGTCGGCCTCGAAAATCGAGCCGACGGCCATGCTGGCGATGCCCGCCTCGTTGCGCACGCGGTCGGCAAACGGCGCCTGGAACATGCGCCCATACACGGGCTGTTCGAGCTTGCTGACCTGGCCCGAGGAACAGTCGATCAGGTCGGCGCCCGCCTGCTTGAACAGGCGCGCGATGATAACCGCATCGTCGGGCGTGATGCCGCCCTCGACCCAGTCGTGGGCCGAGATGCGCACGCTCATGGGTTTATCTTGCGGCCAGGCGGCGCGCATGGCGCGGAACACGCGCAGCGGATAGCGGCAGCGGTTTTCCAGCTTGCCGCCATACTCGTCCGTGCGGCGGTTGGTCAGCGGCGAGATAAAACTCGACAGCAAATAACCATGCGCGCAATGCAGTTCCAGCCAGTCGAAACCGGCAACGGCCGCTGCCAAGGTGGCGCGCACGAAGTCCTGTTCGATGCACGCCAGGTCGACCTCCGTGGCCGCGCGCGCCGTTTGCGACACGCCGGCCAGGTATTGCTGTTCCGAGGCCGAGATCAACGGCCAGTTGCCCTCCCTGAGCGGCAGGTCGATGCCATCCCACATGGGCCGCGTCGAACCTTTCGCCCCTGCGTGGCCCAGTTGCAGGGCGATTTTCGCGTCGCTGTTGGCATGCACGAAATCGACGATGCGCCGCCAGGCCTGCGTGTGTGCTTCGCTATACATGCCGGGACAGGCGGGCGTGATGCGCGCGTCGGCCGACACGCACGTCATCTCGGCAAACACGAGACCCGCACCGCCCACGGCGCGCGCGCCCAGGTGCATCAGATGGTAATCGCCCGCCACGCCATCGACGGCGCTGTACTGCGCCATCGGGGAGACGGCGATGCGGTTTTTCAGCAGCACGCCGCGCAGCCGGAAGGGCGTGAGCATGGGCGGCAAGGCCGCTTGCGGCAAAGGTTCTTGCGGAAACACAACGCCAGCCTGCTCGCCCGCGCGCCGCGCCAGCCATAGTTCATAGTTTGCCACGTACGCGGGATCGCGCAGGCGCAGGTTTTCATGCGAAATGCGCTGGCTGCGCGTGAGCATGGAATAGGCGAACTGCGGCGCTTCCATGGCGCTGTAGCGCTCGACGTTTTCAAACCACTCCATGGAATTGCGCGCCGCGCTCTGGATTTTCAGCACCTCGATGGCGCGCAGCTGCTGGTAGGCGGCCAGCGCCGCAGCCGTCTCGGCATGCTGGCCAAAGCAGCGCGCCAGCTCGATGGCGTCTTCCAGCGCCAGCTTGGTGCCGGAACCGATCGAGTAATGCGCCGTGTGGGCAGCATCGCCCATCAGCACGACGGGCACGCCATTCTGCCGGTGCACCCATTGCCGGCAGACGATGCGCGGGAAGGTGATCCACTGCGCCGAGCCACGCAAGTGCGGCGAATTGCTCAGTAAACCTTGGCCATCGAGTTCCTCGGCGAACAGCGCTTCGCAAAAGGCGATGCCCTCTTCCTGGCTCATGGCATCTAACCCCGCCGCACGCCACACGTGTTCCGGCGTTTCGACGATGAAGGTCGAGGTATCGCCGTCATATTGATAGATATGCGCCTGGAACCAGCCGTATGGCGTCTGGCGGAAGGCAAACGTGAAGGCCTCGAATTTCTTGCGCGTGCCCAGCCAGACGAAGCGACAATGACGCTGGTCGATCTCGGGCTGATAGCTGGCCGCATAGCGCGTGCGGATACGGCTGTTCAAGCCATCGCTGGCGATCACCAGGTCGGCACCGTACTGGCGCGCGATGGCTTGGTCGTCCTGCACTTCCGTCTCGAACACCAGCTGCACGCCAAGTTCCTCGCAGCGCGCTTGCAGGATATTGAGCAGGCGCTTGCGGCCGATGCCGCAAAAACCATGGCCGCCAGAACGCACGGTCTCACCCTTGAAGTGGATCTCAATATCGTCCCAGTGGTTGAACGCTTGCAGGATGGTGCGCGCCGTCGGCTCGTCCGCATTCGCCAGGTTGCCCAGGGTCTGGTCGGAAAACACCACGCCCCAGCCAAACGTGTCGTACGGGCGGTTGCGCTCGATGACGGTGATGCGGTGGTCGGGATTCTGCTTTTTCATGAGCAGGCTGAAATACAGGCCGGCGGGGCCGCCGCCGATGCAGACAATATTCATGGGGTGTCCGTGCGAAGTTTGAAGCGCTGCAGCTTGCCCGTTTCCGTGCGCGGCAGGGAAGGCAGGAAGCGGATGGCGCGCGGGTATTTATACGGGGCGATCTGCTGGCGCACGAAGTCCTGCAATTCGGCTGCCAGCAAGTCGCTGGCCTGAAAACCCTCCTTCAGCACCACGTGCGCCTCGACGATCTGGCCACGTTCGGCATCGGCGCGCCCGACCACGCCACATTCGGCCACGCCCGGGTGGCGCAGCAGCGCCTCTTCCACCTCCGGGCCGGCGATGTTGTAGCCGGCCGAGACGATCATGTCGTCGCTGCGCGAGCGGTAATAGAAATAGCCGTCGCCGTCCATTTCGAAGGTGTCGCCCGTCAGGTTCCAGCCGTTCTGCACATACTCGCGCTGGCGCGGGTCGGACAGGTAGCGGCAACCGGTGGGACCTTTCACGGCCAGGCGGCCCGTCACGCCGGGCGGCTGCGGCACGCCAGCATCGTCGACGATGCACGCCTGGTAGCCGGGGATGGCCTTGCCGATGGCGCCGCGGCGTAGGCCCTCGCCCGTGGCGGAAATGAAGATGTGCAGCATCTCGGTGGCGCCGATACCGTCCGTCATGGCCAGACCCGTCGCCGCCTGCCAGGCATCGCGCGTGGCCAACGGCAGCGCCTCGCCGGCCGAGACGCACAAACGCAGGCTGCGCAGGTCGTGCTGCGCGGCCAGCGGCGCCATCTGGCGGTAAAAAGTCGGTGCAGTGAAGCAGATGGTGGCCTGGTATGCACCGATGGCGCGCAGCAGGGCCTCGGGCGTGAGTTTTTCCAGCAGCACGGTGGCCGCGCCAAAGCGCAGGGGGAATAGCAGCAAGCCACCCAAGCCGAAGGTAAACGCCAGCGGCGGCGTACCGATGAAGATATCGTCAGCGCGCACCTGCAGCATGGAGCGGGGAAAGCAGTCGCAAATGGCCAGCAGGTCGCGGTGCATATGCATGGTGCCCTTGGGCACGCCCGTCGTGCCAGAGGTAAAGCTGATCAGGCAGACGTCGTCGGCCGCCGTGTCGCATGCGGAAAATGGCGCATCGTGGGCAACCATGCGCTGTTCCAGTTCGGCGCCATCGTCGCCAAAACACAGCATGGGCGGCAAGTCTGGCATACCATCGAGTTCTCCACGCAAACCCTGCGCGCACAGCACGGCGTTCACTTGCGCTTTGGCGAGGATGGCGGACAGTTCGCGCGCACGCAGCAGCGGCATGGTGGGCACGGCGATGCAGCCGACCTTCAGCACGGCCAGCAGGCAGGCAGCCATCATGGGGGTATTCGCGCCGCGCAGCAGCACGCGGTTGCCGGAAATCAGGCGCAGATCAGCCTGCAGCACGTGGGCGATGCGGTCAACTTGCCGCGCCAGCTGTGCGTAAGTCCAGCGCTGGCCGTCGGCAAGGATGGCGGTGCGCTCGCCGCCACCGCTGGCGACGGCGGCATCGAGCAGCACGGCGACGCAATTGAGACGCGGCGGATACTGCAGCTCGGGCAAGTCCAGGCACAGCTGCGGCCAGAGTGCGCGCGGCGGCAAATGCGTGCGCGCAAAATCGTCCTCGGGAGATGCGGTGCTAGGCGAAGGGTCGCTGCTCATGCTCATCCTGGCTGGTGACGGGCGTGTGCACAAGGCCCGGAAGCAGATACTTTAAACCTAAAGTATTTTTCCAGCAAGCGGAAAACAGCAGATTCAGTCGGCGCCGTCTTGCTGTCGCAGCCGGCGCGCCTGCTGCGCCACGCTGCGCGCCAGCGCGGCCAGCGCCGTTTGCAGCTGGTCACCGTCGAGCACCGATGCCTGCAGCAGGGACATCATTCCAGCTTCCGCGCCATGCAAACCCAGGGTGCGGCAACCGAGGTGCAGTCGTTCGAGCTGCTTGCGCGCTTGCGCCGGCTCGCCGCGCGCCAGCAAGGCGTCGACCTGTTCGCTGGCGGCGCCGACCTGCCCTTGGAAGCCGGTCAGATAGGCCAGCAGGCGTTCGCTGTCGATGCCGAGGCGCTGCAGCGTGTCGCGCGGCGCCTCGGCCGGCAAGGCGGAGACGTCAAAACAGGCATCGATATGCTGGCGCACCTGCTCCGGCTGGAAGGGCTTGACGATATAGCCGGCAGCACCTGCCTGCACGGCGTCACGCACCGTGCCCTGGTCATTCGCCGACGATACCAGCACCAGCGGCATGGCATCAAGCGTGCTGTCGGCGCGGATTTTCTGCAGCAGCTCCATGCCGGACAGGCGCGGCATGCGCAAATCGCAGAAGCACAGCGACGGGCGCAACCCCCGTTCGAGCTGCTCCCACGCCGCTGCGCCATCTTCGGCTTCCACGATATCGTGCACGCCGCAGCTGTCGATCAGATGCATCAATACCATGCGCGACACGACATCATCGTCAACCACCAGTACTTTCATTGCTTTCTCCATTGCCGGCAGCGTCGGGGCCTGGCCGTATACTACCCAGTTTCGCCGCGCGCTCCATTGCCGGCATTGCCTATTTTACATTTTTTAGCCCGAAACGGCTATGTGCGCCAACAGTGCGCGCAATTGCGGCAAATGCAAGGCCACCTGCGTCCAGCGGCCGCCGTCCGCCGCCTCTTCCAGTTCCGTACACAGCATGTGCAGCTGCGTTTCATCCAGATAGGCGGCGCTGCCCTTCAAGCCATGCAGCAGACGCCCGGCGTTATCCTTGTCCTGCGCCGCCAGGGCGGCGTCGAGTTCGCGCAGGCGTCCCTCCAGGTCGGCGACGAAGGCGACACGGATGCGCTGTTGCAGTTCGCCGCTGCTGCCGGATGGGGACGGCGCCGCGATAGGGACTGCCGGCGCGATGCCGAACAAGGCATCGAGCTCGGCCCGCCCCCGCAAGACGCCGTGCGGCACGTTCGACGGCATGCGCGGCAACATGAAACCGCGCTGCAACTGGCGCTCTATGGCGCGCGCCAGCAAGCCATGCAGCGCCGCCTCGGCCACTGGTTTGCTGAGGAAATCATCCATGCCGACACCCAGATAGCGGCTGCGGTCTTCTTCGCTGGCGTTCGCCGTCAGGGCCACGATCATCAGATCCTGGTCACGCACGGGCTGGTCCGGCCAGCCACCCAGGCGTATCAATCGCGTCGCCGTGGCGCCATCCATCTCCGGCATGCGCCCGTCCATCAGGATCAGGTCATAGCGCGTATGCACGCACGCTGCCACCGCCAGCGCGCCGTTGGCGACCACGTCGACTCGGTGCCCCAGCTCTTCGAGCATGACGCGGATGATGATCTGGTTGGTGGGGAAGTCTTCGGCGCATAGCACGCGCAACTGGTGGCTGTGCGGCGCCAGCGCCACCTGTGGCACCTGCGGCGGCGCCACGCCATCGGCCAGCGGCAAGGTGAAGGCAAAGGTGCTGCCCTGCCCCGGCGTACTGGCCACCTCGATCTCGCCCTCCATCAGTTCGACCAGTTGGCGGCAGATCGCCAGGCCCAGCCCCGTGCCGCCGTAGCGCCGCGTGGTGCTGGCGTCGGCCTGCTCGAACTTCTGGAACAGGCGCGCCATCGCGTCCGCATCGATGCCGATGCCGCTGTCGCTGACGGTAAAGCGGATCAGGTTGACACGACGCCCGCCGCTACCGCTGGTCACGCCGGCCCGCTCGACGCACACACTGACGCCGCCGCGCTGGGTGAACTTGAAGGCATTGCCGACCAGGTTGACCAGCACCTGGCGCAAACGGGTCGGGTCGCCCACCACGAAGGGCGGAAGGTCCGGCGCGAAATCGATGGCAAAACCGATGCTGCGCGCTGCCGCCTGCTCCTCGAACAGGCTGACGACCGTCTCGATCGCCGCACCGAGCGCGAAGTCGATGTTTTCGATACTCAGCTTGCCCGCCTCGATCTTGGAAAAGTCGAGCAAGTCATTGATGATCACCAGCAGCGACTGGGCATTGGCCTGGCCCCGCAAAATCTGCTCGCGCGTGGCGTCGTGCAGCTGCTCGTCGCGCAGTGCAAAGCCCAGCATGCCGATGACGCCGGCCAGCGGCGTGCGCATTTCGTGGCTCATGTTGGCCAAAAATTCCGACTTCTGGCGCGTCGCGTCTTCGGCCTTGCGCTTGGCCTGGCGCAGGCTTTCCTCGTTTTTCGTCAAGCTGCTGTTGACTTGCGCCAGCTTTTCCGACTGGGCCAGCACTTCGATTTCCTTGCTCTGCAACTCGGCCGTGCGTTCGCTGACCTGCTTTTCCAGCTCATTCTGCTGGCGCCGCAGCGCGCGCACGCGCTGGCGGTAAGCGCCATACACGGCGCCCAGCAGCAGCGCCGCCATCAGGGTGCGGAACCACCAGGTTTTCCAGAATGGCGGCAGGATCGTGATGGCCAAGGTGGCGCCGCTCTCGTTCCACACGCCGTCCTTGTTGGCCGCCTTGACGCGAAACACATAATTGCCCGCATCGAGGTTGGTGTAGGTGGCAAAGCGCCGCCCCGCATCCGTCATGACCCAGTCCTGGTCGAAGCCTTCGAGCCGGTAGGCGAACATGTTGCGCTGGGGTGCGGCGAAATGCAGGGCCGCAAATTCCAGCGAAAAGACGCTTTCGCGGCTGGTCAGCACCAGCTTGCGCGTATGGTCGATCGCCGTCCTGAGCACGTGCGCGAACTCGCCGCGGCCGATGGACACCGGCTTGTTGAATATCTGCAGCTCCGTGATGGCCACCAGCGGCGGCACGCGGTTGTCGTGGATATCCTGTGGCACGAACGCCGTCATGCCGTTGAAACCGCCGAAATACATGGTCCCATCCGCCGCGCGCAGGGCCGCGCCATCGAAGTACGAGCCTTCCACCGTGCCATCGGCGCTGTCGTAGTTGCGGAACAGGCCACTGCGCATGTCGAGCCGCGTGATGCCGCTATTCGTGCTCAGCCACAGCTGCTCGTTATCGTCGCCCAGGATGCTGGCGACGGCATCATCGGCCATGCCATCCTTGCGCACGAAGCGCCGGAAGCGGATCTCGCCCTTCGCATCGATGTCCATCCGGTTCAAGCCATTGGCCGTGCCCACCCACAGCACGCCGCCCTTGTCTTCGTGCAGGAAATGCACCTCGTCGTGGCTCAGGCTATGCAAGTTTTGCGGATCATGGCGAAAATGCCGGAACTGGCCGCTGGCGCGGTCCAGCAAATCCAGGCCGTGGAAGGAGCCTATCCACAGCCGCCCCTTGCCGTCTTCCAGCACGGGCCGCACCATGTTGTCGGACAAGCTGTTCGGGTTGGCCGGATCATGACGGTAGGTGGTGAAGCGTTTGCTAACGGGGTCGAAACGGTGCACGCCGCCCCGCGTCGAGACCCACAGCATGCCGCTGCGGTCACTCACGACATTGCGGATGGTGTCGCTGTTCGGATCGCCGGCGGCAAAGCGCATGGTAAAAAAACGCCCGAGTACCGGATCGAAGCGGTGCAAGCCCGTCGAGCCGCCCACCCACAGAGTGCCATCGGGCGCCTTGTACAGGGTGGTGACCTGCTCGTCGCGCGACATGCCGGGCGAACTGCGCAGGTCGAACAGCCGCGAGCTGCCGTCGCGCATATCGTACAGTTTCAGGCCGCCTTTGGTGGCCAGCCACAACTTGCCATTGCCCGCATCGGCCACGGCGCGCACTTTCTTGTCCGCCAGCGCGACCACATCGCCGGGAGCACGCGCCATGCGCGAAAAGCCGCCGCTGCCCAGGTCCACCCGGCTCACGCCGTTGTACCAGGAGCCGACCCAGAAGGTGCCCGCGCGGTCGCGGTAAAGCGACGACAGCTGGTTGTCGGCGACGCTGAATTTGTCACCCGTCTGGTGGCGATACTGCAGGAAGGTGTCACTCTCGGGCAGCCAGCGGAACAGGCCATCGGCGTTGCTGCCCAGCCAGACGGTGGCGTCGATATCCTGGTACAGGCTGGCGACGCGGATGGCGGAAAAGCCCTGTTTTTCATTCAGGCGCAGGCGTGCCTGCGGTGCCTGCCCGGCGCCGCCCAGGCGCCAGCGCTCGGCGCCGGCCATGGTGCCTATCCACAGATTCTGCTGGCGGTCCACCAGCAGCGACTGGATCACGTTGTACTTCGAACCGGGCTCCGTGTCGACGGCGAAATGCTCGAAGCGGTCACTGCCCGGCGCCAGCATGTCCAGGCCCGTGACGGTGCCTATCCACAGGCGCTGTTGCGCGTCCAGCACCAACGCCTTGATTTCATTGTCGCCCAGGCTGTGCGGATTGCCTTCTTCATGGTGCCAGGTTCGGAAGGCGCCCGTGGCGGGGTCGAAATGTTGCAAGCCGTCCGAGGTGGCGATCCAGAAGCCGCGCGCGCCATCGTCAAGAATGGCGTGGATATGCCGGTTGCCGTTGCCGCGCTTGCTCTTTTCAGCCGGGACATAGTGAATGAAGGTCTGGCTGGCGGCATCGAAGCGGTCCAAGCCGTTGTCGGTGCCCACCCACAGCTGACCCTGGCTATCGACATGCAGTTTGCCGACCCAGTTGTCGGCCAGGCTGGTCTTGTCGCCCTCGATATTCTTGTAGACGACCATGCGGTAGCCATCGTAACGGCTCAGGCCAGACTGGCTGCCGAACCACATATAGCCCTGCCGGTCCTGGGCGATGGCCAGCACCGATTCCTGCGCCAGGCCCTGTTCGACGCTGAGCTGGTCGAAACGCAGGGTGGGCGCAGGCGCCGCCGCGGCCGGGCCGCCCGGCAGCAGTAAAGACAACAGCAATACCACTTCGCAAGCACGTCGAAATACCAGCACAATCGTCCTGTCAAAAAAAACGCGAAAACTCCGGTTATTCTTCCGGGGGCCGTCTCAAGAACCAAAAAACGCCAGTACATCGTCCTTGCGGGCCTGCGTATCGCGCTGTCCAAGACGGATCAGCTCATTAGTATACGTCGATTCGAACAATAAATACGATGCCAATGCCGCGCCGCGCGCTTCGGCCGCGCCGATGCCCGACAACATGGTGCGGATAGGACGGGGCAAACTGCCGATATGCCGGCTGGCGATGGCGTCGAGTCGTTCGGACGGTGCGATGACCAGCAACTCCACCGGTTTCAATGCCGTCTTGCCCATCAATTCAGGCGGCAGCATCGACAAGGTGAGGTTGATGCGGTTCAGGCGCTCGATGTCGACGGCCAGGCCATCGAGGAAGATCGACGACAGCGCGTGGCCGGCGATCTGCGCCAGGCTGGGGTAGCGCGCCGCTTCGGACGCGGCAGGCGCCGGTTCCGTCATGCGTCCCGCCCCCACCACCAGCACCTTGTTCGCACCCAGGTGAATAGCCGGCGAGATCGGCGCCAGCTGGCGCATCGATCCGTCGCCGCAGTACTCGCGCTGGCCACCTATATACAGGGGCACGGCGGGAAAAATAAAAGGGATGGCGGCCGAAGCGAGCAAGTGTTCCACGCCGATCTGGTCTTGCAAGGCCAGGCGCTGCGTGCGCACCCAGGGCGCGATCTCGGCGGCCGTCTGGTAAAACGTCATGTGGCGGCTGCCTGAATACGACGACGCCGTCACGGCCAGCGCATGCAGCAAACCGTCGGCCAGCGCCGCGTCCAGGCGCGGCAGGTCGAGCATGCGGTGCAGCAGGCTGACCAGCGGAGTATTGTCGAGCAGGGAATTGGGCGGCGAGGCATGCCACTGGCGTAGCAGCCAGCCGAACGACAGCAGCGACAGCCAGCGCGCGCCCGAGCGGATCACGCCCAGCGAATCGGCGCGGTAGACTTGCTCGACCTGGATGTGCTGCCACACGTCGAGCAGCTTTTGCACGCCTTCGCCGAAGTTGTCGGCCCGGCAGGCCAGCGCCGTGGCGTTGATGGCGCCGGCCGAGGTGCCGCAAATGATGTCGAAGGGGTTGCGCGCAGGCGCCCAGCCCGCTTCCCACAGTATCGCCGAAATCGCCTGCAGCACGCCCACCTGGTAGGCGGCACGGGCGCCCCCTCCCGTGAGTATCAAGCCTGTTTTATTTTGCATTCCCATGCCGGCAGATTAGCAGGGTCTTGATACTTTGTGGAAAAGTTTCGGGGTGAATCAATCGCCTCTGACCATGCCTTCACGCCGTGGGTCCGCGCCGCCAAACCAGAAATCCTTGCCGTGCGCATTCAGGCGCATGATGCCCTGCAAGCCGGAATTCTGCTCGATGACACGCACCTCGTGGCCCATGGTTTGCAGCGCCTCGACCTGGGCTGCCGGCGCGCGGCCCTTTTCCAGCTCCGTCGGGCCATTGCGGCTGCCGAAGTTCGGCAGGCTGATGGCTTGCTGCACGTTCAGGCCCCAGTCCATGGTGCCGACCAGCACCTTGGCGACATAATTGATGATGGACGAGCCGCCCGGCGATCCCGTCGCCAGCACCAGCTTGTGCGTGCCCTTTTCAAACACCAGCGTGGGCGACATGGCGCTGCGCGGACGCTTGCCAGCTTGTACGCGATTGGCGATCGGGCCATCCGCATCGCGCGAATCGAAAGAGAAATCCGTCAACTGGTTATTCAGCAAAAAGCCGTCGACCATCTGGCGCGAACCGAAGGCGTCTTCCACGCTGGTGGTCATCGACAGGCCGCCGCCAAAGGCGTCCACCGCCACCAGGTGCGAGGTCGACGGGCGCTGCAAGGCGTTGTCCATGCCCCACGCGACCTGCATGCCGGGCGGCGTGCCGGGCAAGGCGCGGCCCATGGATTTGTCGCCGATCAGGGACGCGCGCTGCGCCAGGTAGGTTTTATCCAGCATGGAGGCGATGCCCTTGCCCGGCAACGGCACGAAGTCCGTGTCGGCCACGTAGCGGTTGCGGTCCGCGTAAGCCAGGCGCCCCGCTTCCGAGAACAGGTGGATGGCCTGCGCATCGAGCACGCCGTCGACGGGCGCATACGGGCGGATATCCTTCACTTCCAGCATGCCCAGCATCTGCGCGATGGCGATGCCGCCCGACGATGGCGGCGGCATGCCGCACACGGTCCAGGCCTTGTAGTCGCTGCAGACGGGTTCACGCACCTTGGCCCGGTAGCCGGCGATGTCGGTCGCCGTCAGCTTGCCCGGATTGGTGGGATGCGACGCCACCTTGGCAGCGATGTCGCGCGCGATGCGGCCCTGGTAAAAGGCGTCGGCGCCACCACCGGCGATCTCGCGCAGGGTGCGCGCCAGTTGCGGGTTTTTCAGCACATGGCCGACGGGCCAAGCCTTGCCGTCCGGGTCATAGAAATACGCGGCGGCGACGGGGTCGCGCTTCAGGGCCTGGTCCCAGTTTAATAGGCCGTTGAGGCGCTGGCTGACGGGAAAGCCGCCGTGCGCCAAGCGGATGGCAGGGCCGAACAGAGTCGCCCACGGCAGCTTGCCATGTTCCTTGTGCGCCAGTTCCAGCATGCGCAGCACCCCCGGCACGCCCACGGAACGCCCGCCCACCACGCCGGTGGCACGCGAGACGGGGCTGCCGTCGGCATTCTGGAACAGGTGTTCGTCGGCAGCGGCGGGCGCCGTTTCGCGCCCGTCGAACGCTTGCACGCCCTTCGCCGTGGAGTACAGCAGGAAGGCGCCGCCGCCGATGCCCGACGATTGCGGTTCGACCAGGGTCAGCACCAGCTGCGTGGCGATGGCCGCGTCGATGGCGCTGCCGCCTTTTTTCAGCATCCGGTAGCCGGCATCGGCGGCCAGTGGATTGGCCGCAGCGACCATGAATTTCTGCGCCGCCCAACCCGATTTTTCCGCATACGCGGTGGCGATTTCCGGCGCCTTTTGCGGCACTTCGGCAAAGGCAAAGGTGGCGGGAATGGCAACCAGAGCCCCCAGCAAGGTCAAGCTCAGCACCAGCGGCTTCAATGTGATCATGGATTCTCCGATAAAAAAAGGGCGCACAGCCGAGCAAGGCTGTACGCCCCATACGGGGGTATCCTACATCAAATCACACCGGGCTTATTTCGGCTGCATGCGGATGGCGCCGTCCAGGCGGATAGTTTCGCCATTCAGCATGACGTTTTCCACGATGGCTTTCACCAGTTGCGCATATTCGCCGGGCTTGCCCAGGCGCGATGGGAACGGCACCATCTTGCCCAGCGCGTCCTGCACTTCGGCCGGCATGCCCAGCAGCATCGGCGTTTCAAAAATGCCAGGCGCCACCGTCATGACGCGGATGCCGTTGCGCGACAGGTCGCGCGCCATCGGCAGGGTCAGTCCCACCACGGCCGCCTTCGACGACGCATACGCGGCCTGGCCGATCTGGCCATCGTAGGCCGCCACGGAAGCCGTGTTGATGATAATACCGCGCTCGCCTTCAGCGGTGGCTTCCTGCTTGGCCATGGCATCGGCCGCCAGACGGCACATATTGAAAGTGCCTACCAGGTTGATGTTGACGACTTTCTGGAACAGCGCCAGCGGATGCGGGCCATCCTTGCCCACTGTTTTCACGGCAGGCGCCACGCCGGCGCAGTTCACCAGGCCGCGCAAGGGACCGAGCTTGGTCGCCGCGGCCACCACGGCCATGCCGTCTTCTTCCGAGGTGACGTCGCACTGCACGAATACGCCGTTCAATTCAGCGGCCTGCGCCTGGCCCGCCTCGGTCTGCACGTCGGCCAGCACGACCTTGCCGCCCGCCGCCGTCAGCATGCGCGCCGTGGCCGCGCCCAAACCCGATGCGCCGCCCGTGATGATGAATACATTGTCCTGAATCTGCATGAAATCTCCTGAGTGATAAGAGCCGTGTTCCCGGCGCCCGTTGCTTGCATGGTGCATGGTGTCATGCATTACGCATCATTACGCATCATTACGTTTACGTAAACGTAATGTCGGCGACAATTGTAGCCACTTTTGTAGCCACCGAGCGAAAACTTGCAGCGGCAGCGAATGGCAGGGCTAAAAACACTGCATGAAAGCGCCGTTGCGGTGGCAGATGCGGCCGTTGGCATCGAGCGTGGCATTGCCCGCGCCGTTATAGCGCGCGCCGGCCGCATCGCGGCAACCGCCTGTGTCGCAGGCACCGATGGGCTGCGGCGCGCGCGGCATCGGCACGGCCTGGCTGGGCGGCAACGGCGCCATAGGCACAATAGGCACAATAGGCGGCACAGGCTGGGCCGGCATGCGGCCAATCACCTGCGCCACGGAACGGCGCGGCTGCACGGGTGGCGCCGGGCGGCATGGCTCCACGGCCAGCTTGCCGCTGTCGCGCGGGTCGAGCTGACAGACGGGCAATGGCTCGGGAGCCGCCTGCCGCTGCGCCCCGGCATGACCACCAGCCAGTAGCAGCAGGGCACAGGCCAGCGCCGGTATCGTTTTTATCATCTCGAGCATGCCGCTTCCTCCAGTATCCATCGCACAGCTTTCATTATTGGCACACGCCGGCCCAGATGCCAGCGGGGGTAACACTTTCACGTTTGCACGTGATACACATCGCAGGTGCGGACACTGCAACGGTGTTTTATTTCCTTTCAGCACTTTCCTTCTTGCCAGTATGGCATTACAATAAGAACGATTCTTATTCTCATTGCCAGAATTCGAGCGCAGTTTATTTTCTTTTCATTCATTTATACCCGAGCCACCCGGAAGGCAGCCAGGAAATAACAACATCCGGAAAGTTCACCATGACCAAGCGTAGTCCCGCCTTCGTAGCCCCCGTGTCCACTCCCTCCCGCGCCATGCATTCCGCCGCCCTGCTCCTGCCCTGCCTGCTCTCGCTGGCCGTCAGCAACGCCTGGGCCGAAGGCAATGTGGCCGCCGATCCCACCATGAACACGGTGGTCGTCACCGCTTCCGGCACGGCCATCGACATCAAGGATGCACCGGCCAGTATCAGCGTCATCACGCGCGAGGAAATCGAACGCCAGCCCGTGTATGACTTGAATACCCTGCTGCGCCGCATCCCCGGCGTGACGGGCGGTACCAGCCCCGTGGGCGAGGAATCGAAGATCAAGCTGCGCGGCCTGCCCGACAAATACACCTTGATCCTGGTCGATGGCAAGCGCGTGGGCAGCTCGGCCGACACGGCTTACCGCCCGGACCTGGGCCGCCAGGACTTGAACTGGATCTCGCCCGACATGATCGAGCGCATCGAAGTGGTGCGGGGACCCATGTCCTCGCTGTATGGATCGGACGCCATGGGCGGCGTGATCAACATCATCACGCGCAAGGTGCCGGGCAAGTGGAACGGTTCGGCCACGGCCAACTACACGCAACCGCAAGAGAGCGACCGCGGCACGGCGCACCAGTTGGGCGTGAACCTGGCCGGCCCCCTGTCGGACACGGTCGGCATGCGCCTGGGCGTGAGCCAGTCGCGTCAGAATCCCGATGAAAAATTCGACAAAGCGGGTGGCATCGGCGGCGAACGCAACCAGACTGTCTCGGGCCAGCTCACCTGGGCGCTGGACAAGAAACAGAACCTGTCGCTGGATGCCAGCTATGGCAAGCAGCAAGCGATGGATTCGGCCGCACGCGATGCGGATGGCGAGGCAGTGATCTCCGGCTGGGGCGCCAGCAAGCTGATACGCAAGAGCATCGGCCTCGGCTATGAAGGCCGTTTTGATTTCGGCAAGGCCAAGGTCAATCTGTACCACAATGATTTCGACAACCAGTTCATCGGCACGGTGGCCAAGTCCAAGGACAGCACGCTGGACGCGAACCTGGAAAAACGGGTCGGCTGGGGCGGCATCGAGCAGATGCTGGTGATGGGCGGCCAGTGGAAGCACCAGGAACTGACGAATACCGACACCATCGGCACGATTCCCACCGATTACCTGGGTAATCCCGTGAGCGGCGCGACCTTGTCCGGCACCACCTCGGCCCTGTTTGCGGAAGATCAGCTGTTCCTGCGCGACAACTTGACGGCCACGGCGGGCCTGCGCCTGGACCACCACAGCAAGTTCGGCAACCACTACAGCCCGCGCCTGTACCTGGTGTACCACCCGGCGCCGGCCTGGACCATCAAGGGCGGCGTCTCGCAAGGCTTCCGCGCCCCCAGCCTGAAGGAAAATGCACCGGGTGCCGCCACCCAGTCGCGCGGCGGTGGCTGCAATGGCCTGCGGCCCTTGGGCTACATCACGGGCGGCTGCTACATGGCGGGCAATGCGGACTTGAAGCCGGAAACGAGCACGGCAGGCGAGATCGGCGTGGCGTGGGAACAGAATGGCTGGGACGTGGGCCTGACCTATTTCCACACGGATTTCAAGAACAAGATCGACTATGCGCCGCTGGGCTTTTACCAACAGCGCTGGTGGACCAAGATGACGAATATCCAGAAGGCGCGCACCAGCGGCCTGGAAGGCACGCTGACCATCCCTTTGAGCAAAAACCTGAACTGGCGTAACAACGTGACCTACATGGCGGAAGCGAAAAACCTGACCACGGGCGCCAACCTGCTGTCGACGCCAAAACTGTCGTGGTACTCGGCGCTGGGCTGGCAAGTCAACGACCAGCTGTTCGGCGAAGTATCGGCCCAGTACACGGGCAAGGAACTCGATGCGGGCAAGCTGGCCGACAAAGCCTACACCATCGTCGACACGGTCGTGTCGTACAAGCTCACGCCACAGTGGACCGTGCGTGGCGGCGTGCAAAACCTGTTCAAGAAAGGGCCGATGGCCGATGGCCTGGTCGACTATTACGTGCCGGGACGCCGTATGTTTGTCGGCCTGACGTCGCGCTTCTGACCTGACACAGCCCCGCAGCATGTGCCGCGGGGCTGTCGGGAGTGCCTGGCCTTACTGGGCCGGCAACACTTGCGCCGGCGTCGCTGGCGCCAGAATGGCCGGTGCGGGCGCGTGGATGGGCGCCGGTGCCTTGACGGCCAGCCAGCCTGTAGCCGGCAACAGCGGCACCAGCAGCAGGGCCACGATATTGATGATCTTGATCAAGGGGTTCACGGCCGGACCGGCCGTATCCTTGTACGGGTCGCCTACCGTGTCGCCCGTGACGGCCGCCTTGTGCGCCTCGGAACCCTTGCCGCCGAAATGGCCATCCTCGATGTATTTCTTCGCATTGTCCCAGGCGCCGCCACCCGTGGTCATGGAAATGGCCACGAACAGGCCCGTGACGATGGTTCCCATCAAGAGGCCACCGAGCGCCGCAGGCCCCAGCAGCATGCCGACGACGATGGGCACCACCACGGGCAGCAGGGACGGCACGATCATTTCACGGATGGCGGACGCCGTCAGCATGTCGACGGCCTTGTCGTATTCAGGCCGCGCCGTGCCTTCCATGATGCCCTTGATATCGCGGAACTGGCGCCGCACCTCGACCACCACGGCACCGGCCGCGCGGCCGACTGCCTCCATCGCCATGGCGCCGAACAGATACGGTATCAGGCCACCGATGAAGAGGCCGACGATGACCATGGGGTTCGACAAATCAAAGGTGATGTGCTGTCCCACGGATTCAAGTGCATGCGTGTAGTCAGCAAACAGCACCAGCGCGGCCAGGCCGGCCGAGCCGATGGCATAGCCCTTGGTGACGGCCTTGGTGGTGTTGCCGACGGCGTCGAGCGGGTCGGTGATGGCGCGCACGGAATCGGGCAAGCCCGACATTTCCGCGATGCCGCCCGCGTTATCCGTGATCGGGCCATACGCATCGAGTGCGACGATGATGCCCGCCATCGATAGCATGGCCGTGGCGGCGATGGCGATGCCGTACAGGCCGGCCAACTGGTATGAGACAAGGATGGCGACGCAGACGGCCAGCACCGGGTAGGCGGTGGACTTCATCGACACCCCCAAGCCGGCGATGATATTCGTGCCGTGGCCCGTCGTCGACGCTTCGGCGATATGGCGCACGGGCTTGAAATCCGTGCCCGTGTAGTACTCGGTGATGTACACCATCAGGCCCGTGAGCACAATGCCGACGACGGTGGCGCCCAGCATCTTGTAGCGCATGGCGTCGTCGGGCCACAGCAGCCACGTCACCACGGCAAAGCCGACCAAGGAGAGGCCGGCCGCCCACCACAGCCCCGTGTACAAGGCCGACATGATCTTCGCGCCCGGCTTGGTCTTCACCATCGAGCAGCCGACGATGGAAGCGAGGATGGAGACGGCGCCCAGCAGCAGCGGATAGATGATAGCCGTGCCGCTGGCTTCGGCCATCAGCAGTGCGCCCAGCAGCATGGTGGCGATCAAGGTCACGACATAGGTTTCGAACAGGTCGGCCGCCATGCCGGCGCAGTCGCCCACGTTGTCGCCCACGTTATCGGCGATGACGGCCGGGTTGCGCGGATCATCCTCGGGAATGCCCGCCTCGACCTTGCCCACCAGGTCCGCGCCCACGTCGGCGCCCTTGGTGAAGATGCCGCCACCGAGCCGCGCGAAGATGGAAATGAGCGAGGCGCCGAAGGCCAGGCCAATCAGGGGCTTGATCAAGTCATGCTGCGTCAGGCCAGGCGCGCCCGTCGTCACCAGCAGCCAGTAAAACAGGGTCACGCCCAGCAAGCCCAATCCCACCACCAGCATGCCGGTAATCGCCCCGCCCTTGAAGGCCACGTTCAGCGCCTGGTTGATGCCCAGGGTGGCCGCCTGCGCCGTGCGCACATTGGCTCGCACAGAGACATTCATGCCGATGAAACCGCAGGCGCCCGACAGCACGGCGCCGATCAAAAAGCCCAGCGCCGTGTGCAGGCCAAGCAGCACATAGATGGCGATCAGGAGTACCACGCCGACGATGGCGATGGTACGGTACTGGCGCGCCAGGTAGGCGGCCGCGCCTTGCTGGATGGCCAGGGCGATTTCCTGCATGCGCGCGTTGCCGGGATCCTGCCTCAGTATCCAGCTACGCGAGACCAAACCGTAAATGACTGCGACCACGCCGCAGGCTACCGCAAACCACAAACTGGCTGCCATATCGTCCCCTTCTGTTTTTATCCGACGTCATTGCCAACAGCTGCAGACCGCACCGGGTAGGCACGCGCAGCCAGGAAAACACGACCTGCAAAAAACTTCTACTCGAAAACGATACGGCGCCCGGCTGAAGCGCGGGCACAAAAAAAGCGGACACCGAGGTCCGCTTTTCAAAAACTGCTTATTCCGCCAGGGCAGCAAATGCGCTGTCGCGGATTTGCTCGACCGGACCGACGCCGGCGATGCGGCGGTATTTCGGTGCGCCTGGCAGGCCGGACTTGGCCCAGTCGTTGTAGTAACCGAGCAAGACCTTGGTCTGGTTATGGTACACATCCAGGCGTTTCTTGACGGTTTCCGCCTTGTCGTCGTCGCGCTGGATCAGCGGTTCGCCCGTGATGTCATCGACGCCATCGACTTTGGGCGGGTTGAATTTGACGTGGTACACACGGCCCGAACCGGGATGGCTGCGGCGGCCATCCATGCGCTCGATGATCGAAGCGTCAGGCACATCGATTTCCAGCACGTAGTCGACATTGATGCCGGCATCTTTCATGGCGTCAGCTTGCGCGATGGTGCGCGGGAAACCGTCGAACAGGTAGCCATTGGCGCAATCGGCTTCCTGCAGGCGGTTCTTGACCAGGCCGATCATGATGTCGTCCGACACGAGGCCGCCCGCATCCATGACTTTTTTCGCCGCCATGCCCAGTTCCGTGCCTTCCTTGATCGCCGCGCGCAGCATGTCGCCCGTGGAGATTTGTGGAATGTTGTATTTTTCTTTGATGAAATTAGCTTGGGTGCCCTTGCCGGCACCGGGTGCTCCTAAAAGTATCAGACGCATTGAAAATTTCCTAAAAAGCAGATTTTGGATGGTGGTATGTGTAATTATTTTTAGATGATGTTGCTATGGCTATCTTTCCCTACGAAACTTACCACAAAAAATCCCTGAAACGCCAGTTTGCTGTCGATTTGCTATGCCCTGATTGATCAAAGCCAGCAATTGGCGAGACGGACGTTTCAAAATGTGGTTTTTACTGCAGACGCACAAAACTATATTTGCACGCCTGCCGTTTTGCGGGTAGCGCTTACAGGGCGCCGTAATGCGCTTGCACGCGTTCGAGATCTTGCGGCGTGTCGACACCGGCAGCAGGGGCCGAGTCCGTGACATGCACGGCGATGGCAACACCGTGCCACAGCACGCGCAACTGCTCCAGCGCCTCGATGGCTTCCAGCGGCGAAGCGGACAATTGCGGATATTCCTGCAAAAACGCATTGCTGTACGCATACAAGCCGATATGGCGCAGCGGTACATAATCTTGCGGCAAGTTTTCACGGGACTGCGCGAAGCCGTCGCGGTGCCAGGGGATCGTGGCGCGCGAGAAATACAAGGCACGGCCATTCTTGTCCAGCACGACCTTGACCACGTTCGGGTTGAATGCATCTGCCACCTCGTGCAGCGGATGCGCGCAGGTGGCCATGGGAACGGCGGCGCTGATCAGCGCAGCGCAGGCGGCCAGCAAGGACGGATCGATCAGGGGTTCGTCACCCTGCAGGTTGACGACGACGGCGTCGGGTGGCAAATCAAGCGTGCGCGCCACTTCGGCGATGCGGTCCGTGCCCGACGGATGGTCGGCACGCGTCATGCACACTTCCACGCCATGCGCGGCGCAGGCGGCGCGGATGCTCTCATGATCGGTGGCGACGATGACGCGCGCGGCGCCCGAGAGCCGCGCCTGCTCGGCCACGCGCACCACCATCGGTTTGCCGCCCAGGTCAGCCAGCGGCTTGCCCGGCAGGCGCGTCGAGGCCAGGCGGGCCGGGATGATGACGATGAAGGCCATCGTTATTCCACTGCGTCTTGCAGGGTGCGCGCTTCATCCGCCCACATGATGGGGATGCCATCGCGGATAGGATAGGCCAGGCGGTCGGCGCGGCAAATCAGTTCCTGCGCCTTCTTATCGTGTTCAAGCGGACCCTTGCAAACAGGGCAGACCAGGATATCAAGCAGTCGAGCGTCCACGACATTTCTCCACAATTTGTTGGGCCAGCGCGCTATCGATGCGCGCACTGACGGGGACGACCCACAGTCTCGGGTCATCTTTGAGATGTTCACTTTGCGCACATTTTACTGCATCCTTCTCGGTGATCAAGATCACATCCGTGTCCAGTGCCGCAAATGGCTGGTCGAGGAAGTCGTGATGATCGGGCAGGGGCAGTTCCATGAAGTCCAATCCGGCCCCGCGCAGCATGGCAAAGAAACGCTGCGGGTTGCCGATGCCGGCCGCCGCCACGATGCGCTGGCCGCCAGCTGCCAGTGTTGCCAAAGGCAGCCGCTCGCTGCGGTCGACCAGGCGCTCGGCCACGCCGCCATCGAGCAGCATCTGCACGACCAAGGAACCCGCGGGCGCGACCCCGGCAACGAGATCCGGCGCCAGCTCCGGCGCATTGATCACCGTTACATCGCGCCGGCGGCGCGGCGATTCGCGCAAGGGACCGGCCGGCAGTAGCCAGCCATTGCCGGCGCCGCGACCGTCGAACAGCACGATTTCCACGTCGCGCTGCAAGGCGTAATGCTGCAAGCCGTCGTCCGTCACCAACACGTCGACGTCCGGGTGCGCCGCCAGCAGCGCCCTGCCCGCTTGCGCGCGGTCGCGCCCCACCATCACGGGGCAACCGCCGCGCTGGAAGATCAGCAGCGGCTCGTCGCCCACCTGCTGCGGCGTGGAAGCAGCGGTGACGGCGCGCGGCGAACGGTCGGCGCTGCCATGCCCGCGCGAAATGACGCCAGGGCGCATGCCCGCGTCGCGCAAGGCTTGCACCAGCCAGATCGTCAGCGGCGTCTTGCCCGTGCCGCCGATAAAAATGTTACCGACGACGACGACGGGCACGGGCAGCCGGCTTGACTGCAGCACGCCAGCGCGGTACAGGCCGCGCCGCACGCAACTCAGGGCGCCGAACAACAGGGAAACGGGCCACAGCGCGCACGCCAGCGGGCCGCGCGCCAGCCAGGCGCGGGTGAGAGTCGATTCAAGCTTGGCGGGGGAGGATGTGGGCATGCGGTGAGGGGTAAAGTTGGAAACCCCAAGAAACATCCGAGGTCGCCCCTGAGGATGCGGCCCCGGTGTTGCCTGGCTTAGAGCACTATCTGCCGCCAGCCTGCGCCGCGAACGTCAGCTTTTCATAGCCGGCCAGGCGTGCCGCTTCCATCACGTGGATGACCATCTGATGCATGGCGAACTGGTCGGCGTTGACCACCACCACGGGTGTCTGCGCGGGCGCCTTGCCGCCATTGGCCGCCTTGGCTGCGTTCTGCAGGGCGTCGGCCAGGCCGGCCACGTCGCGGAACGAGACCGGTTCGCGGTTGACCGTGTAGTTGCCCTTGGCATCGATGGTGACGTCGATCTGCTGCGGCTTGTCCTTGGCTTGCTCGGCATCGGCGGTCGGCAAGGTGATCTGCAATTCCGTAAACTTGCTGTAGGTGGTGCTGACCATCAAAAAAATCAGGATCACCAGCAGCACGTCGATGAACGGGATCAGGTTGATTTCGGGGTCCTCACGCCCCTTGCCT
This sequence comes from Janthinobacterium algoris, assembly GCF_051380935.1. Taxonomy (NCBI): domain Bacteria; kingdom Pseudomonadati; phylum Pseudomonadota; class Betaproteobacteria; order Burkholderiales; family Oxalobacteraceae; genus Janthinobacterium; species Janthinobacterium algoris. The sequence goes on along the minus strand of NZ_JBNYXZ010000013.1, from coordinate 68,654 downwards.
TTGCGGAAGTTCATTTGCGGCCACTGTGGACGATATCGACGAACTTGACCGCTTGCTGCTCCATGTCAATGACGAAGCTGTCGACGAGTGCGCGGAAGTGGCGGTAGAAGACCAGGGCCGGCATGGCGATGGCCAAGCCGAAGCCCGTGTTATACAAGGCTACCGAGATGCCGTGGGCCAATTGTGCGGGATTCGAGCCGCTGGCGTTTTGCGAACCGAAGATTTCGATCATGCCCACCACCGTGCCAAACAACCCCATCAGCGGCGCGAGAGTGGCGATGGTGCCCAGGGTCGTCAGGAAACGCTCCAGCGTGTGGGCCACGCCGCTGCCCGCCTCTTCGATCGATTCCTTCATCACCTCGCGCGGCGCGTCGACATTGCGCAGGGCGGCGGCCAGCACCACGCCCAGCGGCGAATTGTCTTCCAGCTTGGCCAGCGTGTCCGGCGTGATCTTACCGCTGCGATACACCTGCACCACTTCATCAAACAGCTTGCGGGGCAGGATCTTGGCACGGCGCAAATACAGCAGGCGCTCAATGATCAAGGCCAGGGCGACGATGGAAGCGATCAACAACAGCCAGATGGGCCAGCCAGCGGCTTGAAATATAGCGAGCAAAAGAAACTCCTGGTAAAGGGAAGGCGATGGACCGCCCGGACAGCCTGTATTGTACCGAGCGCCGGCGTCCGATGGCATGTCGGCGCAGGAATGGCGCAATGTAGCGCGTTGCCGCGCCGGCGGCAAGTGGCGCCTGCATGCGCACTTGCCCACACGGTGCAGCGGGCGGGCGCGGCCAGCACACAGTTTTGCACACTTTGTGTGGATAAGATTGTGAGCAAGCATGAAGTCCAGCACGCAAGTCATTGATTCACATGGAGATTATCGTGCTGCGCAAAATACAGGCATAGCAGCTTATCGACAGTAGTCAATGTCAATAAATTAATACTTGAAGAGTTCTGCACATTTACTGTGGACAAGATTGTGCGCAAAGCCGAGGAATTCAATTAAGTCATTGATTTTAAAGAAAATTAACTCAATGCATAAATAAGTGGCAGCTGGAGCGAAGCAAGTGGCATGATGACCGTCGAAGTTCTGCACACAATCTGTGGACAAGATTGTGTGCAAGCGCAAGAATAGACACCAAGTGCATTGATTTATATCGTTTTTATTACCCTGCATAAAAATGTAGCAAGATGGGAAAGGCCGGGTTTTTCATGCCAAAAAGCATCCTCAAACAACACTTTTCCACCCCAAGTGCAGTTCCACACATAAATTGTGGATAAGATTGTGAGCAAGCCGATTGACTCCAGGCAAGAGCATTGATTTTAAAGGGATTTCTTTCACTGCTGAAAATTAAGGCAGCGATGCGGCCTGTGCATGCAGTGGAAAACGGGAACAAACCACGCAACGGTTTATGCAGTTTTACACACATTCTGTGGATAAGATTGTGAGCAAGCCCCATACTTAAACGCTACGCCATTGATTTATATGGCTATTTTTTTACTGCGCAAAATTCAGGCAAGCCATGCCATCGACGTTTCAGTGGATAAATCCGGCGCTGCGCCAGAGTTCTGCACATTTTTTGTGGATAAGATTGTGTGCAAGGCCAGGCATGGCATGCTAAGCGCTTGATTCCTATCGACTTTATTTCCATGCGCAAAAATGTAGCAAGGCATTTTTATTGGTCAAATTGGCTTGCAGGGCAATCGTTGTCCAAGGCAAAAAGTTTCGCACACTTTCTGTGGATAACTTTGTGCGTAAGTGGCAGGGGCTGCACTGATGTACTTGATATTAAAGGTTTTTTTACCTGTGCACGCAAATCAGGCATACGGGAATTCTGCATGAAATCAAATACTTAGAAATAAAACTTGTTGTTTTGCGCGATATATGACATAAGCATGACCTCGCCGATAATATGTGGACAGTTCCTCCCCTCCCCCAGCTTGATGATGATCGACAACCCCACTGACAGCGGCTTTGCCGCCCCACCCGTGCTCACCGTCAGCGCCCTGAACCAGGCTGTCGCGCGCCTGCTCGAACGCTCGTTCCCCCTGACCTGGATCGCTGGCGAGATTTCCAACTTCACGCGCGCCACTTCCGGCCACTGGTATTTCACCTTGAAGGACGATGCTGCCCAGGTGCGCGCCGTGATGTTCCGTGGACGCGCCCAGTTTGCCGGCTTCACGCCGCGCGAAGGTGACAAGGTGGAAGTGCGCGCCCTCGTCACTCTGTACGGCGCGCGCGGCGATTACCAGATCAACGTGGAAGCCATCCGCCGCGCCGGCGTGGGCGCCCTGTATGAAGCGTTCCAACGCCTGAAGGAAAAGCTGGCCGCGCAGGGCCTCTTCGACCAGGAGCGCAAGCGCGCCATTCCCATGTTCGCGCGCAGCATCGGCATCGTCACCAGCCCGCAGGCCGCCGCCCTGCGCGACGTCTTGATCGCGCTCAAGCGCCGCGCGCCGCATGTGTCCATCATCCTGTATCCCACACAAGTCCAGGGCCAGCAGGCAGCGGAAAAAATCGCGCACGCCATCCGCACGGCATCAACAAGGGCCGAGTGCGACGTGCTGCTGGTATGCCGTGGCGGCGGCAGCATCGAGGATTTATGGTCGTTCAATGATGAAGCCGTGGCATACGCGATCGCCGATTGTTCCATGCCGGTGATCAGCGGCGTCGGTCACGAGACGGATTTCACCATCGCCGACTTCGCGGCCGACCTGCGCGCTGCCACGCCGACGGCCGCCGCCGAACTGGCGGCCACGCCGCGCGCCGACTGGTTGGCCTCCCTGCGCGCCGATGCGGCCGACTTGCGCCGCGCCATGCGCCGCAGCCTCGATGATGCAGCGCAAACCCTGGACCGCCACAGCCGCCGCCTGCTCAACCCGAAGGCGCAGCTGCAGCAGCAGCGCCTCCAATTGCTGGCCCTGTCGACGGCCATGACGCATGCGGCGCGCGCGCCCGTGAACCAGTCGCAGTACGCGCTGGAACGCCTGCGTTCGCGCTGGGCGGCTTTGCGGCCCGACGTCACGGCGCCGCGCGCGCGCCTACTGGAAGCCCAGCGCCGCGGCGGCGCGGCCATGGCGCAGCAGCTAGGCCAGCGACGCCACCGCCTCGACGGCCTGGCGGCGCAGCTGGAACTGCTCAACCCGCAGCGCACCCTGGAACGCGGCTATGCCATCCTGCGCGACGAAAAAGGCGCCATCGTGCGCTCGCCGGCGCAGTTGCAGGCACGCCAGAATGTCAATGTGCGCCTGGCCGAAGGCAGCGCGCAGATCGGCATCGCCAGCGTGCAGGCCACTTTGGAATAAGCGTTAGAGTAAAAAAGGCCGGGGAAACTCCCCGGCCCAACACCTGCCCTACTGAGTGAACTGCTACTGCTATTGCAACTGCACCTTACGCCATCAGAACTTCATCGACACGCGCGCGCCAAACGTGCGTGGCGCGTTGTAGAAGGCGCCGTAGATCTGCTGCGTGGGCTGGCATGGCATGCCCACGTCCGTGCAGATTTCATTGACGTCAAGCTTGACCGCTTTGTCGGTGGCGTTTTGCACGAACGCTTCCACCGTATAGGCCTTGTTCGCCGGCTGGAAGCGCAAGCTCAGGTCCAGGGTGGTGTAGGCTTCCTGGCGCTTGACACCTGCGTGGCCAGGCACGTCGCCATTGAAGGCCCCCGCTCCCACGTACGACATGGTTTCATAATGCACCGAGGCGCGCGGCGTGAGCTGGCCGCCTGCGACAGCGAAATCATGCTCGTACTGGACGGTCGTGGAAAACTTCGGCGCATGCTTCATGGTGCTGCCGCCCACGTTCACCAAGGGCGCCGTCGAGCCGCAGGACTGGCCATTCGCGCGCGCCGCATCGACGTCGCACGACATGAAATCATCGTACACGGCTTTCAGCCAGGTGGCATTGCCCGTCAGGCGGTCGACCGATGTTGGCCGCCACACCCACTCCGCTTCCAGCCCCTTGACGGTGGCGCCGGCCGCATTGAAGTTGGCCAGCACGCTGTTGACCACCTGCGATTCGAGCTTGTCCTTGTACTTCATCAGGAAGGCATCGAGGTTCAGGGTCAGTTCGCGGTTCAGCAAGTCCGACTTGAAGCCGATTTCATAGCTGGTCAGTTTTTCCGGCTTGGTGGTGGCGCCGCCGTCGCCGATGGCCGGCGAATGGAAGCCCGTGGTCACGGAACCGAACAGTAAAATATCGGAGCGCAGCTTGTACTCGATGCGTCCCAGCCAGGTGGCCTGACCATATTTCAGGTCGGCCGTATTGTCGCCCGGCGTATTGCCGCAGGTGGCGGCCGTGATGGCGCCGCCCGGCCCGATATTGTGCGTGTTGGCCAGGCCCGTGCCCGGCGTGACCAACTGGCGCAGCTGGTCGGCAGTGAGCACGGTCGTGCCCAGCGGCGTGTTCGCGGGCCAGTTCGGGCATGCCCAATTCTTGCCGCCGATGTCGAATTTATGGTCTTTCGTGTAGCGCGCGCCGGCCGTCAGCTTGATCTGGTCCGTCACCTGCTGGCTGACCTGGCCGAATACGGCCTTTGATTTGAGCTGGCGGTCGCCCTGGATGAAAGACATCGACGAGGCGTACTGGCCGACGGTGGGCTGCACGAAAATCACGGCGCCGTTGGCGATATCCTGCTGCACGGCCGCCTGCGAAATCTGGCTGCGGTCGATATCGAAGCGCACCTTGTTCTTTTCATTGAAGAGGAACAGGCCGGCCACCCACTGGAACGGCGCATCGTCGTCCGAGCGCGCCTGCAGCTCGTGCGAATAGCTGTCGAACTGCGCCCAGTCGGTGCGGTTTTCCGACTTGAAGCCGGGGAACAGGCCCGCATCGGCATCGTTGCTGTTCTGGCGCTTGTAGCGACTCCAGCTGCCCAGGTAAGTAAAGTCCAGCGCGTCCGTCGGCTTGTAATTGAGCTTGCCCTTGTAGGTCAAAATCGACTGGTCCAGGGTGCCCGGCGTGTCGATCAGGGCCGAGCGCAGCTTCTCGCCCCCTTTCGGCTCGGCTGCCAGGTAGACGTTGCCGGCGCCCTGGTCGAGGAAGTAGTCGGCGATGAAAGTGCCGCGCAGCTGCGGCGTGAATTTCCACAGCAGCGAGGCGCGCACGCCCATCTGGTCGCCGGCGCCATACTTGGCCGTGCCCGGCATGACGTTCGAGCCGCGGCGGAAGTCCACCGTGCCGTCGTGGCTATCCTTGATGGCGGCAATGCGCAGCGCCACGTCGTCGGACAACGGAATATTGAGCATGCCCTGCGTCTGCAAATGGCGCTTGTCGCCCACTGTGATGCCGGCCGAACCCATGAACTTGGCCGTGCTCGGCGCGGCCGATACCAGGTTGACGGCGCCGGCCGTCGAATTGCGGCCATTCAGGGTGCCCTGCGGTCCGCGCGCCACCTCGACGTGGGACAGGTCATACATCAGCGCCGTGGCGCCCTGCGGACGCGGCGAATACACGCCATCGACATAAAAGGCGACGGCCGGGTCGCCCAGCTCCGTGTGGTTGGCCGAACCGACGCCGCGCATGTAGACGTGCACGCCGCCCGAATCGCCATGCTGCTCGACGACCAGGCTCGGCACCATGGTGGCCAGCGAGGCCAGGTCTTTCACTTGATTGTTTTGCAGGGTGTCCTGGTTGAAGGCGGTGACGGCCAGTGGCGTCTCCTGCACGAAGGTGTTGCGCCGCGTGGCCGTGACGACGATGCGGTCCATCTGCTCGGCTGCCGGTTTTGCCGTGTCAGTGGTGGTCGTGCTACTGGCCGCCTCCTGCGCCACGGCGGCACCGCTGCCGAGCAAAATGCACTGGGCGAATGTCGCATGCGCCAGGCTGAGGGCGATGGTATTGCATTTGAGCTGTTGCATTGTTGTTGTCTCCTGTACCGCTGGTTGAATGATGATCACATAGCTCTTTGGCTACTGCTGCACATTTTTTGAGTGTCAATCTGAAGTCATGTCGCCTCCGTGCGGGGTCAATGGGTGGCCACGGCGCGCCCGGCCGTGTCAAACAGAAAAGCATGGCCTTCTTCCGGCGCGAAGCCGATGGTGCTGCCCTGCGCCAGCGCGTGGCGCGCCTCGCCATGCAGCTTGATGGCCACCGCATGCGTGTCGCCATCGATGCGGCCGTCAAGCGTCGCGTGGATGATCTGCGCATCACCCAGCTGCTCGATCAGGGTGACGGTAGCGCCGTAGCCTTCATTGCGCGGCACCAGGCGCAGGTGTTCGGGGCGTATGCCGACCAGCATGCCGGCCTCGCCACCGAGCTGGCTGGCCAGGGCAGGCACAGCGGCGCACGGCAGGAAATTCATGCGCAGCGCGCCGATGAAACCGGCCACGAACTGGCTGGCCGGATGGCGGTACAGGTCCAAGGGCGCGCCCACCTGCTCCAGGTGGCCGCCGTGGAAGACGGCCACCCGGTCGCCCAGAGTCATGGCCTCTACCTGGTCATGGGTGACGTAGATCATCGTGGTGCCCAGCTCCTGGTGCAGCTTGGCCAGCTCGATGCGCGTCTGCACGCGCAGCGATGCGTCGAGGTTGGACAGCGGCTCGTCAAACAGGAATACCTTGGGCTGGCGCACGATGGAGCGGCCGATGGCCACGCGCTGGCGCTCGCCGCCGGACAGGGCCTTGGGCTTGCGGTCAAGCAGGTGCGTGATCTGCAAAATCTCGGCCACCTTGCCCACGGCGGCGCGCACCTCGGCGTCGGGCTTGCCCGCCAATTTGAGGGCAAAGCCCATGTTGTCGCGCGCCGTCATGTGCGGATACAGGGCGTAGCTCTGGAAGACCATGGCGATGCCCCGCTCGGCCGGCGCCACGTCGTTGGCCAACAGATCGCCGATGCGCAGCTGGCCCGCGCTGATGTCTTCCAGTCCGGCGATCATGCGCAGCAGCGTCGACTTGCCGCAGCCGGACGGCCCGACGAAGACCATGAATTCGCCGTCATGGATATCGAGGTCGAGGCCCTTGACGATTTCCGGGCCATCGCCGTAGGTCTTGCGGATGCCGCGCAGGGAAATGGCGGCCATGTCAGTGCTCCCCTGCCAAAACCGGCGCATCGGCATGCGCGGCCCGCTGCGCGGCGATGAAGTCGCGGTACCACAGGGCGCTGTCCTTGAAGCTGCGCTGCTGCGTGGCGTAATCGACGTACAGCATGCCGAAGCGCTTGGCGTAGCCGGAATTCCACTCGAAGTTATCCATCAGGCTCCAGTAGAAGTAACCGCGCACGTCGATGCCCTGCGCGATCATGGCGCGCAAGGCATCCAGGTGCAGCCGCACGTACTCGATGCGCGCCTGGTCATGGATCTTGCCGTCAACGGGCTTGTCGGCGACGGCCATGCCATTTTCCGTGATGTAGACGGGCGGCAGCCGGTACTCGCGGTGCAGGCCCACCAGCAGCTCCGTCAAGCCTTGCGGGTAAGTTTCCCAACCCATGTCGTTGACGCCCAGCTTGCACTCGGGCTTGCGCGGCGGCGTCTCGGCGCTCATGAAAGCGCGCGTGTAGTAATTCACGCCGAGGAAATCGATGGGCTGTTTAATATCTGTGAAATCGTTTTCAAAAATAGATAAAGTAGAAACGTCGACGTGTTTCAAGGCCAGGGCCGGGTAGCGTCCCTTGAAGATGGCATCCATATACCACTGCACCGAGCGCGCATATTCAAGTTCGGCCAGCTCGCGGTCTTGCGCGCTGTCGGTGGCCGGCGTCGCCGTCCATTGATTGAGCACGATGCCCAGTTTGGCCGGCGCATTCACGGCGCGCATGGCTTGCATGGCCAGCCCGTGCGACAACAGCAAGTGGTGCGACACTTGCACGGCGGCGGCCGGGTCGGCCATGCCAGGGGCGAATTGGCCCGTGCCATGGCCCAGCACGGCCGTGCACCACGGCTCATTGTGCGTGGCGATGCTGGCGACCTTGTGGCCGAAGCGGCGCGCCACCTCGGCCGCATAGGCGGCGAAGTGATAGCAAGTGGCGCGATTGAGCCAGCCCCCCTCATCCTGCAAGGCTTGCGGCAAGTCCCAGTGGTACAGGGTCAGATGGGCATCGAGTCCCTTGGCGGCCAGGGCGTCGAGCAGGCGCGCATAGAAATCGAAGCCGGCTTCGTTCCAGGCGCCGGAACCGGTCGGCTGCACCCTCGACCAGGACATGGAAAAACGGTAGGCGTTCACGCCCAGGTTGGCGATCAGCTCCACGTCATCAAAGTAGCGGTGGTAATGGTCGCAGGCCACGTCGCCATTGCTGCCGTCGATGATCTTGCCGTCCGCGTGACTGAAGGTATCCCAGATGGACGGGCCGCGGCCGTCGATGGCGGCGGCGCCTTCGATCTGGTAGGCGCTGGTGGCCACGCCCCAGGTAAAGGTGGCGGGAAAGTTGATGTCGGTATCGTCGTTATGCATGGTGGTCATGTCAGTGTGAGTGGATTAAGAGAGTGCTAGCCTTTGACGGCGCCTTGCGTGAGGCCTTCTATGAGGCGCTTCGAGGCGACAAAAAACATCAGCAGCAGCGGCAGCACGGCGATGGCGGCACCCGTCATCAGTGCGCCCCACTCCGTGTTGTTCGGCGCCTGCATGCTGCGCAGGGCCAGCGGGATCGTATAGTTCTCGACAGAGCGCATGACGACCAGCGGCGTGATGAAATTGTTCCACGAGTTAATGAAGGTGATCAGGCCCAGGGTGCCCATGGCGGGGCCGATCAGCGGCAGCACGACGCGCCAGTAGATGGCGAATTCGCCGCAGCCGTCGATGCGCGCCGCCTCGATCAAGTCTTTCGGAATCGCCGTGCCGATGTACTGGCGCATCAGGAAAATGCCCAGCGCGCCGGCCGCTCCCGGCACGTACAGGGCGCGCGGCTGGTCCAGCCATCCGAGGAAATCCATCAACATGAAGGTCGGAATCATGTTCATGAACGACGGGATGATCATCGATGCCATCACCAGGGTAAACAAGGGCCGCTTGAAACGGAACTCGTACATGGCAAACGCATAGCCGCCCAGCGAGCAAAAGAACAACGTCAGGGCGGTGGTCATCAGGGCCACGTACAGGCTGATGCCGATATTGCGCCAGAACGGCAGGCGTTCCTGCAGCAGCTCGATGTTGTTCAGCAGGGCTGTGCCGAACCAGCGCGGCGGCGGCAGGCTGTAGATCTCGGCGCTCGTATGTGTGGCGAAGACGAACATGAAGTAGAACGGCGCGACCATGATCAGGGCGCCGATGGCCACCATGGCGTAAGCCGTCCAGCGGGTAGTTTTCATCGGGTCTCCTTGCGTTCGTTGCGGCTGAAGATGCGGTTATTCACCCAGGTGGTGCTGGCAATGATCAGGAACAGCAGCCAGGAAATGGCTGACGCCATGCCGAAGTCACCCGAGGAAAACGCCGTCTTGTAGACGAAGATGGCCGTCGTCATCACCGATTGGCTCACGCCACTCGATTCGGCCACCAGCACGAACGGCTCCTCGAACAACTGCAAATTGCCCATGATGGTGAGCGTGACGGCCAGATAGATCATGGGGCGCAGCTGCGGCAGCGTGATGTACCAGAATTGCTGGCGCTTCGAGGCGCCGTCGATGGTCGCCGCTTCATACAAATCTTTCGGGATGACCTGCAGCGCCGACAGATACAACACCAGGTTCCAGCCCAGGTAGCGCCAGAAGATGACGAAGGCAACGGCCGGCTTGATGAACAGCGAGCTGCCCAGCCAGTCGATCGACTCAACGGGGAACAGGCCGCCCACCAGCGGCAGGCTGGCGCACCATTGGATCAGCACATTGATCTGGCCATAGTCGCGCGAGAACAGGGTGTTGAAGACCATGGCGATAGCCACGCTGGAGGTAATGAACGGTAAAAAGTAAATCCCGATCACCAGGTTGCGCGAGCGCTTGAAGCTGTTGTGGATGAAGGCCGCCAGCGGAATGGCCACCAGGTGCTGCGGCACGCCCGAGGCCAGCGCCAGCCAGATGGTATTGCCCAGCGAGCGCAAAAACCACGGATCGCTCAGGGCGTACTTGTAGTTATCCAGGCCCACCCACTGCATGGCTTCCACGCCGCTGGCCGCTTCCCACTGGTTGAACGACAGGTAGATGGAAAACAGCAGCGGGAACAGGCTGAAGACGGCGAACAGGATGAAGAAGGGGCTGATGAAAATATACGGCGCCCATTGCTTCATGGTGTAGCGTTTGCGTGATGACCGCGCCGACGCGGGCGCCTCGTGCGCCAGCGATGCCGATGGGAGATTCAAGTGGCTCATGCTGATCCTAGCGCCGCGCGCGGTGGGTGATCAGGGCCTTGGCGTCGGCCAGCGCCGTCTTGATATCCTTGTTTTGCGCCAGCACGCTTTCCAGTTCCATGTTGACGATGTCGCGCGCCACGGCGTCAAACTTGTCGACGCGGATGACGGGAATTTTCGCTGCCGTGTCGCGCGCCAGCAAGCGCGTCTTCTGGCCGCCGAAATACGGCTGCGGCTCGTCCATCATGGGGTCCGCATACGCCGCCTTGAGGGCGGGAAAGGCGCCGATCTCTTTGAGCGAATGCAGCTGGATATCCTTGTTCACGGTCATGAACTTGATGAATTCCCACGCCTGCGCCTTGTTCGCCGCCTTTTTCGGGATGCCGTAGAAGGAGCCGCCATACGATGCCAGCGCGCCGGCCGGCAGGTTCGCCGCGCGCCACTGGCCGGAGGAAGCCGGCGCCAGCCACTTGGCCAGGTGGCCGCTGAGCCACGATCCCATCATCTGGCTGGCGACCTTGTCGCGCTTGAAGCCTTCAGCCCACTCGCCCGTCCAGGCCACGGTGCGCGCATCGATGCCGGCCACGCGCGCCGCCTTGGCCAGTTCGAACGCTTTCACGAAGCGGGGCGAGTCGACCAGCACTTGCCCCTTGTCGCCAAAATAAATGCCTTCGCCGTCTTTCAGGTTGGCGCGGATAACAATGTCGGCCAGGTCGCTGGCGCCGGCCAGCAGATAGGTACCCGTGGCCGCCTTGAGTTTCTTGCCGGCGGCAATGTACGACTCCCACGACTGCGTCAGGTCGGCCTCCTTGATGCCCGCCTTGTCCATCAAGTCCTTGCGATAGAACAGGGTGCCCGGTCCCAGATCGGCCGGCATGGCGCCCAGGGTGCCGCGCGAACTGGTGGCCTGCACAAAGGTGAACGGCACGAACTGAGCGCGGTACTGCCCGGCCCCGTAAGGCGCCTGCAGCAAGTCTTCCATACCCTTCGATTCGGCGAAACTGCCGACATAGCGGAAGTCGATGGCCATCACGTCAGGCAGGCGCGCACCGGCCGCTAGCGCCGTCGTCATCGAGTTATGGTGGTCATCGATCTGCAGGCTGACCAGCTTGACCTTCACTTGCGGGTACAGCTTTTCCCACAGGGGCAAGGCCGTCTTGACGGCGCGGTCCAGGTCGGGGAACGAGGCGACGGTCAGCGTGGCGGGGGCCAGCGCCGGCAGGGCTGCAGCCGGCGGGACGGCGGTGGGCGCGGCGGCCACGCCAAAGGCCAGGGTCAGCGCTGCCAGCGGGGCCGCGACAAGAATGCTTGACTTCATTATTTCATCTCCGTTTATTGAGCGTCTTCTATCTTGAAAACGTTTTCACACCATGCATCCATTTAACACCGCAAAGAAAATCAAGTCAACCGAAAAAGTTGTCATTTTTATTGAGACCAGCGTGGCGAGATGGCCCCCGTGGCGCGTGTTCTCCTATGAGAAAGGAGAAAATACAGGCTGCCAAGCTGGCTGTTGTTTTTTGTGAAAACGTTTTCACACATACCTCGGGTTAGCGGGGCCGCCGAGGTGCGCCAGCGCGTAAGCCGACGTGCATGGCCAACAATATGTCGGCTTGCGTCCCTTGGGCTAAGCCGACCTACGGCCCCGGTGGGCATTTATGGTAATCTTTCGATGAAAAGGTTTTCAGAGCACCGACAACCAGCCATCTTGATACCCAGGAATCACCTTGAACGATAGCGACAATAGCGTCCACGCTGCTCCCCCTTCCACGCTGCTCGACGTGGCCCGCCAGGCTGGAGTCTCGCCCAGCACCGTCTCGCGCATCCTGAACGGCACGGCCAGGGTCTCCGACGACAAACGCGACGCCGTGCTGGCGGCCATCGCGCACATGAAATTCGCGCCGAACCAGATGGCGCAGGGCTTGAAAAAGGGCCGCTCGATGACCATCGGCATCGTGGTGCAGGATATTTCCAGCCCCTTCTTCGACGAAAGCCTGCGCGGCGTGGACGACGGCTTGAAAGACACGGGCTATGCGTCCGTCATCGTCAGCGGGCACTGGAATGCGCAGGAAGAGGCCGATCGCATCCGTTTGCTGTTGGCGAGGAAGGTCGACGGCATCATCCTGCTGTCGGGGCGCATCTCGGACCAGAGCGTGCTCGATTTCTCGCAGCAGCGGCCCATCGTTTCGACGGGCCGCGCGCTGGCGACCAAGAGCGCCATCGGCTTCAAGCTCGACAACGAATACGGCGCCTACCTGGCCGTGCGTCACCTGGTGGAACTGGGCCACCGCCGCATCGCCTTTGTGGCCGGCCCGGCCAACAATACGGATGCGGCCGAGCGCCTGACGGGCTACCAGCGCGCCCTGCGCGAAGCGGATATCGCCATCGACCCGAAACTGATGGTGGAAGGCGATTTCCACGAAGCAAGCGGCATGCTGGCCATGAACCATCTGTTCGATACGCAGCAACAATTCAGCGCCGTCTTCGCCGCCAACGATCTGTCCGCCTATGGCGTGCGCCTGTGCCTGTACCGCAAGGGCATCCGCGTGCCCGACGATATCTCGCTCGTCGGTTTCGATGACTTGCCCGGCTCGTCCTACACGACGCCGCCACTGACGACCATCCACCAGCCCCTGTACGACATCGGCCGCATCGCCACCGAAGCGCTGCTGGGCCTGATCAATGGCGAGGCCGTGCAGGCGGCCATTCCGCCGCTGGAATTGATCGTGCGCGAGACCACCCGCCGCATCCGCTGAAGCTTGCGGCTGGGAACTTTTCCGCCCGATTCAGGCTAAACGAGAATCACTACGCCACCAACATCCGCGACGCATGCGGGAATCTGCAGCAATGGCGCATCCGCTTTACAATAGTGGCTCGATCAGCAAGAATGCTTAGTTCAAGCACGCAGGCTCAACCCTCCGGCCCCGGGCCGGAAGACTCCGAACACTCACCACAAAGGGACATCACATGGAACATACTCTGCCACCACTGCCGTATGAAATGGACGCTCTGGCGCCGCATATTTCGAAAGAAACCCTGGAATACCACTATGCCAAGCATCACCAGGCGTATGTCACCAACTTGAACAACCTGATCAAGGGCACCGAGTTCGAGAACCTGTCGCTGGAAGAGATCATCAAGAAATCGTCGGGCGGCATTTTCAACAATGCAGCGCAAGTATGGAACCACACCTTCTACTGGAACGGCATGAAGCCGGCCGGCGGCGGCGCGCCTACCGGTGCCGTGGCTGACGCGATCAACGCCAAATGGTCGTCGTTCGACAAGTTCAAGGAAGAATTCACCAAGTCGTGCGTGGGCAACTTCGGTTCGGGCTGGACCTGGCTGGTGCAAAAAGCCGACGGCTCCGTCGACATCGTCAACACCTCGAACGCCGGCTGCCCGCTGACCACCGGCGACAAGCCACTGCTGACCTGCGACGTCTGGGAACACGCTTACTATATCGATTACCGCAACCTGCGCGCCAAGTACGTGGAAACGTTCTGGGGCCTGGTCAACTGGGAATTCGTTGCCAAGAACTTCGCTTAAACGCGTTTTTCTTGTCAACGTCAACGACATTTTGACATAAAAATATGACATGAAAATTGTCATATTTTCCCAAAGGAAGTTTTTACTGAAAGGTAATAACTTCCTTTTTTACATGTGAACGCATCATCCACATCAACGCGTGACGCTGGCCAAGTTGGCGCACCTGGCCAGCAGACCAATCCCCTCCTTCTGGCACTGCTCATGCAAATGGCAGCGGGACGATATGTCCGGAATTTACGAAACATTTACGTGCCCGACTAAGCAATTTACATTTTGCTTACGCATGCCCCGCTACACTTTCTCATTTGCAACAAAAGCATTTGGCCATCCGGGCCGAAGCAAGCCAGTGGCAACGGGCTGCCGCGCCAGAACCTTCCCTACCTTCCATGTCCGCACCGCAGCACATTAAAAATGAACACTTTTTCCAACAATGGCTGATCCACGCCATGGTGCTGTCCGCACTGGCCGGCTTCATTGCATTCACCCAGTACGAGGAATATCACCGGATCGATACTCAGGAACACGAGCGACTGACGATGCAGGCGGAGATCGTGGAGAAAAATTTAACGCCGCAATTGAATTTGACCAAGCGGGTGATCGACAGTGTCATCGATGAACTAGCGGCTTGGCAAGCGCAAGGCGACCACCTGCGGCGGGCAAATCACTCGCTCAAGGTGATCAACAATGCGCTGATCGGCATCCGTCCCATCCTGGTCATTGATCCTGAAGGGCGTGTGGTGGCCGGCAGCGACACCGGCATGGCCGGCGAAAATTTTCACCAAAACGATTGCTTCCAGAAAGCCATGCGGCTCGCCGATCCGCGATTGCTGCACGTTAGCGCGCCGCCCGGCAACACCGGCGCTCCCGGCGCGATCAGCCTGTGCCGCCGCATAAGCGGGTTTCAAGGCGGCTTTGGCGGCATAGTCATGGTCAGCCTGGCGCCGGCATACTTCTCCGACCTGCTCGATTCGGTGCGTTATGCACGCGATGTCCATAGCTCGATCTCACGCGAAGACGGCCAGTTATACATGGTTTCGTCACGCCAGAGCGGCACCCAAACGCCTGGACTACTGCCCGGCATGGCGCATGGCACCAAAAAGAAACGCATGGTCGCCGAGCGCCAGGTGCCATCGAGCGCGGCTATCTTCGGGACGACGCTACGCATCGCCGTCAGCCGCGATACCGAGGTCTTGTTCGCGCCATGGCGCCACAGCTTGTATGTGCAAAGCGTACTATTCGGTTTGGTCGCCATATTCAGCACGCTCGGGCTACTGATCATACAAAAACGGCACCGGCTGCGACGGGTAGAGCGTAAGAAGACAGAGAAGCAAATACAGCAACTGGCCTTCTTCGATCAACTCACCAAGCTGCCAAACCGCATCTTGCTGCTGGATCGCCTGAAGCAGGCAATGAAGACCAGTCTACGCAGCGGCAACTATGGCGCGGTACTGTTCATCGATCTCGACAACTTTAAGACGCTCAATGATACCCTCGGGCACGACATGGGCGACTTGTTGCTCAATCAAGTCGCGCGGCGCCTGGTCGGGTGCGTACGCGCGGGCGACACCGTGGCCCGCCTGGGGGGCGATGAGTTCGTCGTCATGCTAACGGACCTGCATGTGAATGCGGAACAGGCGGCGGCACAGGTCGACATCGTCGGCAACAAGATACTGCATGAATTGAGCCAGACCTACTGGCTCAACCAGCTTACCCATCGCAGCACGTCGAGTATAGGCGCTACCCTATTCATGGGTAATCTGACGAGCATCGACGATCTGCTCAAGCAGGCGGACCTGGCCATGTACAAATCCAAGGCGGTGGGACGCAATGCCTTGCGCTTCTTCGATCCCGCCATGGAGATAGCCATGCTCGAACGGGCCGCGCTGGAAACGGACTTGCGCGACGCCGTTCTATGCCACCAGTTGATACTCCATTACCAGCCTCAAATCGACCACGATGGACGCGTTACCGGAGTCGAAGCACTGGTGCGCTGGCAACATCCGATACGCGGACTGGTGTCGCCGGGCGACTTCATTCCCTTGGCCGAAGAAATCGGCGTGATCTTGCCGCTGGGGCAATGGGTGCTTGAAACGGCCTGCGCGCAATTGGTCGCCTGGGCCGGGTGCCCCGACATGCGCCATCTGACCATCGCGGTCAACGTCAGCGTGCGCCAGTTCAACCAAGACGATTTTGTCGATCAGGTGCTGTTCGCCCTGGCCTGCAGCGGTGCCGATCCACATCGTCTCAAGCTGGAGCTGACCGAGAGCCTGCTGGTGTCCGACGTCGGTGGCGTGATTGCAAAGATGTCCTCGATCAAAGGGCACGGCGTCGGTTTTTCGCTCGACGATTTTGGCACAGGATATTCCTCGTTGGCCTATCTCAAGCGACTGCCGCTGGATCAGTTAAAGATAGACAAGTCTTTTGTCCGCGACGTGATCCATGATCCTAGCGATGCATCGATCGCCAAAACCATCATCGCCCTGGCGCGTAGCCTGAACATTGCGGTCATTGCGGAGGGCGTCGAGACGCTGGCGCAGCGTGATTTCCTGGCGCGCCATGGCTGCCGCGCCTATCAGGGATACTTCTTCAGCCAGCCATTGACACTACCGGACCTGGAAAAATTTGTGCAGAGCCGTTGTCTGACTGCGGCAACGGCGCCGTTGTAGTCGCGTAGGATCGCATCCGCGACTGCGCCAGTTCCGCTTGCCTGAACAGCAAATTATGAGCTGAAGCGTCCATTCGGCAGCGCAGCGCGCCATGCCCGGGGTTCAAGCATCGGCGATGCTGACATGCGATGGCAAAAGGGCGGCCGCGTAGCGCCGCCACGGCCGCGCCAGCGCCTTGCCTGCACCGCCCTGCAATTGTGCCGCCAGGAAGCCGCGCGCATAGGCGGCCTGGGGCAGCAGGTCCGGCTGCATTTCAGCCAGCGCCCGCAGCAAACCATCCGCTACCTCGTTATCGTTGCGCCACCCCAACTCGTCCTGCAAGACGGACAGCCATTTCACGTAGGACTTGACCTCGTCCGCGTCATATAGCGAGGCAAAAAATTCAGTGGCATAACGGGCTTTCTTGGCCGCGATGCGCACCCGGTGGCGTGCCGGCGGCGCCAGCCGCAGCAAGTCTTTTCCGCGTGTTAACAAACGGCGCTGGCTGCGCAGCAAGGCCTGGCGCGCAAAGCGGGGCACACGCACATCGAGCCGGAGCCGCTGCCGGGAAGTGATGGTGTCGCGCCAACCGGCGGCCTGCAGCCAGCGGGTCAAGGACAGGAACAGACGCGTGGCCCGCGGCGACGCGACGGCCCGCCCAGCCTGCCCATGATAGTCTTGTGCCAGCACCCTGGCGGCCTGCTGCAGCGGCGCCAGGCCGCCCTCGCCTTCCTCCAGCCGGGCCAGCGTGTCGCCGGCCAGCACATCCCAGTCGCGCGCCGCGCTCAGCGCCTGCGCCAGCCAGTCGAGTTCGCGCCGCAGTTCATCGGGCAGCGCCAGCAAGGCCTTGAACATTTGCAAGGCCGAACGCAGTCGCCGCAAGCCCACGCGCATCTGGTGCAGGCTTTCCACATCGCCGGCCGTCACGCCCGCCTGGTTATCCAGCATGTGCTGCAGGCAATGCGTGGCGATGGCCTGGAATGCCTGCTGCGCCGTCATGAAAGCATCGAGCGCCAGCGCCGGCGCCTTGACTGCTGCCAGCGGCATGCCCGCCGCCAGCCGGTAACCGCGCTCGGCCTTGCTCATTTGGCCGACCTGCAAGGGCAGGTCTTGCAGCAGCGCCAGCGCCAGCTCGAACAGGCTGTCCGCGCGCCCCGCCTTCAATTCCAGTTCCACTTCGCTGATGGCAATGCTGTGTTCGCAGCTAATGATGCTCCCCTGGTCCAGCACGCATTCGATGGCATCGCCCTGGGGCAGACGCAATTGCCAGACGCTACGCTCAATGCGGGTGCTGAACACGGGCCGCAAGCCATCGCGGATCTCGGGCTCGCGCAGCAGCGCGCGCCAGGGATTCTTGCCGCGCATGCGCTTGCGCAAGGCATCCAGGTCAGGTTCCGGGCCATCGACCGGCCCCTCCCATTCATTGCGGCTATGCAAGCCCCCGGCGATCGTGCCGCCCGCCTTCATGGTCTGTGTCCAGTCGTCATCCACCCGGCGCACGCGCAAGCCCGCCTGCTGGCGACACAAGCGCAAATCGGACGTATCAAAGTAAATATCGTGCATGGACAGCACGACCGGCGTGCCCGTGGCGTACTGCGCCAGCAAGGGGTGACAGCGCAAGGCCGGGGCATGCTCGGGGTCCAGCAACAATTTCAGTTCGACTTCCATGGCCTTGCCATCTCAATAAGGGGACATTGCATTGTAAGACGCATCGCCACAACAATGCATGGCGCACGCACGCCCAGCTTGATTTTGCGCGAAAATAAGCGATTCATTCAACCGGGAGATGCCATGACTTACCACGCCGCCGAGAACCGCTACGACAGCATGCCATACCGCAACTGCGGGCGCAGCGGCTTGAAACTGCCGCTGCTGTCCCTGGGCCTGTGGCACAACTTTGGCGACAGCAACAACTTGGCCTCGCAGCGCGACATGCTGCGCACGGCCTTCGACCTGGGCATCACGCATTTCGACCTGGCCAACAACTACGGCCCGCCGTATGGCAGCGCGGAAAGCAATTTTGGCAAGCTGCTGCGCGACGATTTCCTGCCTTACCGCGATGAGCTGATCATTTCCACCAAGGCAGGCTGGGACATGTGGCCAGGCCCGTACGGCCAGGGCGGCGGTTCGCGCAAGTATGTGCTGGCCAGCCTGGACCAGAGCTTGCAGCGCCTGGGCCTGGACTACGTCGACATCTTTTACTCGCACCGCTACGACGCCGACACGCCGCTGGAAGAAACCATGGGCGCGCTGGCCAGCGCCGTGCAGCAGGGCAAGGCGCTGTACGTGGGCCTGTCGTCCTACTCGCCGCAAAAGACGGCCGAGGCGGCAGCGCTGCTGAAAGAGTGGAAAGTGCCGTGCCTGATCCACCAGCCTGCCTACAACATGCTCAACCGCTGGATCGAGGAAGACGGCTTGCTCGATACCCTGCAAGAGCAAGGCATGGGCTGCATCACCTTCACGGCGCTGGCGCAGGGTTTGCTCAGCGACAAGTACCTCGATGGCGTGCCGCAGGATGCACGCGTCAACCGTCCCGGCGGCGGTTCGCTGACGCAGAACCATCTGAGCGCGGAAAACCTGGCCAGGGTACGCGCGCTGAACCAGCTCGCCGCGCAGCGCGGCCAGACTCTGGCGCAGATGGCGCTGGCCTGGGTGCTGCGTGATGCGCGCGTCACCTCGACCCTGATCGGTGCCAGCAGCAGCGCGCAGATCCGCGAAAACGTGGCCGCGCTGCAGCAACTGAGTTTTACGGCCGAGGAACTGGCGGCCATCGACGTGCAGGCGCGTGAAGGTCATATCAATCTGTGGAAAGGCCCGTCGCGGGCCGTGTAAGGCGTTCAGGGCGGCGCTGGCGGCGATATTGGCGGTGGCAACAGGGCCAGCAATTCCTGCGCCACTTGCCGGCGCCGTTCGGGCGTGGCGAACACGCCCACATCCACCTGCGCGCCGCCAACGCCGAACTCATGGATGTGTATCAACTGACGCGGCCAGTGCGGCACCGCGACGCGCGTGCGGCATGGGGAAAAGTGGTGGCGCCGGCAGTGGCCGGCGCTGACCTGTTCGACGATAAGCTCGCCGTCGCGCAGGGCGATATGTTCATAGTCGCGCGCATGGCGCAGGTAATACAGCAGGGCGAGGGCCACCAGGCCCAGTTCGGCGAACGAAAAGACGAGAATGCTCCAGAAGCCGCGCAGCGCAAAGGCGGCAGCGATCGCCAGGGAAAACAGGCATAGCAAACCATAGGCGCGCAGCAACTGGCGCGCCGTCAAGGCACTGCGGCGCGCGAGCAGCCATTGCGGCTGCTCGCGCGAGTGATCGCGTGGCATGGCACCTCCCGCACTATCGTTCCATCACCGTATCACCGCAGCGGCCCTCGCGGCGCCGGCCAAGTTCAGCCATATCGCGCCCGGCTCAGGCGCCCATCCGCACCAGCGCATGGCCCACATGCTGCCACCAGTGGTCGCGCGACCTGACTTGCTTCAGGCAAGACGCGTCGATTTCCGCAGGGAACACACGGTCTTGGCAAGCCTTCGTTGCCAGGGCGTAGCGCTGGTTTTCCGCCGCCGCCAGCGCCACGACCAGCCAGAACGCCAGCGCCAGCAACACCACCAGCAAACTCCAGGCCAGGTGATTGGTGTTACTTTTTTCGCCAAAAAACTCGCGTGGCCGCGTCTCGCGGTACATCAACATCAAGTCTTTTTCTTTCTCTTCCGACATCTGCGTTTGCATCCTCTGACATCCTATCGTGTGCCGGCCGGCTGGCCATGGCGACGCGTACGCCGCCTTGCCCACATTTTACGCTGATGGCGCAGGAGAAACAGTAATTCGTGGCGACAATTCGCCACCACTCGGCATCAGGGACGCGGCACCGGCGCCTGCCCAGCGCGCGGTGCGTCCTCGCTATCCTCTGCCGGCGCCACGGGCACCAGGCGCTCCACATGATCGACGTCGATGTCGCCGCCATCGGGTGCCGCGTTGTGGGGCTCCACCCCGGCCCGCTCGCCCGTGCCGGCCGCATCGCTGTCATTATCGAGCTCTTCCGCATCCTGGCCAGGCACGCCCTGCATGTCGCTGCCGCTGTCGGAACTGTCGCTAGGCCCCAGCGCGCCCTTGCCATGGCCGCTGCCCAGTACGCGGTCGGGCGTGACGGGCAAATTATCCGGATCGAGTGTGCTGCTGCTCATGGCGATCTCCCATTCATAAAAAACCAGCTTACTCCCCTGGCTTGGCCAGCGGCGCACGCCTGCACGGCATTTCCTCGGGGGAAATGCGGCATCGTACAAGTATTTTCAAAAATTACTTCACAAATGTACTATTCATTGATATAGTTAATTCAAGTAAGCATCTTCTCATCCAGAAACTGCTTCATCGGCGGCAGGACGCCCACCTGCGCCCTGCCGCCGAACCGACCGGTACGTGGCGAGCCGGCCCATCCACCCAGCCATCATGCACATATTGGAGTCTTATCATGCAAGCCAAATCACTCATCGCAGCATTGTTTGCCATCACCACCGCTACCTCGGCTTTCGCACAAAGCGCCGCGCCAACCACCGCCAGCCAGCAACTGACGCGCGCCGACGTCACGGCCGAATACATCCGTGCCCGCAACGCCGGCGAAATCGCCACCAGCGAAGTCGACTACCCGAAAACGCCGGCCACCGCCGCCAGCAAGGTGACGCGCGAACAAGTCATGGCCGAGTTCTACGCCGCCCGCAAGGCTGGCCTGATCCCGCAAACGGAAGCGGACTTTGATGTCGCGCAAACCACCAAGCACGTCGTGAAATAAGAAACCAGTCAGCCGGTTTCAGTAGTCAGTAAAACACCTCAGTTGCGGCGCAGCATACCTGGCCACTCCCGGCGCTCACCGCGGCGAGCTGTGATGCTCCAGCAACACCCCCCACACTATCGCCCCCGGAGTCCCTGCATGTCTCTGCACCGCCGTTTGCTTGCCGCCAGCCTGATCCTTGCCTTGAGCGCTTGCGCCGACATGGGCCATATCGCGCCGCAATCGGCCATGCTCGACGCCAATGTCCTGCAAGCGAGCAAGGCTATGGATGCCGCCGCCAGTGCCGTCATACAATGGCCGCGCACGCAATGGTGGCAAGACTTGCATGACCCCCAATTGAACCGCTTGATGGAGCAGGCGCTGGCCGACAGCCCCACCCTGCGCGGCACCCAGGCGCGCGTGCGCCAGGCCGAGGCGCTGGCAGGCGCGTTTGAAGACAAGACCCGCCCGCAGGCGGACGCCAATATCTCCATCAACCGCGAACTGTATTCGCAGCACGGCAGCACGCCGGCGCCGCTGGCCGGCAATTACGCCTGGCGCAACCAGGCCAGCGTGACGGCTTCGTACGACCTGGACCTGTGGGGCCGCAACCGCGCCGCCCTGTCCGCCGCCCTGGGCGACGTGCAGATGGCCTCTGCCGAATCGCAGATGGCCCGCCTGGCCCTGGAAACGGCGCTGGTGCGCACCTACATCCAGCTGTCGTATGAATTCCAGCTGCAGGATGTGATCGAACGCAGCCTGGCGCAGCGCGCCCGCATCCTCGACATCACGCGCCAGCGCAAGGCGGCCGGCATCGGTACCGACATTGACGTGGCGCAAATCGAAACCACCTTGCCGGCGGGCCGCCGCCAGCTGGAACAGTCGGCCGAGTCACTGGCCCTGCTGCGCAACCAGCTGGCAGCCCTGGCGGGCAAGGGGCCGGCAGCCGGTGCGGCGCTCACGCGCCCCGTGCTGCGCCTGGACCAGCCGCTGGCCATCCCGCAAGCGCTGCCCGCCGACCTGATCGGCCGCCGGCCCGACATCGCCGCCCAGCGCTGGCGCGTGGAAGCGGCGGCCCAGCGCATCGACGCAGCCAAGGCCGAGTTTTACCCGAACGTCAACCTGGTGGCCTTTGCCGGCTTTCAGGCCTTCGGCTTCAGCCATTTTCTCGATGCCAATTCGCAGGTGCGCGGCGCCTCGCCCGCGCTGAGCCTGCCCATCTTTGCCGGCGCCCGCCTGCGCGCCCAGCTGGGCAGCCAGACGGCCGTGTACGACGGCGCCGTGGAGCAGTACAACGCCACCGTCATCAGTGCCATGTCCGACGTGGCCAACGCCGTCACCCGCGCCCAGTCGCTGGCCAGGCAGCACCAACTGACCGTGCAGGCGCTGGCCACGGCGCAGCGCGCGCGCGACCTGGCGGAAAAGGCTTACCAGGCGGGCATGAGCGACGCCATCAACATGCTCAACACGCAAGTGGCGCTGCTGGCGGAAGAACAACAGCAGGCGCAGAATGGAGCACGCGAACTCGATCTGTATGTTTCCTTGATGAATGCACTGGGAGGCGGGATCTAAGTAACCCCCAATAAATTATTGTGATTTCTGACTTCCATAACCGGTGCTCTGCGGCGTTGCCCACCGCTCGCAGTGCTCGCACTGCGTCGCGGCGGACGCCTTGCATAGCACCCGGCTCTGTTCGTCATAATTTCACAATAATTTCCTGACGATTACTCAGCTTGCAATCCTGGCATTGCCATGGCTCAACAAGATACAATCGGAACTTTATTCACACATGAAGGAATATGACATGACCGCTTTTGACGCCACCTCCAAGCGGCTGCAAAACATCCGCACGCGCATGCCAGGCTTCCCCATGGAACTGATGCGCCTGTTGCGCATGACGTACCACATTCAAAAAGGCATGAAGGACCTGACCAATGCCGCGCTGAAAAAACACGACCTGGTCGATGCCAGCTACATGGTGCTCGCCGTGCTGTACGGCACGGACGACGAAACCTCGAACGCCTGCACCCTGGGCATGGCGTGTCATGAAAAGCCGGCCAACCTGACGCGCGTGTGCAACGACCTGGAAACGCGCGGCCTGATCCACCGCGGCACGCGCCCCGGCGACCGCCGCTCGGTGATGATCTCGCTGACCGACAAGGGCCGCGCCCTGATCGAAACGGCGCTGCCCGACGTGTACCAGGAAACCTCGGCCCTGTACGAAGGCTTTACGGAAGAAGAGCTGCAAGTGCTCGACAAGCTGTACATGCGCCAGCTGCGTAACCTCAACAATCTTCAGCACCAGAACTGATAGCCTATCGATGACGCCAGCCACAGCAACAACATTCACGCAAGGCCCCCTGTCCCGGGCGGCCCACTGGCTGGCGCTGGCGCTGCAGGACTGGCGCACGACGGAAGGCGAGCGCTGGATCTACGTCGGC
The DNA here is from genome assembly GCF_051380935.1 of Janthinobacterium algoris. Lineage (NCBI taxonomy): Bacteria > Pseudomonadati > Pseudomonadota > Betaproteobacteria > Burkholderiales > Oxalobacteraceae > Janthinobacterium > Janthinobacterium algoris. The sequence goes on along the minus strand of NZ_JBNYXZ010000013.1, from coordinate 45,047 downwards.
AAGACCCTGATCGCCGCGTTCTGCGCCCTGTGGCTGGCCTACCGGCTGGGACTCGATTCGCCCAGCACGGCGATGACCACCACCATCATCCTGGCCCTGCCCAGCAGCGGCATGGTGCTGGAAAAAAGCTTTTACCGCCTGTGCGGCACCCTGCTGGGATGCACGGCCGCGCTGACCCTGATCGGCCTGTTCCCGCAGCAGCCGGTGCTGCTGTTCGCCGGCCTGGCCCTGTGGGTGGGCCTGTGCACGAGCGGCTCGGCCCTGCACCGCAACGCCCAGTCGTATGTGTATGTGCTGGCTGGCTACACGGCCTGCATGATCGTCTTGCCCGCCATCGAGCAGCCGATGCAGGTGTTCGCGCTGGCCGTCACGCGCGTGGCTGAAGTGAGCCTGGGCATCATCTGCTCGGCAGCCGTGTCCAGCGTGCTGCTGCCGCGCCACCAGGGCACGCAGGTGATGCGCACGGTGCAGGCGCGTTACGGCAAATTCCTCACCTTTTGCCAGGACGTGCTGCAGCAAAAACTCACGCCGGCGCAGGTGGAACTGACGCATTTGCAGTTTGCCGCCGACGTGGCGGCGTTGGAACTGGGCCGCTCGGCCGCCCTGTTTGAAGTCACCAGCAAGGTGGGCCACGTGCGCGCGCAAAACCGCAAGCTGCACGCCTTCAACGCCACCTTCATGACGGCGCTGACCACCTTCTATACCTTCCACCGCCTGTTCGACCGCCTGCAGCGCGATGGCGAGACCCAGGTTATGCAAGCCTGCGCGCCCCTGTACGCCATCGTCGCCGAAGCGCTGCAAGCGACGCCTTCGCAAGACTCGCTCGACACCATGCAGCGGCATTTGCAAACGGCCTTGGCGCAGGCGCGCACGGACATCGATAGCGCGACCATCGTACATGCGCAGCGCATCGATTTCGACACCGTGTGCGAACTGCTGGAACGCTTCGCGCGCGACGTGAGCCGCTTTCACGAAGTGTATTTCAGCCTGGCGCACGACACGCCTTTGGCCATCAGCACGCCGCAGGCGTATGCGCCGAAGACGCCGCCCGCGCTGGTGATCGCCAGCGGCGCGCGCGCGGCCATCAGCCTGGCCCTGCTGGCCGTGGGCGCCTACTTCCTGGCCTGGCCCTATGCCAGCACGGCGATGTTGATGGCGGCCGTGTTCTGCGCGCTGGCCTCGTCCTCGCCGCGCCCCATCCTGATGATCCGGCAAGTGCTGGCGGGTTTTTTGATCGCCATGCCGCTGTCGCTGGTGTGCGTGTATTTCGTGCTGGTGCACGGCGACGGCTTCCCCATGCTGGTACTCAGTTTTGCGCCGTTCCTGGCCGTGGGCCTGTACCTGATGACGAATCCCGCCAAGCTGGGCGTGGGCCTGGGCGTGTCGACCTTCATCACGCAGATGGCGCCGACGAATCTGATGCATGTCGACGGCGCCGCTTTTCTCAACACGGGCATGGCGCTGATCGTGGGACTGATGCTCGCCGCCCTCGTGTTTGCCGTGCTGCTGCCCGAGCACACCATGGGCCACAAGGACCATATCGGCCCGGCCCTGTGGCGCGAAGCGCTGCATGCGTGCACGGCGCCCGCGCGGCGCGTAAAACACCGTTTCGACAACCGCGTGCGCGACCTGCTCAGCCAGCTCAACGCGGCGGCCGGCCCGGCGCCGGGTGTCGCCACGCGCGCCGTCGTGCGCCAGGCCCTGACCCTGCTGGAAATCGGCCACTCCGTGATCGAATTGCGCGAACTGATTGGCAGTTCCTCCGGCAACAGCCCCGCGCGCGACGCCTTGCAGCGCTGCGTGGACAGCATCGCCGCCTGGCTGCGCACGCGCAGCGACACGGCACTGCAGGCGGCGCTGGCGGCCACCCTGCAGGCGGGCGCCGTGGTGCGCTCGGCCCAAGCCGCCAGCGACACGGCGCCTGAACGGGACGTGCGTCTGCAGACGGCGCTGGTCGACCTGCATTCGATCTACACCTCATTACTCGACAACATGGCGCCTGACGCCGGAGACCATCATGCCGCGTGAATTCGCCCTGTTCGGAATTCTGATTCCCACCCTGCTGCCCCTGTTCATCCTCAGCATCGGCCTGCAAACCCTGCTCGACCGCGTGCTGGGCTGGCTGGGCGTGTACCGCATGGTGTGGCACCCGTCGCTGGCGCGGCTGTGCATCTTCATCGCCATCTTTGGCGCTCTGGCTTTATCGCTGTACCAATAACGCTCAAATAAAAAAAATGTTCAATCTGATCAAGGAAAGGCTACCGACATGGTAAGCAAACTGACCCGCTATGCCATCACCGTGCTGCTCCTGGCCGCGGCCCTCTGGATAGGCAAGACCGTCTGGGACCGTTACATGGAGTCGCCGTGGACGCGCGACGGGCGCATCAAGGCCGATATCGTCAATATCAGCGCCGACGTGGCCGGCACCGTCACGGACGTGCTGGTGCGCGACAATCAGGTGGTGAAAAAGGGCGATATCCTGTTCATCGTCGACAAGGAACGCTATGCCAGCGCGCTGGCGCAGGCCGACGCCGTGCTGGCCGCGCAAAGGACGGAGCAGGGACGCCGCGGCAAGGAAGCGCAGCGCCGCGCCAATCTCGACGCCAGCATCATCTCCACGGAAAGCCGCGAAAGCGCGGCGTTTGCCGCCAGCTCGGCCTCGTCGCAAGTGCAGGCGGCGCTGGCCGCCCGCGCGCTGGCCCAATTGAACCTGGAACGCACCACCGTACGTGCCCCCGTCAGCGGCTACGTGACGAACCTGAACGTGCACAATGGCGATTTCGCCGCCGTCGGTGCGGCCAAGCTGGCCGTCATCGACAGCGCCTCGTATTATGTCGTCGGCTATTTCGAAGAAACCAAGCTGGGCATGCTGGCGCAGGACGACAAGGCGGAAATGAATCTGATGAGCGGCGGCACCCTGCATGGCCATATCGAAAGCATCGCGCGCGGCATCACCGACCGCGACGCCGCCACGGGCCGCGAATTGCTGGCCGACGTCAATCCCACCTTCAACTGGGTGCGCCTGGCGCAGCGCGTGCCCGTGCGCATCCACATCGACAAGCAGCCGAAGGGACAATTGCTGGTGGCCGGCACCACCTGCACCGTGGTGATCACGCCCCAGATCACGCCCCATTCAGCGCCGACCAGGGCCGCGCCAGCCGCACCGCACAAGGTCTAACGGCCTCCGGCCACGTCGAGGATGCTGCCCGTCACATAGCTCGCTCCTGGCCCCAGCAGGTACAGGATGGCGGCGGCGATTTCTTCCGGCTGGCCGCCGCGCTGCATGGGCACGCCGAGCGCCAGGCGCGCCACCCGTCCTGGCTCGCCACCCGAAGCGTGGATGTCCGTGTAGATGATGCCGGGCCGCACGCCGTTGACGCGGATGCCTTCGGCCGCCACTTCTTTTGCCAGCCCGAGGGTAAGCGTATCGACAGCGCCTTTCGAGGCTGCGTAGTCGATGTATTCGCCCGGAGAGCCGATGCGCGCGGCCACCGACGAGACATTCACGATGCGCCCGCCCTGCCCGCCGTTTAGCGTCGACATGCGCCGCACCGCTTGCTGGCAGCACAGAAAATAACTGATCACGTTGGTACGCAGCACGCGTTCCAGGCGCTGCACGGAAATGTCGGCCAGCCGGCATTTCTGTTCCAGCACGCCCACGTTGTTGACCAGCGCCGTGAGCGTTCCCAGGCGCGCGTCGACTTCGTCAAACAGACGCGCCACGTCGGCTTCATCGCCCACGTCAGCCTGCACGGCGATGGCTTCGCCGCCGCCAGCCACGATACGCGCGCACAGTTCGTCGGCCGCCTGCGCATCGCGCACATAGTTGACGCAGACGGCATAGCCCTGGCGCGCCGCCAGCAAGGCAGTCGCCGCGCCGATGCCGCGGCTGCTGCCGGTAATCAGTATCACTTCCTTCATCGTCCCTCCTCGATGGTTGTTAGCCCATCATACCCGCAACCTGTAGACGTAAAAAAGCCCGCACAACAAAGCGGGCAGTTTTACCGAGCCATCCCTCATCGTCACAACGCTGGAGAAAATCGTAGCGAGCGGCAGTGATTTGTGGCCGAGAAGCGCAACCGTATTTTAGTACGGTGAGCATCGCCGGCCGCAAAGCGCGACGCGCAGTAGATTTTATCCGGCGTTCTATGGCCTGAAGTGCGTCATGGCATAGCCAAGATGCTGCCACCAGTGCGCGCGCGACTGCACGGACGCCAGGCATTTCGCGTCGACCTCGTTCTTGAACGCAGGGTCCACGCAAGCCTTGGTGACCAGCGCATTGCGCTGGTTTTCCACATTGACGACGGCAATCGCCAGCCAGGCCACGAGGGCGAGGGCCAGCGCGCACAAGGTCCAGGGCAACTGTTTCATGGCGCTCTGCGCTTACTTCTTCGCTGGCGCGGGAGCGCGCTCTTTCAGGGTGCGCGCCACCAGTTCATCCATCACGCGCAGGGTCGCTGCCTGAGTTTGCGGCTCGGACTGCCCCGGACGCGACAACTGCGCCGGCGAGGTCACGAAGCGACCGTCGATGACGATGGTCGGCGCACTGTCGATCTTGCTGGCAGTGATCAGCTGCTCGTTGCGCTTCAGCTTGGTCTGTACGCCGAAGGAATTGAACATGTCCAGGTATTTGGCCTTGTCGATGCCGTTCTTCACCAACAGGTCGAGGATGGCGTCATCGCGGTTCAGGCGATTGCGTTCGACGTGAATGGCGCGGAAGATCTTGTCGTGGAACTGCTCCAGCTGGCCCATCGCTTCCAATGTGGCATAGGCGTGCGCCTGCGGGTCTTTCGGACCGGAGAAGGCCAGGTGGATGCGGCGGAAGGCGATCTTGTCGCCCTGCTTCTTGACCCAGTCGTGCATCAGCGGATCGAGCGCATAGCAATGCGGGCAGGAATACATGAAGTACTCCACCACTTCCACCTTCTTGCCCGTGTCCGTGCGCACTGGCGTGGAGAGCGTGGTAAAGCCGGTATCGGCCGCCATGGCGCCGCCGGTGGCTGCCACCAAGGTGACGGCGGCGAGCAGAGGACGCAAGAAACGCAGAAAACGCATATTAATCCTTCATCATAAAGTGGTCGTGAACGGAGCGAGATTACCACTTTTTGTGCCGGACGATGAAGCCCGGGCGGAAAAAAGCCGTGTTTATCGCCCCGCTTTGCGCCCGCTTAAGCCGCATTTAAGCCCCGCTGCGCTCGCACCTCAAAAATGGTAGCGCGCCAACACGCGCAGCTGGCGCGCATCCTTGAGGTAAATGCTCGAGCGGCAGCCCGGCGCATCGCCGTAATGACGGCGGTTGGCCAGGTTGCTGCCGGCCAGTTCCAGCTCCCACGCGCCCAGCTTGCGCACGTAGCGTCCGTCCAGGGTCGCAAACGCGGGCACTTGCGCCAGGCAGCTGTTGTCGAAATCCCGGCCATAGCGCAGCGCGCGCAGCCATTGCACCCCCACGTCGGCACTGGCGCCGGCCTGCCCCGTCCAATACAGGTGCAGGCTGGCCAGGGTCTTGGGCACGAGAGCAATATCCGGGCCATCGTAGGCATAATCATCGTAGCGCGCATGCACTTGCCGCAGCTGAGCGTCGAGGCGCCAGTCACGCGCCAGTGCCATGCTGGCCTCGATGGCGATGCCGTCGCGGCGCGAAGGGTCGAGGTTGCCCGCAAAGCCCAGCTGGCCCAGGCTTTGGTCGAAGACAATCTGGTTGCTCAGGCGCTCGCTGAAGACGCGCACGGAAGCGCTGCGCGCCGCATCGCCGAAGGTGGCGCCCACTTCCGTTTCTCGCCGCAGCTGTCCCGCCAGGGGCCGGTAGCCGGCGCGGGTATAGCCATCATCATCGATGCGGTAGCTGCGCGCGGCCTTGGCGTACACGCTCAGCTGCGGGCGCAATTGCAGGCTGCCCTGCAGATCCCAGGCATTCTGGTTTTCCCAGTCGCTGCCGCCGGCGGGCATGTCGGCAGGATCGAGCTGGAACTGTTCATGCCGCAGCCCCAGCAGCAGGCGCGGCGCATACGCGCCGCCGAAAGCCAGCTCCTCGCGCAGCAACAGCGCGCGCGAATACTGGCGGCGCTGCCCATCGCCATCGCGGCCCGAGCGCCGCTGCCACTGCATCAGGTCCAGGCCCACTTCCGTATCCGTGCCCACGCCGCCCACCTTGCCGTAATGGCGCACGCGGGGCGCCAGTTGCCGGCGGCGGCTGCTGTACCGCGATTCGCTGCTGCCCTCCTCGCCCGCATAGTAAGCCGTGGCATGCTTTTCCCGCTGCGACAGCTCCACACCCAGCTCGAACTTGCCCACATAGCGCTGCACAAAGGCGCTGGCGCGCCGCACTTCATAGCGGTACAGGTCTTCCGGGCGGACCGCCAGCAGGGCCAGGAACGGCGCCTCGGGTGCGCGATAGCGGGTGTCCTGCCTCAACTGGTCGGCGCTGAAGCCGAAGCGGCCCTGGCGCATCTTCCATTCCGCGCCGCCGTTGAAGCCGCGCTGGTGAAACACGCTGCCATCGCGGTAATTGCCATTGCGTAGCCCGTCGATGGCCATATCGAGCGTCATGCCGCCCTGGTCGCGCGACAAGGCGCCACGCGCGCTGTGCTGGCCGCCCTGCGCCAGCTCGGCGGACAAGTCGCCATGCGTGACGCCGGCCGCGCCGCCATCCACGCTGTCCTGCGCGCACGCCGGCATGGCCAAAGCGCACAGCAGCAAGGCGCGCGTGGCGATGGTCAGGGCGGGAGGGGCAGGCATCATGGCGGCAGGCTGGAGGCGTCACCGCGGCGCGAACGCGCGCTGGTGGAACGGAGCGATGGCAAAAGCGAATCATTATACGCACGGCGCGCGGCGCCGCAACAGCCAGCGGGGCTGCTTACACAATTCATTGCTTATTTGTAATTTTTACGGGTATATTAACGAGCGCCCGGCGATCCTGGGCGCAGCCGACTGCATTTAAAAATCAACAATAAGAAGTCACTGTGGGAGTCACGCATGGAAAGTCGTAGCACACCGCGCCAGGGGCCACCAAGTCCCCGCGGCACGCGCCGCAGCATTGGTTTTTTCCCCATCTCGGGCAAGCTCAAGGCCCTTTCCATCACCGCCCTGCTGCTGGCCGGCCTTGCCCTGCAGGCCGACCTGTTCGCCCAGCCGGGCCAAGGCAAGCCGGCCAGCGCGCCCATGCCGCTGGCGCCATCCGCTGACAGCATCGCCCTGGCTTCGCCGCACGCGTCCGCCGTCAGCACGCCCAGCGCCAGCAACGCCTGGGGCGGTGCGCGCACGGGCGCGCAAGCGACCCTGTCGGACCGCGTCGTCGACTACCGGATCGAAGCGACGCTCGATCCCGTCAAGCACACCATAGCCGGCCAGCAGAAACTACGCTGGCGCAACCGCAGCGCGCAAGCCATCAGCAGCGTCTACCTGCACCTGTACCTGAATGCGTTTGAAGGCGAACATTCGACCTTCTTCACCGAAAAGCGCAAGCTCGATACGGGCTTCCGCTCGGGCGTCAACACGCGCGACGGCGAGTGGGGCTACATCGAACTGCGCAGCATGACGCAGAACGGCGCCAAGGCGCCCTGGCATTTCGTCCAGCCCGACAACGGTCCGTCCACCGACCGCACCGTCGTGCGCGTCGACTTGCCGCAGGCCGTCGTACCGGGCGCCGAGACGACGCTCGACATCCGCTTTTTCGACCAGCTGCCGCGCGTCATCGCGCGCACCGGCTATTTCGGCAGCTTCCACCTGGTGGGCCAGTGGTTTCCGAAGATCGCCGTGCTGGAACTGCCCGGCGAACGGGGTGCCACCGCGCCGCGCTGGAATGCGCATGAATTCCACCTCAATTCGGAGTTCTACGCCGATTTCGGCAACTACGACGTGAAGCTGACCGTGCCCAAGGAATACACGGTGGGCGCCACGGGCGAGCTGCAGGGCGCGCCGCAGGAAAAGGACGGCATGCTCACGCATCACTACGTGCAGGGCGACGTGCACGATTTCGCCTGGACGGCCGACAAGCGCAGCGCGCCGCCACTGACGGGCAGCTGGAGCGGCCCTGGCAGCCCGCCCGTGGCCATCAAGGTGCTGTACCCGCCCGAATACGCATCGAACGCGGCGCCGGCGCTGCAGGCAGCCAAGGACTCGCTCACCTATTTCTCGCGCACCCTGGGCCCGTATCCGTACAAGACGCTGACGGTGGTGATTCCGCCGTTTAATGCGGCCGAAGCGGGCGGCATGGAATACCCGACCTTCATCACCGCCTCGGGCTACGCCAACCTGCAGCCGAAGACCATTCCCGAATTCGGCCTCGATTTCGTCACCATCCATGAATTCGGGCATGGCTATTTCTACGGCATCCTGGCCTCGAACGAGTTCGAGGAACCCATCCTCGACGAAGGCTTGAACGAGTACTGGGACCAGCGCATGCTGCGCGCGCGCGGCCAGGATATCCACGCCACCACGCCTCTGCTCAAGCGCCTGGGCTTTGATCCCGTCTTCAAGGTCTTCGAATTCGAGCGCATGGCCGCACCGCGCCAGGACGCGGCCGACCCGCTGGGACAGAATGCCTGGAACCGCCTGCAGGGCGTGGGTCCCGTCTACAGCCGCACGGCCGTCACCCTGCGCGACTTGGAAGCGCGCATCGGCAGCGAGGCCATGGAACGGGGCTTCAAGGCGTATTACGAACAGTGGAAATTCCGCCACCCCAGCGTAGCCGACCTGCGCGAAGCGCTGGCCGAGGCGACGGGCCAGCGACGCATCGTGGAACAGGTCTTCGCGCAGCAAGTCTATGCCAGCGCGAATATCGACGACCGCATCGGCAGCTTCAGCAGCGAAGAGCAGACACCGCTGGCCGGCATGGCGCTGATTGATGGCAAGCGCGTGGAACACACGGCCGACACGCTGGAAAAAGAGGAGAAAAAAGTACGCGCGGCGTGGGACAAGGCGCATCCGGACGCCAAGCCCGGCACAGGCCCGTATCCGTATCTGACCAGCGTGGTGCTGCGCCGCCGCGGCGCGCCCGTGCCGCAGGTGCTGCTGGTGAAATTTGCCGATGGCACGTCCGAGCGCGTGGTGTGGGATAACGACCAGCTGTGGCAGCGCTACACTTGGAGCAAGCCCGTGAAGGCCGTCTCGGCCGAGCTGGACCCCGACCGCGTGCATTACCTCGACGTCAACAAGCTTGATGACAGCCGCACGCTGAAGGCCGACACGTCCGCTGCACGGCGCTGGAGCCTCGACCTCGCCGCCGCCTTCCAATACCTCCTTTCTCTGATTGCCATCGTATGAGCGCCACTTCCACGACACGGGCCAGCGGCCTGACCCTGACCACGCGCGCCAGCCGCGCCGCCCTGCAATGGCGCTTGCTGCTGCTGTGGGCGGGCCTGCTGCTGATCCCCGCCATCGTCGCCGCCATTCCCCTCTGGCGCACCTTGAGCGCCAGCCTGGATCAGGCCGTGCATGCGGCGGCCCTGGCGCACAAGCTCGACCTGATGACCCTGGCCGACCTGATGGCCAATACGGGGCGCAACGGCGCCGCCATCAGCCAAGCCGCCATCGCCGGCATCGTCCTGACTCTGCTGCTTTCACCACTGCTGAGCGGCCTGGTGGTGACGGCCGCGCGCGCCCCTGCGCCACTGGGTTTCGGCCCCCTGCTGACGGGTGCCTTCAGCGAATATGGCCGCATGCTGCGCATGTTGCTGTGGAGCATCGTGCCACTGGGCATGGCGCTGGCCATCGGCGCCGGCGCGCTGACACTGGCCGAGAAGCACGCGGCCAAGGCCATCCTGGAAGCCGATGCCGACCTGGCCAGTCACCTGGCCTTGCTGGCGACGGGCTTGCTGTTCCTGCTGGCCTGCGCAACGCTCGACGCGGGCCGCGCGGCGCTGGCCGTCGACCGGCGCCGCACCTCGGCCGTCAAGGCCTGGTGGCGGGGCCTCGGCATGCTGCGCCGGCGGCCGCTGGCCTGCCTGGCCATCTACCTCGTCATCACTGTGCTGGGACTGGCGTTGTATGCGCTGCTGTGCGTGGCGCGCCTGAATCTGGCCGCGCCCGGTCCACTGGCCATCGTGGGCGGCTTGCTGGTGACGCAGCTGGCGGCGCTGGTGCTGGCGTGGATGCGCAGCGCGCGCCTGTTCGCGCTGATCGACGTCAAGCGCTCGCTGGCGTAGTTACGTCCCCAGGCGCCCTTCATCGGCCAGGAAGTCGATGAAGGTGCGCACTTTCGACGACAGGTAGCGGCGGCTGGTGTAGACGGCGTACACCTTGCCGCCCGCCAGCTGGTAGCCGTCGAAGAGGCGCACCAGCCGCCCCGCCGCCAGGTCCGCATCCGTTTGCCACGATGGCAACAGGGCGATGCCCATGCCGTCAAGCGCGGCCGCGTGCAGCAGGCTTTCGTTATTACATTGCAGCACGGGTGTAAACTTCACCGTCTCGCGTCCCTGCGGGCCGTCGAAGGCCAGTTCATTGCCGTTCGATAACAAGGAATAGCTGATCATGGCGTGCAGCGCCAGGTCTTGCGGCAGGTGCGGCTGGCCCGCGCGCGCCAGGTAGGCGGGCGCGGCCACCAAGTGAAAGGCGATGCTGCCGATGGGCCGCGCGACCAGGGTCGGCGATGGCGCCTGGCTCACGCGCAAGGCCAGGTCAAAACCCTCTTCCACCAGGTTGACCACGCGCCCGCTCAAGTCGATGTCGAACGTGACTTCCGGAAAGCGTTCGCGGTAAGCGGCCAGGGTGCGCGTAAAGATGGCGTTGGCGAACCAGACGGGGGCGCTCAGGCGCAGCATGCCGCGCGGCACCACCGTCGTGCGGCCCACGGTCGCTTCCACCTCGTCGAGATTGTCGAGCATGTCGCGGCACTGTTCAAAATACACCTTGCCGATTTCCGTCAGGCTCAGGTGGCGGCTGCTGCGGTTCAGCAGCCGCGCGCCCAAGTGGCGCTCCAGGTGCATCACGTGCTTGCTGACCATGGCGGGCGACAGATCCAGGCGCTCGCTGGCGCGCACAAAACTGTCCAGTTCCACCACGGCGCGAAACACGCGCATGCTGCGCAAGGTATCCATGATCATCCCATCATCAACAAAATGGAAATGATATATCAATAATTTCCATCTTGATCAACTGATTACACATGACTATCATCCATCCATCATCAGCCATTCCCTCAGGAGCCGCCATGCAAGAGCACACCTTCCCCACCTATTTCCTGTCGCACGGCGGCGGCCCATGGCCGTTCATGAAGGACCAGTTCGGCGGCCGCTACGACGCGCTCGAAGCGTCGTTGCAGGATATCCCGCACCAGATCGGCGCGCGCCCGACAGCCGTGCTGGTGATCACGGCACACTGGGAAGGGCCGCAATTTCTCGTCTCGGCCAGCCCGCAGCCGGGCATGATCTACGATTATTCGGGCTTTCCGCCGCACACCTACCAGATCCAGTACCCGGCGCCCGGCGCACCGGCACTGGCGGCGCAGGTAAAACAGTTGCTCGATGCCGCCGGCCATCCGGCGCGCCTCGACCACGAGCGGGGTTTCGACCACGGCACCTTCAGCGCCCTGTTCCCCATCTACCCGCAGGCGGACGTGCCGCTGGTGCAATTGTCGCTGAAACACGGCTACGATCCGCTCACGCACGTCGAGGTGGGCCGCGCGCTGGCCAGCTTGCGCCGGCAGGGCGTGCTGATACTGGGTAGTGGCCTCAGTTACCATAACCTGCGCCAGTTCGGCCAGGCGGGCGCCGTTGCTTCGCAGCAGTTCGATGCCTGGCTGCGCCATGCGATGGCCTTGCCGCCGGCACACAGGCTGGCGCAATTGCTGGCCTGGGACGAGGCACCGGGCGCACGCCAGGCCCATCCGCAGGAAGACCATCTGTTGCCGCTGATGGTGGCGCTGGGCGCGGCCGAGCAGGAAGCGGCGCACGTGGTGTATCACGAGGACGATTTCTTTGGCGCCCTGGCAGTGACAAGTTTCAGGTTTGGAGAAGGCGCCGCCGCATAAAAAAAGCGCCGCGACAGTGATGTCGCGGCGCTTTTTGCATGGCGATGCAGTGATTTACGTGCCGCGCTTGCCGCGCGCAGAATTCCTGGCCTTTTCGGCGGCAATCTCTGCCGCTTTCGCCGCTTTTTCCGCCATCTCGGCCGCGTGCAGGGCCAGCAGGGCCGCGCGCGTATCCGGCGTTTCCAGCGAGATACGTCCCAGGATGCCGCTGCGGTAATCGAGCAGCAAGGTATGCGAGGCTTTCTCGAAATCGTAGTCGCCGCCCTTGATGCGGAAGCCGCGCTTGGCGGCGATGCCCTCGACCACGCCGATGGCATCGACTTCGCCGACCTTGGTGCCGTAGCGGGCCGCCAGCAAGTCCGGATAGCGCTTGAGCAATTCCTCGGCCAGGAATACGGCCACTTCCTCTTCGATCAGCGCGTTCGAGCCGATGGCGTGGCTGGCCGCCAGCATCAGGCCGTCGCTGGGGATGGCGATCTTCGGCCACAGCATGCCTGGCGTGTCGACCAGGATGGTGTTCTTGTCCAGATACAGCTTTTGCTGCATTTTGGTGACAGCCGGCTCGTCGCCCACCTTCGCCACGCGCTTTTTTAGCAGCGCGTTCATCAGGGTCGACTTGCCCACGTTGGGGATGCCCATGATCATGATGCGCAGCGGCTTCGTCGGCACGCCACGGTGCGGCGCCAGCGATTTGGCCAGGTCCGGAATACGGGCCACGTCGGCCGGCTTCTTGGTCGTCATCGCATACGCGGTCACGCCTTCCTGGGCATTGAAATAGGCCACCCAGGCGGCAGTGGCGGCCGGATCGGCCAGGTCGGTCTTGTTGAGGATCTTCAGGCAAGGGCGCTGGCGGAACAGGCGCAGCTCGTCCACCATGGGATTGCAACTGGCTGCCGGCAGGCGCGCGTCCACCACTTCAATCACCAGGTCGGTATTTTCCATGGTCTCGGCCGCTTTCTTGCGGGCCGCGTTCATGTGTCCTGGGTACCATTGTATCGCCATGCTCTTGCCTTCAGTTCGTTCAGTCAATCCGCTATTTTACGTGGTTGCCGCCACGACGTCGCATTTTCCACCGCCAGCGCCAGCCGTGCGACGCGGACGAGACAATTGGTGATAATTTAGCAGTTACTTGAATGATAAGATCCGCAGTCCGTCCAGCCTGGCCGGTTTCCCCATTGCAAGCTCAACCTGGCACGCATTCCATGCATCTTCCCCGTTTTATCCTCCTTGCCCCCCTTTGCGCCTGCCTGCTGCCCGCCATGGCCCAGGAACCAGCGGCGCCCGGCGACACGGCCAGCCAGGCTATGCAGCAGGTTGTCGACGTGCAAGGCACGCGCGATCCCGACTTGCGCCCCTACCGCACCATGCTCAAGGGACTCGACGCGTATGCCGACCACCAGCGCCTGGCGCCGGGCGCGCCGTTGCGCTTCATGCTGATCCCCGCCACGTCCCAGGCCAGGCTCGATGGCGTGACCCTGCACCTGTCGGCCGACAAGCTGTCGATCCCTGTCCCCCTGGCGGCGGACGGCGGCTTCACCTTGACGCGCGACAAGACCGCCTACGACGCGAATGCCGACCTGGTCAGCAACAAGAAGCGCGACACCCTGCGCTGGCGCGCCGACATCCACACGCCGGGCCTGCCCCAGAACGTGCGCCGCCTGGGCGACTTGCGCCTGGAATGCGAAATCCGCTGGGCCGTCGAGCAGGATGACCTGCCCTTTGTCCGGCGCAACCTGTTCCGCCTGGCGGGCGGGCCGTGCCACTCGTCGCTGATCCACGTGCCGTTTCCCGCGTTCCGCAAGCTGCTGGCCGTACAGGCGCGCTCGGGCGAGCGTACGCTGGACATCCGCGTCACGCAAGACCGCCAGCGCTACGTGCCGCCATTGCATGACCTGAACTGGGATGACAATACCCTGCTGACCCTGACCTACGCCGACGACGGAAAAATGGCCGGAGCGGCCCCCGAAGCGCCGTTGAAGGAAACGCAGCACCAGTGACACGCGTCAGGAAAGCCAGATCAAATATTTCCACGTGGATTTTTATATTTACTGTAAGAAACAAAAAAGTATGCTCTAATATCGCCTCTTAAATGAAAAGCAATTATTTCCAGGCTGGCTCTCGCCAGGGAGATATGCGATGGGAATAGTTCGATAATATGATGATGGAACACACTGGCAAGGCGCCCAAGCGCGTGCCGCGCAATGACTGGAAGAAGGAATGTCGGCAATTGCAGGGGCAAGTGGCACAATTGGAAGAGCGCCTGAAACGCCAGAGCGCCGACAGCTATGGCTTGCAAATGCTGTATGACCACTTGGTCAATGAAATCAAGCACCACCGCGACATGTTGCAGCTCGACAGCTTCGACGCGGATAAATCATCGCTCGTCTACACGCAAGCCTGGCGCCGCTTCATGGCCGGCGACGCAGTCGATTACCAGACCCATCGCCATACCAATTCCCGCAGCCGCCCCAGCTTGCTGTAGTTACAGCTCAACCATTACAGCTCCGCCAGCGCCTTCACATGCGCCGCCACGCTGCGGCCCAGGGACGACAGGTTGTAGCCCCCTTCGAGGCAACTGACGATGCGGCCCTTGCCATACTGATTGGCCACGGCCATCATCTGCTGCGTTAGCCACGTGTAGTCGGCCTCCACCAGGCCCATGCCACCCACGTCGTCTTCGCGGTGGGCATCGAAACCGGCGGAAATGAAAATCATCTGCGGCTGCTGCCGGTGCAGCGCCGGCAGCCAGTGGTCGAGCACCAGCTGGCGCACGGCATCGCCCTTCGAGCGGGCCGGCACGGGCACGTTGACGCGCGTATCGGTGTAGGATTCGACATCGCTGTATGGATAAAACGGGTGCTGAAAAAAACTCACCATCAAGATGCGTGGATCATTTGCCACGGATTCGGCCGTGCCATTGCCATGGTGCACGTCAAAGTCGACGATGGCGACCCGTTCGAGGCCCCGCACTTCAAGTGCATGCTTGGCGGCGATGGCAACATTGTTGAACAGGCAGAAACCCATGGGCTCGCTGGGCCGCGCATGGTGACCGGGCGGGCGGATCGCGCAAAAGGCGTTGCTGATCTCGCCATCGATGACGGCGTCGGTGGCAGTCACGGCCGAGCCAGCAGCGGCCAGCGCCGCGTCGTAGCTGTGCGCGTTGAGCAGGGTATCGCCGTCGAGCGGATAGTAGTCGCCCTGGGCCGGCACATTGTCGCGCACCAGACCGATGGCCGTGGCGCTGTGGTTGCGCTCGATATCCGACAATTGCGCGCGCACGCCATCGCGGTGCTCGACCAGGTCGCTGATATGCGCGAGTATCAATTGATCATTGATGGCCTGCAAGCGGGCCGGCGATTCAGGGTGCCAGTCGCCCATTTCATGGCGCTGGCAATCGGGATGGGTATAAATGGCTGTGCTCATGCGCTGTACTGGTTACCTCTGTCTCTGCTTTCTATCCATACCGGGAACGCGCGCCGCAGTCACTGCAGCGCATTCCTGCCTACCTGGCGAGTTCTCGCATAAAATCACTGGCTGGTCTGTGCCGCCCTTGCCGCCTTTGCTGTCACTCTAATCTACCACGAGCGCGCACCTGGCGGGCGGTACCGTTTGACCTGGCCAAAGCGATTGTAAATTAAATAATCCATCGTACTGTGATAGAAATAACATGTTTTCGAAAATACACCAGGCCGCACAGCAGATCGGCGAAGTTCTCGTCGGCAAACACTTGCAGATCCGCCAGACCCTCACCTGTGTGCTGGCGGGCGGCCACCTGCTGATCGAAGACGTTCCCGGCGTGGGCAAGACCACGCTGGCGCATGCACTGGCCATCTCGCTGGGCCTGCAATGGAAGCGCCAGCAGTTTACCAGCGACCTGCTGCCCGCCGACGTGGCCGGCATGAGCGTGTATGACCGCGCCAGCGCCAGTTTCATTTTCCACCGCGGCCCCCTGTTCACGCAAGTACTGCTGGCCGACGAGATCAACCGCGCCACGCCGAAGACGCAATCGGGCTTGCTCGAAGCGATGGAAGAGCGACAAGTGACGCTCGATGGCGTCACGCACGCGCTACCGCAGCCGTTCTTCGTCATTGCCACGCAAAACTGCGCGCACCAGCTGGGTACCTTTCCCCTACCCGAATCGCAACTCGACCGTTTTCTCATGTGCGTCACGCTCGGCTACCCCGATGCGGCCGCCGAACGGTCGCTGCTGCTGGGCGCCGACCGCCGCGCCATGCTGCACACCTTGCCGGCCGTGATGAACGCGGAAGAATTGCTGCAGGCGCAAGCGGGCTTGCGCGCCATCCACGCCTCGCCCGCCGTGGTCGACTACGTGCTGGCCCTCGTGCATGCCACCCGCGCACCCGGCGTGTTTGCCGATGGTCTCAGCCCGCGCGCCGCGCTGGCCCTGCTGCAAGCGGCGCGCGCCTGGGCCGCCCTGGCCGGACGCGACCACGTTACGCCCGACGATGTGCAAGCCGTGCTGTTACCCGTCTGCGCCCACCGCCTGCATGCCGCGCAAGAGAGCACGGACAGTCGCGTGCTGCTGCAGCATCTGCTCTTGAGCATCCCCGTCTGAGCGGCATGCGCTGGCGCACTCTTCCATGGCTGCCGGCACGCCCCTGGCTGGGCGCGCAACGCGTGCACATCCGCCCCTCGCGTGCGGGCCTGGCATTTGCCGCGCTGCTGCTGGTGCTGTGGATCGCCGCCGTCAATTACCGCCTGGGCCTGGGCTATGCGCTGACGTATTTCGCGGCCGCCTGCGCCATCGCCGACATGCTGTTTACCAGCCGCAACCTGGCGGGGCTGTCGCTGGCAGCCACGCCCGGCAACCCCGTGTTTGCGGGCAGCCACGCCTTGTTCACCTTGCGCCTGATCAACCGCAGCACACGCCCGCGTCATGCGATCGGCCTGGCGGCGAGCGGCGCGTCGGCAGTGCCCAGCCTGGCCGATATCGCCGCCCACGGCGAAACGGCCGTCAGCATCGGCATGCAGGCGCAGCAACGGGGTTGGTTTGATGCGCCTGCCGTGCGCCTGTCCGGCAACTTTCCGCTGGGCCTGTTTGTTGCCTGGTGCGATTGGCAGCCCGAGGCGCGCGTGCTCGTGTATCCGCAGCCCGAGCAAGATGCGCCGCCGCTGCCCTGGCCGGGCGGCACAGTGCAGCAAGCACGGCAGCCAGGCTCACCCAGCTCGCCCGATGGCGCACTGGAACTGGCCGGTGTACGCGCCTACCAGCCAGGCGACCCTTTGCAGCGCCTGGCATGGCGCCAGATCGCCCGCCATGATGGCGAGCATTTATTTAGCAAGCAATTCCAGCCTGGCGCCGACGCACCAGCTGGCGCACCGCACGGCACGCATGGCAACCTTATGCTCGACCACGCGGACTTGCACGCGCTGGCGCCGGAAGCGCGCCTGTCGCGCCTGGCCGCCTGGGTGCTGCAGGCGGAACGCACGGGCCTGCCGTATGGCTTGCGCCTGGGTGTGCTGACTCTGGCACCGGCCCTCGGAGCGAGCCAGCGCGACGCCTGCCTGCGCGCGCTGGCCCTGCATGGTTCGCCGCACGATTTGCCGCCAGCGCAGGCGATGCCATGAAAGCCTGGCTGAGCGGCTTGCCGCGCGAGAAGGCCGACATCCTGCTGCTGTTGCTGGCCGCCGCCATGGTGCTGGCGCCGCACGCGCTGCACCTGCCCCCTTGGTTGTCGGCCGCCGCTGCCGCGCCCCTGCTGTGGCGCGCCAACATGACAGTACGGGGCCGGCGCCAGCCACAGCTAGCTGTGCTCGTGCCGCTGGCCCTGCTGGGCATCGCCGGCGTGTACGCCAGCTATGGCAGCGTGCTGGGGCGCGATGCGGGCGTGGCCATGCTGGTCCTGCTACTGGCCTTGAAATCGCTGGAAATGCATGGCCGGCGCGACATTTTTGTCTTCGTCTTCCTCAGTTTCTTTTTGCTATTGGCCAATTTTTTTCATGCGCAAGGCATCCTCAGCGCCGCCTGGATGCTGGCTACTGTCATCGTCCTGCTGGCCGCCCTGCTGTCGGCCCAGTACGGCACGCTGCAGCCCCGCCTGGCGCAAAGGCTAGGCTTGCTGGGACGCATGCTGGCGCTGGCCATTCCCCTGTCGGCCGTCATGTTTCTTGCCGTACCGCGTCCCGACAGCCCCCTGTGGGATGCGCCGCACGAGGGCGCGCAAGCGCGCACGGGCTTGTCGGACAGCATGCAAGCGGGCGCCATCGCCTCATTGGCCCTGTCCGGCGAGCCCGTCTTCACGGCCCGCTTTTCCACGCCTATCCCGCCGCAAGACCAGCTGTACTGGCGCGGCGTGGTGCTGGGCTACTACGACGGCGCCACCTGGAGCCGCAGGGGCGCTGGCCGGCACGCGCCTGCCAGCGACAGCCGGATAGACATCACCCTGGAAGGCCAGCCCAGCCAATACGAAGTGACCTTGCAAGCGAGCGGCCAGCGGCGCATCTTCGCGCTCGACCTGCCGCGCAGCATCGAACGCTTGCCCGGCAACCCGTATGTCGTCTCGTCCGCGCTGGAAGTGCTGACCATACAGCCTATTACTTCGACCGTGCGTTACCGCGTCAGTTCCCAGCCCCGCTACCGGTTGCAAACAAGCCTGTCGCCTGAACAGCAGCAGCCATGGCTGGCCTTGCCCGCTGGCAGCAACCCGCGCAGCGTGGCCTGGGCCCGCGCCTTGCGTGGCAGCGGCACGCAGATGCTGGCGCCCACCGACGCCATCGCCGCCGTGCTCGACCACTTCCACCACGCACCCTTCCGCTACACCCTGCAGCCGCCGCTGCTGGGCAAGCATGGCGTCGATGACTTCCTGTTTATCACGCAGGCGGGCTTTTGCGAGCATTACGCGGGCAGCTTCGTCGTGCTGATGCGCGCCATGGGCATCCCCGCGCGCGTCGTCACGGGCTACCAGGGCGGCACACGCGCCGGTGCCGACGGCAGCCCCAGCCTGACTGTGCGCCAGTCCGATGCCCATGCCTGGAGCGAAGTGTGGCTGGCTGGCAGGGGCTGGGTGCGCGTCGACCCCACCAGCGCCGTCGCACCGCTGCGCACCGAGCGCAACCTCGATGCCGCCCTGCCACCGGCCCCGTCGCCGCTGTCGGCGTGGCGCGCCCTGGCCGGCCTCGATGGCGGCGCGCACGGCGCGCTTGCCGCGTGGCGCCAGCAATGGCAGCAGGCCGAGCACGCCTGGAACAGCTGGGCGCTCGATACCACGCCGCAACGCCAGCGCGCCATGCTCGATAGTTTGAAAAACCTGCCGGCGACGACCCTGGCACTCGCCTGCGCCGTGCTGGCCCTGCTGTCGGCCGTAGCCGGCGCACTGGTCTGCTGGCGGCAAGCGCGGCAAGGCGATCCGCTCGACGCCCTGTACGCACAGTTTTGCCGCCAGCAGGCGCAGCGCGGCTACAGCCGTGCGCCGCATGAAGGCCCGCACGGTTATGCTGCGCGTCTGGCCGCCGGCAAGGCCACGCCCGAGGCGCACGCCGCCATCGCACAGTTTCTGGCAATCTATGCCGCGATGAAGTATGGTAATGCCAACCCAGACGAACAACTCCGCGCGCGGCGCAGCTTGCGCCGCCTGCTAACCCAATGCCGATGAGACGCTCCTTGTTACCGATCAAAACCTCCGCCCTGTCCCTGCTCCTCTCCCTTCCCCTGTGCCTGGCGACCGCGCACGCAGGCGAAAACAGCAATATTTCCGCCGCCGACCGCGCCCGTGCCGTACGCGCGGCCAAGGCTCAGCCCGTCAAGAAGGTGGCCGGCAAGCCGGCGACGAAGAAAGCACCGGCGAAATTCGACTTCGAAGGCGAATTTGTCGACTATGCCAACTGGAAAGAAGTCCGCACCTTCCTCGACGAGATGTCCGCCAAGCATGGCTTTGACCGCGCCGAGCTCGATACCCTGATCGGCAAGGTGCGCTATGTCGAGTCGACCGTGCAGTTGATGAAGCCGGCGCCGCCGGGCAAGCCGAAGAACTGGCAAGCCTACAGCGCCCGCTTCATCGAGCCGGTGCGCATCAATGCGGGCGTGAAATTCTGGGAAGAGAACGCCGAAGCGCTGACGCGCGCCGAGCGCGAATATGGCGTGCCGGCCGAGATCATCGTCGGCATCATCGGCGTGGAAACCGTGTACGGACGCAACACGGGCAGTTTCCGCGTGCTCGACGCGCTGACCACCTTGGCATTTTCCTATCCGGAAAGCCCGACGCGGGCCGCGCGCATGGAATTTTTCAAGGGGGAACTGGAAAACGCACTGCTGTACGCGCGCAAGGACGGCATCGATCCCTTGACCCTGCTCGGCTCGTATGCGGGTGCCATCGGCCTGCCGCAGTTCATGCCCAGCAGCATCATGAAATATGCGGTGGACTTCGATGGCGATAGCCACATCGACTTGCGCAATTCCAGGGCCGACGCCATCGGCAGCGTGGCGCATTTCCTCGTCGAACACGGCTGGCGCCGCGATGACCCGGCCATCAGCACCTATCACGTCAGCGTCTCGGCCAACCACGCCTGGGAAAAGTTCATCGGCCAAGGTTTGCAAGCCAAGTACAGCCTGGAAGAATTGCAGGAAGCCGGTGTGCGTACCGTCTCGTCCACGCCCCGGAACATGTTGTTCGGCCTGATCGATCTGCAAAATGGTTCCGAAGCAACTGAGTATCACTTGGCAAGCAATAACTTCTTTGCTATAACTCAATACAACAGAAGTTATTTTTATGCTATGTCCGTGATTGACCTGGGCAAGGCCATCAGCCAAGTGCGCGCACGCTAACCGAAAGTCAGTGTAAAGTTATAATATTACTTGTAAGAAAGCGTAAGCGATGTTGAAGCGACCGGCAAACAGGTCTATGGTAGGGCCGATAACACGTGCCAGCCTCGCTCGCCAGCCTTTGTGCGGCACGGAATACGGAAATGGTTCTATACTTAACTTTTGTCAAAGTACAATTTTTGCTCTATCATAGAGCATAATAAAGAAGAAATAGCTGTTGCAATAAGACAACACTTATTTTATATAAAGCAAGATTACCAGGCTTTCCGGTCTGAAATTGAATCCTGTTGTACAATTGTGTATATATCATGAAAAACTGTATCCCGGATCGTACCGTGTGTGAATTTGTTCCTTTTAGTAAAGAATGAACATGAACGCAGCAAGAGCGAGCTCCGAGTGTTTTTTACTTTGCAGTGCAACTACAGAAGGAACATTAACATCATGACAAACCAAGTCGGCATTGATATGAACAGCGATTCGGACTCCGACGATCTGCTCCAGTACAACCCAAACAGATTGCTCGATACCCTGATCGAAAATCTGCGCCTGAAAAACGACGCAGCGCTGTCGCGCGCGCTCGAAGTCGCGCCACCAGTGATCAGCAAAATCCGTCACCACCGCCTGCCGGTCGGCGCATCGCTGCTGATCCGCATGCACGAAGTGAGCGACCTGAGCATCCGCGACTTGCGCTACCTGATGGGTGACCGTCGTAATAAATTCCGCATCAGCGACAAGCAATTCAAGCCAAAAGAAGGCGAAACGCCACAAGGCTGATCCTGCCAATTTCGCAGGTTTTCCCTCCCCGCCATGGGGAGGGGGTATTTCCAGCAGTTCTCAGGCCGTTCTGGCCGATATATTTCCAGCCTTACCTTGTTCCCCAAACTGTATCGACGCCATTAAGCAGGAAACACGCCCGTGGACAAGTAACGGTCGCCGCGGTCGCAGACGACGAACACGATGGTCGCGTTTTCCACCGTTTGCGAGATGCGCAGCGCGATTTCGCAGGCGCCGGCTGCCGAGATGCCGCAGAACAAGCCCTCTTCCGCCGCCAGACTGCGCGCCATGCGCTCAGCCACACCCTGGCTCACGTATTCCACCTGGTCCACGCGCGACTTGTCGTAAATTTTCGGCAAGTACGCTTCCGGCCATTTGCGGATGCCGGGAATCTGCGAACCGTCCTCGGGCTGTGCGCCGATGATCTGGATGGCGGGATTCTGTTCCTTCAAATAGCGCGACACGCCCATGATGGTGCCCGTCGTGCCCATGGCGCTGACGAAGTGCGTAACCTGGCCATTGGTATCGCGCCAGATTTCCGGTCCCGTGCTTTCATAGTGGGCGCGTGAATTGTCTTCGTTGGCGAACTGGTCGAGGATCACGCCGCGACCATCCTTCTGCATCTGCTCGGCCAGGTCGCGCGCATATTCCATGCCGCCCGTCTTCGGCGTGAGCAGGATGTCGGCGCCATAGGCGGCCATGCTCTGGCGGCGCTCCACGCTGAGATTGTCTGGCATCAAGAGCAGCATCTTGTAGCCGCGCAAGGCGGCGGCCATGGCCAGCGCGATGCCCGTATTGCCGCTGGTGGCCTCGATCAGGGTATCGCCCGGCTTGATGACGCCGCGCTCTTCAGCGCGCTTGAGCATCGACATGGCGGCGCGGTCCTTCACGGAGCCGGCCGGGTTGTTGCCTTCCAGCTTGCCGAGGATGACGTTGTTGCGCGCTATCGCATCGGCGCCCGGCAAGCGCGTCAGTTGCACCAGCGGAGTATTGCCTATCGTATCTTCAAGTGTCTTGTAAGCCATCGTGTCTGTTTAAGTAATTTCAACAAAGACCCATTCTAATATGAGATGCTGGACGGCGCATGGCTAAAAGCCGGTGTTCCGCCAGGCAGCCCGCGTCGCGGCCGCCCGCACGCCAGGCCGCATGGTGCCTGGCTTTGCAGCATGCCAGGGTCGCCACGCGCGATGCGCCAGCGCGCCGCGCACGCATGCGCTAGACTCGTGACGGTTAGTTATTTTAGTAATTTGCTTATTCAATCAATGGATCAGTCATGGCCAGCACCACACCCGAATTCATCCCAGAAACCACGCAGGACGATCCCGTCCAGGCCAGCACCCTCGATATCCAGGGCCGCATGCACCAGATTTCCCCCGTCTTCACCGAAGCGGAACTGCGCCGATTGCAACGCTATGGCCAGGTTTGCCAGCATGCGGACGGCGCCACCCTGTTCGAGGCAGGCAGCAGCAGCTTCGGCATGCTGGTCATCCTGGCGGGCCACGTCGCCGTCACGCGCCACGAAGGCCTGGGCCGCACCTCGTTGATGCGCGAAATCGGCCCCGGCCATTTCATCGCCGAAGTGGCGCAGCTGTCGGGCCGCCCCGCCCTCGTCAATGGCCATGCCGTGGGCGACGTGGAGGTGCTCGTCGTCAGCTCGGAATCCCTGCGCGCACTGATCGTGGCGGAAGCGGAAATGGGTGAGCGCATCGTGCGCGCCCTGATCTTGCGCCGCGTGGCGTTGATCGAAGTCAATTCGGGCGGCCCCGTGCTGGTGGGCCCCCGCGGCAATGGCAATCTGTTCCACCTGCAAAGTTTTCTGTCGAGCAATGGCCACCCGCACACGGTGCTCGACCCGGCCAGCGATGCGGCCGCCGCTGCGCTGGCCGAGCGCTACCAGCCCACGCCGCAGGAATGGCCACTGGTCGTCTGTCCCGATGGCAAGGTCATGAAAAACCCCGGCAATGCGGAACTGGGACGCTGCCTGGGCATGCTGCCCGATTTGTCCGGCGACAAGATCTTCGACGTACTGGTGGTGGGCGCCGGGCCCGCCGGCCTGGCCACGGCCGTGTATGCAGCCTCCGAAGGCTTGACTGTACTGGCGCTGGAACAGCGCGCGTATGGCGGCCAGGCGGGTGCCAGCGCGCGCATCGAAAATTACCTGGGATTTCCCACCGGTATCTCCGGCCGCGCGCTGGCGGGACGCGCCTATGTGCAGGCGCAAAAGTTCGGCGTCGAAATCGCCACCCCGGCCAGCGCCGCCAACTTGCTGTGCGACAGCTGGCCCCTGCGCGTCAAGCTGTGCGACGGCACGCAGGTGCGCGCCCGCACTGTGGTGCTGTCCTGCGGCGCGCGCTACCGCAGACCCTCGCTGGCGAACCTGAAAACGTATGAGGGACGGGGGGTGTATTACTGGGCCTCGCCCATCGAAGCCAAGCTGTGCAAGCAGGAAGAAATCATTCTGGTGGGCGGCGGCAATTCGGCCGGCCAGGCAGCCGTGTTTCTCTCCGGCCATGCCGCCAAAGTCCACATGGTCATCCGCGGCGAGGGACTGGCGGCCAGCATGTCGAGCTATCTGATCGAGCGCATCGCCGCCACGCCCAACATCACCTTGCACACGCATACGGAAATCATCGCCCTCGAAGGCGACGAGGAGGGCTTGACGGGCGCCCGCTGGCGCAACAAGCAGACCGGCGAAGAGTGCGATTGCGCCGTGCGCCGCGTGTTCCTCTTCGTCGGCGCCGATCCGAACACGGACTGGCTGCACGACTGCGCCGTGGCCGTCGACGAACAGGGCTTCATTCGCACGGGCTTCGACGTTACGCGCGCCGAATGCCGCGCCCAAGGCCACGCCACGCATTTGCCCTACCCGCCACCCGACCAGCCCGACCGGGCGACACTGGAAACCAGCGTGCCAGGCGTCTTCGCCATCGGCGACGTGCGGGCCGGCTCGACCAAGCGCGTGGCCGCCGCCGTCGGTGAGGGGGCAGCCGTGGTGTCGCAGATTCATGGCTTCCTGGCACGGCTGCCGGCGGGCACGGCCTGAAAATCGTGCATGATAGAAACTGCTACAATCGGCTGTTGCCATCCAGCTGAAAGAGACCGCATGCCCCACACCGCCAAGCTTTCCTCGCGCCGCAGCATGCCCGCAGTCCGCTGACGGTGCGCCGCATGTTCGTCAAACTGCTACTGCTGGCCACGCTGTTTGCCGTGCTCAGCATAGCCGCCCTGTACAGCTACGGGCGCTTCGCCGAACGTTCGCTGGGGGCACCGGGTACGGCCTTGCCCGTGGCAGCCGACGCTACCTTGCTCGACCGCGTGCTGGCGCCGCAGCTGGCGCAACGTCCGGAGCAGAGCGGCACGGCGTTGATCGACGACAATCTGGAGGCGTTCGCCCTGCGCGCCCTGAGCGCGCGCGAAGCGGGCCGCAGCATCGACCTGCAGTACTACATCTGGCATAACGACGTCACGGGACGGCTGCTGGTGCGCGAACTGCTGCGCGCGGCCGACCGCGGCGTGCGCGTGCGCGTGTTGCTTGACGATATCAACGCGCGCGGCCAGGACGCCGCCATCCTCGCGCTCGACAGCCATCCGCTGATCGACGTGCGCATCTTCAATCCTGGCCGCAACCGCGACGGTATCTGGCGCCGCGCCATGGAAATGGCCTTGCGCGCCGTCAGCCTGAACCGGCGCATGCACAACAAGGCCTGGATCGTCGACGGCAGGGTTGCCCTCGTCGGCGGGCGCAATATCGGCGATGAATACTTCGATGCCGCCGAGCAAGTCAATTTCCAGGATGCCGACTTGCTGCTGGTGGGTCCCGCCGTACGACAGACGAGCGACATCTTCGACCGCTTCTGGAACAGCCGCGCCGTCATCCCCATCGGCGCCTTGCATGCCGGCAAGAATCCAGGCGCGCCGGAGCTGCAGGCTGTGCGCGCCCGCCTCGATGCGCTCACGGGCGAACTGGGCGCCTCGCCCTATCTGCGGCAGCTGACCGATGCGGGCCAGCTGCAAGCCCACCTGGATGGCCGGCTGCGCCTGCACTGGAGCGCGCAAGTGCAAGTGCTGTCGGACCCGCCGGAAAAAGCCGCTCCCGTGGCCAGTTTGCAGCGCAGCGAGCACTGGCTCATGCACAGCTTGCTGCCCCTGCTGACGCAGGCGCGCGAAGAAACGCTGCTGACCTCGCCATACTTCGTGCCCGGCCAGGCGCTCACGCAGAGCTTGACCGACAAGGTTGCCGCCGGCGTCAGGGTCCAGGTGCTGACCAACTCGCTCGCCGCCACCGACGTGGCCCTCGTGCACGCAGGCTATGCGCGCTACCGCCAGGCGCTGCTGGGCGGCGGCATCGGGCTGTATGAGTTGAAGACCCTGCACCGCAAGCGCATCAGCCTGCTGGGTTCAAGCCGCGCCAGCCTGCATACGAAGGCCGTGGTGGTCGATGGCCAACGGGGCTTCGTCGGCTCCTTCAATCTCGATCCCCGCTCGGCCCAGCTCAACACGGAAATGGGCGTGCTGTTCGACGATGCCGCGCTGGCGGCTGACATGCGCGCACTGTTCCTGCACTCGACGGCTAGCGATACCAGCTACCGCGTATTCCTCGACAACGGCGCCCTGCGCTGGTCCGATGGCACCGAGCAGCCCGCCAAGGTGTGGACGCACGATCCCGAGGCGGGCTTCTGGCGCCGCATGCTGGTGTCCGTGATGCGCTGGCTACCGATCGAGTCGCAACTGTAGGCGCGCAGGCCAGGCAAAGTGGCGGGCGTATAAAAAAACCCCGCGCAGCCGGTACCACGCAGGGTTTTTTCTCGTGCTGCGCGGCACCACCACGCAACACGCTTTACAGCAACACGCTTACTTTTTCTCGGCTTCAACCTTCTTCGCATCGGCTGCAGCCAATTTTGCTTCCTTCTTCGCAGCCGTTTCCGCAGCCTTGGCTTCTTTCTTGGCGGCCGTTGCCGCCTTCTTCGCAGCAGCGGCTTCCTTTTTCGTTTCGGCAGCCGTTTTCACGAGGGTGGCATCGGCCGCTGCAGCAGCAGGGGCAGGGGCAGGCGCTGCAGCAGGCACCACCTTGGCAGCGGCTGCTTCTTTCTTCGCTGCAGCAGCGGCAGCCTTGGCTTCTTTCTTCGCGGCAGCCGCTTCTTTCTTCGTTTCAGCGGCTGTCTTGGCTGGTGCCGCAGCGGTATCGGTCGCAGCAGCTGGCTTCGGTGCGGCTTCTTTCGCGGCAACTTCCTTCACAACAGCTTTTGCCGGGGCAGCTTTCGCCACCGGGGCCGCTGGCGCGCCGGACTTGGCCTGGCCATTCACCTGCAAGCCCGCTTCCGACAGTTTCTCGGCGCTTTTCGGGCCGATGCCCTTCACGCGGCTTTCGAAATCGGCCCAATCCTTGAAGGCGCCGCCCTTGGCGCGTTCATCGACGATGGCTTTCGACGTGACGGGGCCGATGCCCTTGACGCTGTCGAGTGCCGCCTGGTCCGCCTTGTTGACATCGACCTGGGCAAAGGCAAAGCCCATCGTCGCGATCAGGGTGGCGATGGCCAGCAGTATTTTTTTGAACATGGGTATCTCTCCGTGATGTGGTTTCAAGATGACTCGAACGCAAGGGAGGAGCAGCGCCTTAAGGGCTTTAACGGCTGTGGCGTGATACGGTTGACAAGACGGGACAACGGAAGCAGGGGAAAACCTGCGCCAGATCAAACGATGCAGCGCAGGTAGAAGGTGGAATACAGCGGACTATTGCGGGAACAGCTCTTCGCGGGTAACCGTGGCCGTGCCCAGCTTGCCGACGACGATGCCGCCAGCCCGGTTGGCCGTGCGCACGGCGTCGCCCAAGCCCATGCCGGCGCCCAGCATGGCCGCCATGGTGGCGATCACCGTGTCGCCGGCGCCCGAGACGTCAAACACTTCGCGCGCATCGGTAGGCATGTGCAGCACCTCATCGGCCGTGTACAAGCTCATGCCCTCTTCCGAGCGGGTCAGCAGCAAGGCTTCCAGGCCCAGCTGCGCGCGCATCTGCTGCGCGCGTTCCGTCAATTGCTCTTCCGTGCTCCAGTTGCCGATCACGCGGCGCAGTTCGGACTTATTCGGAGTAAGCACTGACGCTCCCGCATAGCGTTTGAAATCATCGCCTTTCGGGTCGACCATGACGATCTTGCCGGCAGCCCTGGCGGCCTTGATCATCTCGGCCACGTTCACCAGGCTGCCCTTGGCGTAGTCCGACAAGATCACCACGTCGTAGTGCGGCAAGAGGGCATTGAATTGCTTGAGCTTGTCGCGCAGCACCGTATCGCTGGGCGCATCCTCGAAGTCGATGCGCAGCATTTGCTGCTGGCGGCCAATCACGCGCAGCTTGATGATGGTGGAAATGGCCGCATCGCGCTGCAGATAGCTGTGGATGCCGCCGCCTTCGAGCAGGCGCTCGACCTGGCTGCCAGCCTCGTCGTCGCCGACCACGCCTAGCAAGCTCGTCTTCGCTCCCAGCGCGGCCGCGTTGCGCGCCACGTTGGCCGCGCCCCCCAGGCGCTCCTCGCGCTTCTCGATGCGCACGATGGGCACGGGCGCTTCCGGCGAAATACGGCTGACGTCGCCGAACCAGTAGCGGTCCAGCATCACATCGCCCACCACCAGCAGACGTACCTGGGCCAACGCCGCCGGCGCCGTCAAGGTTGCCACCTCATGGGCACTCATGCGCGTGTCAGGATCGAACGACCGATCCCGTGGTATTCGATGCCCGCCTCGGCCATGACGGCCGGCTCGAACAGGTTGCGCCCGTCAAAGATAACGGCCTGCTTCAGGCGCACCTTGATCTGCTCGAAATCCGGGCTGCGGAAGGCTTTCCATTCGGTCACGATGGCCAGCGCATCGGCATCCGTCAAGGCGTCGAGCGGGCTGTCGGCAAAGCGCACCTTCGCCAATTGCTCGGGCGTCAAGTCCAGTTGCAGCACCCGCTTTGCCTCGGTCATGGCGACAGGATCGTAGACGGCTACCGTGGCGCCGCGCCCCAGCAAGTCGACCAGCAGGACACGGGCCGACGCTTCGCGCATATCGTCCGTGTTCGGCTTGAAGGCCAGCCCCCATACGGCAAAATGCCGGCCCGTCAGATCTGCACCGAAGCGTGTGACCACTTTCCGGCCCAGCACCTGCTTCTGCTGGTCGTTGACGGCTTCGACGGCACGCAGGATGAGCAATTCCTGACCGTGGCCGCGCGCCGTGCGCTCGAGCGCCTGCACGTCTTTCGGGAAGCAGGAACCGCCATAGCCGCAACCGGCGTACAGGAAGCTGTGGCCGATACGCGGGTCGGAACCGATGCCGTGGCGCACGGCCTCGATGTCGACGCCCACCTTGTCGGCCAGGTTGGCCAGTTCATTCATGAAGGAAATACGCGTGGCCAGCATGGCATTCGCCGCATACTTCGTGAATTCGGCCGAACGCACGTCCATCCAGTAAGTGCGTTCGTGGTTGCGGTTGAACGGCGCGTACAGGCTTTTCAGCAATTCGCGCGCGCGCTCGCCGTCCGGCGTCGCGTCGACGCCGATGACGATGCGGTCCGGGCGCATGAAATCTTCGACGGCCGCACCTTCCTTGAGAAATTCCGGGTTCGACGCGACCGAGAACGTGGCGGCCACACCGCGCGTGTCCAGTTCGCCCTGGATGGCGGCGCGCACTTTTTCAGCCGTGCCGACGGGCACGGTGGACTTGTCGACGATGACCTTGAAATCCGTCATGTACTTGCCGATGCCGCGCGCGGCCGCCAGCACGTATTGCAGGTCGGCCGAGCCGTCTTCATCGGGCGGCGTGCCGACGGCAATGAATTGCATCACGCCGTGCGCGGCAGCGGCCTCGACGTCGGTGGAAAAGGTCATGCGCCCGGCGGCGCGGTTGCGCGCCACGACTTCTTCCAGGCCCGGTTCATGGATGGGGATGCCGCCGCTGTTGAGCAAGGCGACCTTTTGTACGTCCAGGTCGAGGCAAAAGACGTCGTTGCCCAGTTCCGCCAGGCAGGCGCCCGTCACGAGGCCCACATAGCCCGTGCCGATAATGGTGATTTTCATGGTTGTGCCGTATTTGTAATATATATCTCTGACCTACAAGTGCGCAGCACAGGGTTCAGGGCAAGGCGCGGCGCCGAAGACAGTACGAATAGTACGGCGAGGCGCTGCAACGCAGCAATGGGCCCTGTGGTGGGCACGACTAATTCATGACGTTGAGTTCTTCCGTGCGGCGTGGAGGATAGGTTTCCCAGCGGTTGCAGCCCGGGCAGTGCCAGTAAAACTGGCGCGCCTTGAAGCCGCAGTGGCTGCACTGGTAGCGGGCCAGCTTCTGCGTGTAGCCGTGCACGAGGTTTTTCACCATCGACAGCTCGGACCAGATCGCGGCCGGCGCATCCATCATGCGCGCTTCCAGCAGTTTATCCAGGCCCAGCAGGGTCGGCGTACGGCGCAGCTCGGCGCTGACCAGCTGCTTCGCCGCTTCCACGCCGTCGAGTTCGATGACGGCCTTGAAGACGACTTCGATCAAGTCAATCGACGACGCCTCTTCCAGGTAGGAGCGCAACAGGTTCACACCCTCTTGAGCACGGCCCACCTTGGTGTAGCCATCCATCAGGCGCTGCGCCACCAGTGCCACGTGCGGCACGCTTTGCTGCTCCACGCGGCGCCAGGTAATCAGCGCGCCTTCCACGTCGCCGCGCGCCAGCAGCACGTCACCCGTCAGGATGGTGGCGCGCACGCTCTTGCGGTCCGTCTGCAGGGCTTTTTCCAGCAGCGGCATGGCGTCGTCCGGCCTCATGTGTACCAAAGCGTCATGCGCCAGCTCGCAATAGAACTGGGCGATTTCCTTCTGGCGCGCGCCGGCGCCCGATTCCTGCAAACCCACGGCCGCTTCGATGGCGCGTGGCCATTCCTTTTCGCGCTGGTAGATTTCCAGCAGGGCGCGGCGCGCCTGGGCCGCATATTGCGTGTCAACCAGGCTGTTGAAGGTTTCTTCGGCGCGGTCCAGCAAGCCCGCCTTCAGGTAATCCATGCCCAGCTCATAGGCGGCATGGCCTTGCTGTTCCAGCGGCAGGTCCGGGCGCGCCAGCAAGTTCTGGTGCACGCGGATGGCGCGCTCCGTCTCGCCGCGGCGGCGGAACAGGTTGCCCAGCGCAAAGTGCATATCGGCCGATTCCGGGTCCAGCTTGACGACTTCGATGAAGGCATCGATGGCCTTGTCATGCTGCTCATTGAGCAGGAAATTCAAGCCCTTGAAGTAATTGCGCGGCAGGCTGCGCGATTCGGACACCAGTTGATGAATGTCAACACGCGCGGCAATCCAGCCCAGCGCGAAAAACACCGGGATACCCAAGAGCCACCAGAGTTCAAAATCCATGCGATTGTTTTTATTCGAGTAAGAGAGATAGGAGCGACGGCGCCGATTACTGCGCGCTCACGCTGTCCGGTTGCGGCTGGACATTGCTGGGCACGCCAACGGTCTGCAGCGCGGCAATGGTGGTTTTTTGCTTGGTCGCTTCGCGGCGGTGACGGAACACGGTCGGCGTCAGAGCTAGTACGCCCAGGCTGGCGCCGGCGACAAAAAAGCCCAGCAGCATCAAGACCAGGGGGCCGCGAATTTCATAATTAAGGAAAACATGCAGGTCGACAACCTGCGCATTCTTCAGCGCAAAACTGAAGAACAGGACGAAAAGAACACAGCCAACGATGGTGGAGATGATTTTCATCGATACGCCCAGAAAGTACAAAAAATGCCCGTATGGCACAACCTTGGAATGCCTGGTAGAAGCGTAGCGAGCGTCAGTGATTTGTGGCCAAGAAGCGCAACCGTACTGAAGTACGGTGAGCATCGCAGGCCGCAAAGCGCGACGCGCAGTAGCTTATGTCAGGTATTCTCAGCATATTAACAAAAAAAAGCGGCATCCAAGGACGCCGCTTTCTATGTCGCCTTCCAGCAGACGATTAATCCTCGATTATCGGTTGCCCGACCATCGCGTCCACCCGCTCGCGCAACTGTTTGCCCGGTTTGAAGTGGGGTACCCGTTTTTCAGGCACCATCACTTTGTCGCCGGATTTCGGGTTGCGACCGATGCGCGGGGGCCTGCTGTTCAGGGCAAAACTGCCAAAACCGCGGATCTCGATACGCTGACCGGTCGCCAGGGCGTTGGTCATCGCATCGAGAATGGTTTTGACGGCATACTCCGCATCTTTCGCCACCAGCTGAGAATAACGCTCAGCAAGGCGGTTGATCAGCTCGGACTTTGTCATCTGCCGTATCCGCAGTCTTAGTTCTTGTTATCGAACTTAGCTTTCAACAAGGCGCCCAGGCTGGTGGTGCCCGAAGCTGCGTTGTTGTCGGTAGCTGCCATCTTCTGCATGGCTTCCTGGGTTTCAACGTTGTCTTTCGCTTTGATCGACAGTTGGATACCACGGGCTTTGCGGTCGATGTTCAACACCATTGCTTCGACGGTATCGCCGACTTTCAAGTGCGTACCAGCATCTTCAACGCGGTCGCGCGAGATTTCGGAAGCGCGCAGGTAGCCTTCAACTTCTTCGGACAGTTGGATCACGGCGCCTTTAGGCTCAACCGATTTAACGGTACCGGTTACCAGCGAGCCTTTGTCGTTCATGGCTGCGAAGTTGTTGAATGGATCACCTTCCAGTTGCTTGACGCCCAGGGAAACGCGCTCGCGCTCAACGTCGATGGCCAGAACGATGGCTTCCAGTTCGTCACCTTTCTTGAAGCGACGCACGGCTTCTTCGCCGGTTTCGGTCCAGGACAGGTCGGAAAGGTGCACCAGACCGTCGATGTTGCCGGCCAGGCCGATGAACACGCCGAAGTCGGTGATCGATTTGATCGCGCCGCGGACTTTATCGCCCTTCTTGTGGGTAACGCCAAAGTCATCCCAAGGGTTGGCTTTGCACTGTTTCATACCCAGCGAAATACGACGACGCTCTTCGTCGATTTCCAGAACCATGACTTCTACTTCGTCGCCCAGTTGGACAACTTTGTTAGGAGCAACGTTTTTGTTCGTCCAGTCCATTTCGGAAACGTGTACCAGACCTTCGATACCCTGTTCCACTTCCACGAATGCGCCGTAGTCGGTCAGGTTCGTTACTTTACCGAACAGACGGGTGCTTTGTGGGTAACGACGGGACAGACCGGTCCAAGGATCGTCGCCCAGTTGTTTCACGCCCAGCGAAACACGGTTTTTCTCTTGATCGTATTTCAAGACTTTGGCGGTGATTTCCTGGCCAACCGTCAGTACTTCCGACGGGTGACGTACACGGCGCCATGCCAGGTCGGTGATGTGCAGCAAGCCATCGATACCGCCCAGATCCACGAACGCGCCGTAGTCGGTGATATTTTTGACGACGCCGGTCACGACCGTGCCTTCTTTCAGCGTTTCCATCAGTTTCTGACGCTCTTCGCCCATCGAAGCTTCGATGACGGCGCGGCGGGACAGAACCACGTTGTTACGCTTGCGGTCCAGTTTGATGACCTTGAATTCGAGGGTTTTGCCTTCGAATGGGGTGGTGTCTTTGACAGGACGGGTATCAACCAGCGAGCCCGGCAGGAATGCGCGGATGCCGTTGGTCAACACGGTCAGACCGCCTTTGACTTTACCATTGACGGTACCGACGACGATTTCGCCCGATTCCATCGCTTTTTCCAGAGCCAGCCACGAAGCCAGACGTTTGGCTTTATCGCGCGACAGGATGGTATCGCCGAAACCATTTTCCAGCGATTCGATCGCCACGGAAACGAAGTCGCCAACTTTGACTTCCAGTTCGCCGTGGTCGTTCTTGAATTCTTCGACAGGGATGAATGCTTCGGATTTGAGGCCGGCGTTGACGATCACGAAATTGTGGTCGAGGCGCACGACTTCAGCGGAAATAACTTCGCCGGAGCGCATATCTTGACGCGACAACGATTCCTCGAAGAGCGCAGCAAAACTTTCCATACCGGTAGATTCGTTAGTTGTAACAGTAGACATAGGGTTCACACAGGTTATCCAGCAGAGATCGCACGACGCGACTTAAACTGGGTTAGGTTTTTGACACACCCGGACAGGCCAGGAGCCGTCAACGGGCACCACATAGCATAAAAATCACACCATTTTGCAACTCATTTTGCAACCAACGCATACCATTTCAACACGGTTTCAACAGCAACATCTGCCGTCATGGCCGAGGTATCGAGGACATGCGCCCCTTCCGCGGGGACCAGCGGCGCAATCGCACGGTGAGTATCACGTTCGTCCCGCGCCTGCAAATCCATCAGAAGGTCTTCCATATTAGCAGAAAAACCCTTGTCTATCAATTGCTTGTAGCGCCGTTGCGCGCGCGCCTCGACGCTGGCGGTGAGGAACACCTTCAATGGGGCATGCGGAAAGATCACCGTGCCCATGTCGCGTCCGTCGGCCACCAGACCGGGCGTCTTGCGAAAACCCAGCTGCAAACTGACCAGGGCTTGGCGCACCGTTGGCAGTACGGCAATTTTCGACGCCGTATTGCCCACTTCTTCGGCACGGATCTGCTCGGTGACGTTTTCCTGCGCCAGCAAGATCTCGCCGCCCGCAAAATGGCAAGGCAAGTGCTCGGCCAGCTTGGCCAGCGCATGCTCGTCGCGCAAGTCCGTGCCACGGCGCAGCGCCGTCAGCGCCGTCAGCCGGTACAGCGCGCCCGAGTCAAGGTAATGAAAGCCCAGCTTGTCGGCCACGCGGTGCGCCACCGTGCCCTTGCCGGAAGCGGTGGGGCCGTCGATGGCGATGACTGGAATGTTGGAGGTCGACATAGTATTAAACAATCAATTAAATCAAGGTGTCTTTGGCAATCCCCGCAAACGCGGCGAAATACTCGGGGAAGGTCTTGGCTACGCATTTCGGGTCATTGATGCGCATCTCATTGCCACGGCGCGCGGCGCCATCGAGCGAAGCGAGCGAGAAGCACATGGCCATGCGATGGTCGTCATACGTATCGATGGTGGCAGCGGCAATTTGCGCCGGCGGCGTCACGCGCAGGTAGTCCGCGCCCTCTTCCACTTCGGCACCCAGCTTGCGCAATTCCGTCGCCATGGCAGCCAGGCGGTCCGTTTCCTTCACCCGCCAGCTGGCGATATTGCGCAAGGTCGAAGTGCCGTCCGCGTACAGGGCGGCCACGGCGATCGTCATGGCCGCATCGGGAATATGATTGAAATCCATGTCGACGGCTTTCAGCACGCCCTTCGAGCGGGCCTCGATCCAGTTCTCGCCCATGGTGATGGTCGCGCCCATCTGCTGCAAGGCTTCCACGAAACGCACGTCGCCCTGGATGCTGTCGCGTCCCACGCCTTCCACGCGTACGGGACCACCGCCGATGGCGCCGGCCGCCAGGAAATACGAGGCCGACGAAGCGTCGCCTTCGACGTGGATGGTGCCCGGGCTTTGATATTGCTGGCCCGGCTGCACGGTGAACGACTGCCAGCCGTCATGCTCGATCGTCACGCCGAAGCGGCGCATCAGGTTCAGCGTGATCTCGATGTAGGGCTTCGAGATCAGCTCGCCCGTGACATCGATAGTCACCGCATGGTCGCGCGCCATCAGCGGCGCCGCCATCAGCAGGGCCGTCAAAAACTGGCTCGACACGTTGCCGCGCACGGCGATGCGTTGCGCGTGGATGTGGCCGCGGCGGATGCGCAGCGGCGGGAAGCCCTGCTCGCCCGTGTATTCGATCTGCGTGCCGACGGCATTCAGCGCGTCGACCAGGTCGCCGATCGGGCGCTCGTGCATGCGCGACACGCCGTGCAAGGTGTAATCGCCGCCGATGACGGCCAAGGCCGCCGTCAGCGGGCGGATCGCCGTGCCGGCGTTGCCCATGAACAGGTCGGCCTCGTGGTGCGGGAAGACGCCGCCGCAGCCTTCCACGTGATGCACCTGGTGGGCAGAGGCCGGGTCGCCCGTCAATTCATCCGGCGTCCATTTGACGCCCAGCGAGGTCAATGCCGTGAGCATGACAAAGGTGTCGTCGGAGGCGAGCAAGTCGATGATCTTTGTCGTGCCCTTGGCCAGCGCGGCCAGCAGCAGCACGCGATTGGAAATGCTTTTCGAACCGGGCAAACGCACCGTGCCTTCGGCGTGCATCACCGGCTTCAAATCGATATGGTGGGGGTAGTGCTTGGTCTGGGTCATGCTGGAATCCTTGAGTATTTATCGTGTGGGCGCGGCCGGAATTTCCGCCGTTTCAATCGCCTCGATCCATTGCTGCCGCGCGTGCTGGGCGTTCGCATACACGCCTTCGATGGCGGCGCCGTCGTTCGCCGCCAGGTGGGCGCGCAAGATCGTCAACTGCGCCAGGTAGGCGTCCAGTTCGTGCAGCAGCGCCGGCTGGTTGGCCAGGCTGATGTCGCGCCACATTTCCGGCGATGAGCCAGCGATGCGCGTAAAGTCGCGAAAGCCGCTGGCCGCGTATTGAAACAGCAGGCCGGCGTGTGGCTTATTGGCGATGTCGTCGACCAGCGCAAAGGCCAGCAAATGCGGCAGATGGCTGACGGCGGCAAATACCTTGTCATGTTCTTCGGGGCTCAAGGTGCGCAGGATGGCGCCGCAGGCGCGCCACGCGCCAGCCACCAGTTCCACATCAGCCGCGGCGTTTTCCGTCAGCGGCGTGAGCACCACTTTCTTGCCTTGATACAGATCGACGATGGCCGCGTCGGGACCATTCGTCTCACGTCCAGCGATCGGGTGGCCGGGCACGAATTGCCCCACCTTGCCACCGAGCGCCGCGCGCGCGGCCGCCACCACGTCGCTTTTCGTGCTGCCCGCATCGGTGACGATGGTGCCCGGTTGCAAATGCGGCGCGATGGACGCCAGGATAGCGCCCGTCTGCGCCACGGGCGCGGCCAGCAACACCAGGTCGGCACCGGCCATGGCACTGGCCATGTCGCCGCCGATCTCGTCGATGATGCCCAGTTCGAGCGCGCGCGCCATCGATGCCGGCGAGCGGCCCATGCCAACCACCGTGCCGACCGCACCCGCGTGTTTCAAGGCGCGCGCGAACGAGCCGCCGATCAGGCCTACGCCAAAGATAACTACCTTGTTCAGTGCCGGCGTCGTCATATCGTCAAGCCAGCGCTTTCGTCAGCGCGGCGATGAAGATGGCGTTTTCCTGCGGCAGGCCGATGGAAATGCGCAGCCATTGCGGCAAGCCGTAGCTGCCCACGGGGCGCACGATCACGCCCTGTTTCAGCAGCGCCAGGTTGACTCTAGCGCCGGCACCGTCATCGTCGCCCACCTTCACCAGCACGAAATTGCCGTGCGACGGCACGAATTCCAGGCCCAGCTGCGTGAACGCTTCCGTAAACTGCTGGTAGCCGGCCGCGTTGTTGCGCGCGCTTTGCTCAAGGAATGCCTTGTCGTTCAGGGCGGCAATCGCCGCCGCCTGCGCCAGCGAATTGACATTGAACGGCTGGCGGATGCGGTTCATCAAGTCCGTCAACACCGGCTGGGCGATGGCGAAGCCGATGCGCAGGCCAGCCAGGCCATACGCCTTCGACAGGGTGCGCGAGACCACCAGGTTCGGATACTGGCGCACCCACGCCGTCGACTCGTACTGGTCGTCGGCCGAGAGGAATTCGTTGTAGGCTTCGTCCAACACCACCACCACGTGCTGCGGCACTTTTTGCAGGAACGCTTCGAGCTGCGCGGCCGAAAGGAAAGTGCCGGTCGGGTTGTTCGGGTTGGCGATGAAGATCAAGCGCGTGTCGTCGGCAATCGCCGCCGCCATCGCATCCAGGTCATGGCCATAGGCTTGCGCCGGCACGACGATGTGGCGCGCGCCCAGGCCTTGCGTGGCCAGCGCGTACACGGCAAACGAATACTGCGAGTAGACGACGGATTGCCCATGCTGCACAAACGCGTGCGCGGCGATTTCCAGGATGTCGTTGCTGCCGTTGCCCAGGGTGATCCAGTCGGCCGGCACGTCATAACGCTTGGACAGCACGGCTTTCAAGTCAAAGCCGTTGGCGTCCGGATAGCGGCCCAGGTCATCGATGGCGGCGATCATCGCCTGCTTGGCCGATGCCGGCATGCCGTACGGGTTTTCATTCGACGCCAGCTTGACGATGGCTGCCTCGTCGAGGCCGAATTCGCGCGCGACTTCGGCGATCGGTTTGCCGCTCTGGTAAGGGGCGATGGCGCGGACGTATTCTGGACCGATATTTTTAGACATGGTGCTCTTTAAAAAAGTGGGTAATTGTTAGAATAGCTACAACTTCACAGGCTGACCGGATACGACCCCAGCACCTTGAAAAACGCCGCATTGCTTTGCAGCTCGGCCAGCGCTTGGGCGACGGCCGCGTCGTGCACATGGCCCTCCACGTCGACATAGAAATAATACTCCCAGCTGCCCATGCGCGCCGGGCGGGACTCGAAGCGCGTCATCGACACGCCGTGCTTCGCCAGGGGTGCGAGCAGCTGGTACACGGCGCCCGCCTTGTTCGGCACGGCCAGCACCAGCGAGGTCTGGTCCTTGCCCGACGGCGCCGTCTGCAAGGTGCCCACGACGGCGAAGCGCGTGCGGTTGTGCGGGTCGTCCTGGATATGGCCCTTGACCACGCCCAGCTTGTACTGCGCGCCGGCCAGTTCGCTGGCGATGGCCGCCACCGTGCCATCTTCGCCGGCCATGCGGGCCGCTTCGGCGTTCGACGCCACGGCGTGGCGCGCGACGTGCGGGTAATTCTGGTTCAGCCACACCTGGCACTGCGCCAGCGCCTGCGAATGGGCGCAGATGGAGGTGACGCCGTCCATATTGCCGCTCTTCGTCATCAGGCTGTGGTGCACGGCAATCGCCACCTCGCCGCTGATGATGAGGCTAGTCTGCAGCATCATGTCGAGCGTGCGGTTGACGGCGCCTTCCGAGGAATTCTCGATCGGCACCACACCGAAATCCGCCGTCCCCGCCTCGGCCGAACGGAACACTTCATCGATGGACGCGCACGGCAAGCCTTCGACGGCGCTGCCGAACTGTTGATACACGGCCTGTTCGCTGAAGGT
This sequence comes from Janthinobacterium algoris, assembly GCF_051380935.1. Classification (NCBI taxonomy): domain Bacteria; kingdom Pseudomonadati; phylum Pseudomonadota; class Betaproteobacteria; order Burkholderiales; family Oxalobacteraceae; genus Janthinobacterium; species Janthinobacterium algoris. The sequence goes on along the minus strand of NZ_JBNYXZ010000013.1, from coordinate 6,512 downwards.
GCCGGCCGGGCCAAGATACGCCACGGTGACGCGCTTTTCCAGCGAGCGGCACGACGACATGATTTCGCGGAAGATGGTCTGCACTTCTCGGTCGCCCATGGGGCCGGGATTGCGCTCGGCTACGCCGCGCAGCACCTGGGCTTCGCGCTCGGGGCGGAACACGGGCGCCTGCGTTTCGGCCTTCACGTGGCCCACTTGCTGGGCGATTTGCGCGCGGCGGTTCAGCAGCTCGAGGATTTGCGCGTCGATCGCATCGATCTGTTCACGCAGCGGTTTCAATTTATCGGTCATGGTTGTTTGTTTCGTCAGCGGTACTTCAATCATGGCCGCGCGGCCTGCGCCGGCGGCGGGCCGGCGCGGTCGTCTATGCGACTCAGCGTCCGGCAAACTCGTTCAAATAGTTGACCAGGGCTTGCACGCCCTCGATCGGCATCGCGTTATAGATCGATGCACGCATGCCGCCGACGGACTTGTGGCCCTTCAATTGCAGCAGGCCGCGCTGCTTGGCGCCGGCCAGGAATGCGTCGTTCAAGCTTTCGTCGCGCAGATAGAACGGGATGGTCATGCGCGAGCGGTACGCCGGGTCGACCCGGTTCTGGTAGAAGTCGTCCGCATCGAGCACCGCGTACAGCAGCGCCGCTTTCTCAATATTACGCTGTTCCATGGCTGCCACGCCACCTTGGCGTTTGAGCCACTGGAAAACCAGGCCGGCGATATAGATGCCGTAGGTGGGCGGCGTGTTGTACATCGATTCATGTTCGGCCACGATGCTCCAGTCAAACGCGGACGGGCAGATCGGCAAGGCCTTGCCCAGCAAGTCTTCGCGCACGATGACAAGCGTCAGGCCGGCCGGGCCGATATTCTTTTGCGCGCCGCCGAAGATCACGCCGTATTGCGATACGTCAATCACGCGCGACAAAATGTGCGAGGACATGTCGGCCACGATGGTGGTGCCTGCCGGCACGTTCGGCGCCTGCTGGAATTCCACGCCGTCGATGGTTTCATTGGTGCAGATGTGCAGGTAGGCGGCGCCCGGCGTCAGCTTCCATTCACTCACCGGCGGCACTCCCGTGAAACGGGCGGCCTTGGACGACGCGGCCACGTTGACGTTGGCATACTTGGCCGCTTCCTGGATCGACTTGCCCGACCACGAGCCCGTGTGCACGAAGTCGACGGTGGCCGGCTGCCGCGCGGCCAAGCCCACCAGATTCATCGGGATGATGGCGTTCTCGCCCAGGCCACCGCCCTGCAGGAACAGGATCTTGTAGTTATCGGGCACGGCCAGCAGTTCGCGCAGGTCGGCCACTGCCTGCTGATAGATGGAAATGAATTCGGGACCACGGTGGCTCATTTCCATCACCGACATGCCACTGCCATGCCAGTCCTGCATTTCCGCGGCCGCTTGCGCCAGCACTTCCTTGGGCAGGACGGCGGGGCCGGCGGAGAAGTTGTAGATAGGGCTTAAGGCTTGATGGGTCACGATACTGTCCTTGAAAAAATGGAGTTATTGGGGCGACTGCGTGGCCGCCCGCATGACTTGCTCAAGCACGGCATTCACGCGCGGGATCAGCACGCGCTGGCTGATGGCCATCGATTCGGCCGACAGTTGCGGCATGGTGGCCAGCATCTTGCGTCCCAGCGGCGTTTTGTAAAAAGCCGTCAATTGCTCGACTTCCGGCACCGTGTAAAAGCGCGCATACAAGGGCACCATTTCAGCGCTCAACTCATCGATCAGGGTCGGGTCGGCCAGTACCTGCGTCAGGGTGGCGATGGCGAGGGGGATTTCCTCCTCGGCGCTGGCCAGCGCGCGCGCCTTGCGCTGCTCGTCCAGTTTCGGGTTGCTGCTGATTTGCTGCTGCGCCGACTGGCGGATCATGGCCGGCACCGATTGCAGCATCTGGTCGAAGATGCTGCGCGTGAGCTGAGGGAACTGCATCGCATCGAGCATGCGCCGCACGGCCACTTTCATGGCGGGGCTGGGCGCCGCCTGGCGGGCAGGCGTGGCTTGCGCATTCTGGGCCAGAGCCGGCAGGGTCGCAAGGAAGGCCAGCGAAAACGCGGCGAAGAAGGTGGCGACGATTTTTCTCATGGCATGCGCAATGTTGAATGACTGGTAAAAGGATACTGGGGTACTGCCGGCGAAGCATGTGGGCTTACGCCCGACGGACTAAGCCGACCTACGAAATGCCGCTGGCGGCGCCAAGAAAAGGCACGCCAATAGCAATTGGGGCTCCCGAAAGAGCCCCAATCATCTTACTCCGGCTGGGCCGGATCGACCGGATCAACAGGATCGGCTGGTTCAGCCGCTGCCGGCGCAACCGCGGCCTCCAGGCCCGCCTCCGTCGTCAGCTCGACTTCGTCGATATCCGTTTCCACCACGCGCTGCAGGCCGGACAGCTTGGTGCCGTCTTCCACGGCGATCAGGGTCACGCCCTGCGTCGCGCGGCCCATCTCGCGGATTTCCGATACGCGGGTACGGATCAGCACGCCACCGGTGGTGATCAGCATGATTTCATCGCTGGTATCGACCAGGGTCGCGGCAACCACTCTACCGTTGCGCTCGCTGGTCTGGATGGCGATCATGCCTTTCGTGCCACGGCCATGGCGCGTGTACTCGGTGATCGGCGTACGCTTGCCGTAACCGTTTTCCGTGGCCGTCAGCACCGACTGCTGCTCGTTCTCGGCCACCAGCAGGGCGATCACGTGCTGGCCTTCTTCCAGATTCATGCCGCGCACGCCGCGCGCCGTACGGCCCATCGGACGCACATCGTTTTCGTCGAAGCGCACTGCCTTGCCCGAATCGGAGAACAGCATCACGTCGTGCTGGCCGTCGGTCAGCGCCGCGCCGATCAGGAAGTCGCCGTCGTCCAGGTCGACCGCGATGATGCCGGCCTTGCGTGGATTGCTGAAGTCCTTCAGCGGCGTCTTCTTGACGGTGCCCAGGCTGGTCGACATGAAAACGTAATGGTCTTCCGGGAACGTGCGGTTCTCGCCCGACAGCGGCAGGATCACGGTGATCTTTTCGTTGTCCTGCAGCGGGAACATGTTGACGATCGGCTTGCCGCGCGAATTGCGCGAGCCTTGCGGCACTTCCCACACCTTCAGCCAGTACATGCGGCCACGATCCGAGAAGCACAGGATGTAGTCATGCGTATTGGCGATGAACAGCTGGTCGATCCAGTCTTCCTCTTTGGTCGCCATGGCCTGCTTGCCGCGCCCACCGCGCTTCTGCGCGCGGTATTCGGAAATCGGCTGCGCCTTCATGTAACCGGTGTGCGACAGGGTCACGACCATGTCTTGCGGCGTGATCAGGTCTTCCGTTTCCAGGTCGGTCGCATTCAACTCGATCTGCGAGCGGCGCACGTCCTTGTTGCCGGCGCCGTATTCGTTTTTCGCCGCCGTCATTTCATCGGTGATGATGACGGTGACGCGTTCCGGCTTGGCCAGGATGTCGAGCAAGTCGGCGATATGTTCCATCACGTCCTTGTACTCGTTGACGATCTTGTCCTGCTCCAGGCCGGTCAAGCGCTGCAGGCGCATCTGCAAAATTTCCTGCGCCTGATCGTCCGACAGCTTGTACAGGCCATCCGTTTGCATGCCGTAGTGCTTCGGCAGGTTTTCCGGACGATAGGCATCGATGCCGCCCGGCGTCGTGCCGTCGCCCGTGCGGGCCAGCATTTCGCGCACGACGGAGGAATCCCAGGCCTTGGCCATCAGCTCGACCTTGGCGATCGGCGGCGTCGGCGCGGCCTTGATGATGGCGATGAAGTCATCGATGTTGGCCAGCGCGACAGCCAGACCTTCGAGCACGTGGCCCCGTTCGCGCGCCTTGCGCAATTCGAACACGGTACGGCGCGTCACCACTTCGCGGCGATGCGACAGGAAGCATTGCAGCATCTGCTTGAGGTTCAGCAGCTTCGGCTGGCCATCGACCAGGGCCACCATGTTCATGCCGAAGGTATCTTGCAACTGGGTCTGCTTGTACAGGTTGTTCAGCACCACTTCCGGCACTTCGCCCCGCTTCAGCTCGATCACCACGCGCATGCCCGACTTGTCGGATTCGTCGCGGATGTCGGAAATGCCGTCCAGCTTCTTGTCGCGCACGTTCTCGGCGATGCGTTCCAGCAAGGATTTCTTGTTGACCTGGAATGGCAGCTCGTCGACGATGATGGCGATGCGGCCGCCATCCTTGCCGTATTCTTCGAAGTGGGTCTTGGCGCGCATCACCACGCGGCCACGGCCGGTGCGGTAGCCGTCGCGCACGCCGGACACGCCATAGATGATGCCGGCGGTCGGGAAATCGGGGGCGGGAATGATCTCGATCAATTCATCGATCGTGCAATCGGGGTTGCGCAGCACGTGCAGCGCGCCGTCGATGACTTCGGTGATGTTGTGTGGCGGAATGTTCGTCGCCATGCCGACGGCGATACCGGACGAGCCATTGATCAGCAGGTTCGGGATACGCGTCGGCAAGACCGTCGGTTCCTTTTCCTTGCCATCGTAGTTGGGCTGGAAGTCGACGGTGTCCTTGTCGATATCGGCCAGCAGCTCGCCGGCGATCTTGTCCAGGCGGCACTCGGTGTAACGCATCGCCGCGGCGCCGTCGCCGTCGACGGAACCGAAGTTGCCCTGACCATCGACGAGCATGTAGCGCAGCGAAAAATCTTGCGCCATGCGCACCAGTGTGTCGTAGATCGAGGCATCGCCGTGGGGATGGTATTTACCCATGGTTTCGCCGACCACGCGGGCGCACTTGACGTAAGGGCGGTTCCACACGTTATTCATTTCATGCATCGCGAACAAGACGCGGCGGTGCACTGGCTTCAAGCCATCACGCGCATCGGGCAAGGCGCGACCGACGATCACGCTCATGGCGTAATCGAGGTAGCTCTTGCGCATCTCTTCTTCGAGGGAAATAGGAATTGTTTCTTTTGCGAATTGATCCATTGGCGGTTCGACTGATCTCAGGCTGTGGTTAACTTATCTGTTACGCAATGTATGACGCAATACTGCATATCCTAGGCGGCTGTCGTCGTGGACATCGCACCGCGCGCTGCTGGCGCGGCCCGGCTTCCATGTCGCAGAGTGCCCAAGCAAATCGGCGGACTGGCGGCACCACCAGTACGTGTACCGCAGGGGTAAGTCCTGGCCATGCAGTGCCGCCGGGGGCATTTGCTCGACACTCTTAACAGTCAAGCGCACGATTTTAGCATGCGCGCCCAGCTACCTGTACAAATTGGCCATGCCGACAATATTGACAGTTTGCACCGGGGCCGTGCACGCTGGCCTGTCGATAATGCACAATGGCAATATCAGTTCAAGACACCTGCCCTTAAAAGTGGCAAAAAAAGCGATCAATTGTTACAGACGCGTTACAAATGAGCATTTTCGTTGCGCAAAAACAACGTGCGGTCTAAAATCGGGCAAGCTTTGATTTAACCACGGTCGTGCGCCCCTGATGCGTGTGGCAAAATGACTGGGAAGTTAATTGCTAGTTTCGCAATCTGAGACGAGCGCATATGGTCTACATGATAAAATCTTGGCACGTAGCACCAGTAGCGCAGTGTTGTTCTGCGGATATCACCCCCCGAAAGGAAAAAAGAATGAATAAATTTGTAACGCTGTTTTTCGCTGCATCCGCAGTGATTGCTGGCTCGGCTTCGGCCCAAACCCCAACCTCCCCACCATTCGCGCCAGTTACCACTGACATCAAAGCACCAAGCCCAAAAAGTGCTTACGTGCAAGATGCCCGCGGCGTGATCGTGCGCGATCCATTCGGTCTGTGCTGGCGCACCGGCTACTGGACACCTGCTGACGCGGTGCCAGGTTGCGACGTGCCACTGTGCGTAGAGCCAGAAACCCTGCAAGACGGCAAATGCGTGGCTCCACCAGCGCCAGTCGTACCAGCACCGGCACCAGTAGTTGTCGTACCAGTGCCAGTTGTCGTTGCTCCTACCTCGGAAAAAGTCAGCTTCGCTGCTGATGCATTCTTCGATTTCGACAAAGCTACGCTGAAGCCAGAAGGCAAAGCCAAGCTGGACGAGCTGACCGCACAACTGGGCGGCATCAATCTGGAAGTCATCATCGCTGTGGGTCACACCGACTCCGTCGGCACCGATGCTTACAACCAAAAACTGTCGGTACGTCGTGCTGATGCTGTCAAAGCCTACCTGGTCACCAAAGGCGTTGAAAGCAACCGCGTGTACACCGAAGGCAAAGGCGAGAAACAACCTGTTGCTGATAACAAAACTGCCGAAGGCCGTGCGAAAAACCGTCGCGTGGAAATCGAAGTTGTTGGTACCCGCAACAAGTAATAGCTGAGCCCCTGACTTGCCGCAAGTCATCGCGCAAGTCAAGGACAGCATGAAAAACCCCGCCCAGGCGGGGTTTTTTTTGGTTCTTCGCGTTTGGTGGGGGAAGATGGACTTGACTTTTTTGCTCGAAGGGGGTGGCAGCGAGGGTTTTGAATTGGTAAATTGATGTCGCCAAACAAAACAATTACCTTACCACTC
>NZ_JBNYXZ010000012.1:0-204463 GCF_051380935.1 Janthinobacterium algoris | reverse complement strand
CTCGAGGGTGTCAACAACCGCATCAAAGTTATCAAGCGGATGGCTTACGGTTTCCGGGACTCGGCATACTTCTTCCTCAAAATCAAGGATGCGTTCCCCGGCAAAGTGCGATGAACCCCTTTTTATTTGCTGCGCGCGAGGGGCGCCGCTTCGCAGCGGCCCCGCGTCATGGGGAAATCGATGGTGGTGAGCTTGCCTTTCATGGTGCCGGTGATGCTTGCATGCAAGATGCGTTCGCTGTCGTGGCGGTAGATGATGCGGCTGGGGAAGTCATTGTCCAGGTTGGCAAAGATGAATTCATTCGGCTTGTCCTGGCGCAGCAGATTGAAGATCACGGGTGGCTGGCCCGACGGCTGCACGATGTAGGCCAGCTGGCCCGGCTCGGTGAGGCGGATTTGCACGAATTCAAAGGCTGTCGTCTTGCCGCCCTTGACGGTGCGGCTGGTGCCGAGGAGGGTGCCGCCGGCGGCCGTGCTCCATTGCTCTCCGGAACCTGGTTCGGCGCCATCGACATTCCAGCAGCCGGCCAGCCAGGCCAGCTTGTCCACCGTTTCCGGCGGCGGCACGGTTCTCGCGGCGGCCTGGGCGGCGCCCATGGCCAGCAGCGCTGCCAGCAGGGTGGGGATGAGTCGTTGCATGAGGTCTCCTGTCGTCGAATCGTTCGGCGGGGCAGGGTGCTCCGGCGGTGTTCTGGCTTGGTACTGCTGGTAAGGACTATTCTTTCGGATTTATGCGCGGCAAGACGACGGTCAGGGCGGTGCCGCCTGGCGGGTTGGCAGTCAGACTCAGGCTGCCGCCCAGGTAGTGGACGCGCTCGCGCACGGAGCGCAGGCCGTGCTTGCTCATTTCGACGGGTTCGCTGGCTGGCAAGCCGCCGCCGTTATCCTTGACGGTCATCATCAGTGCTTCGTCATTGTCGTCGATGATGATGTCCACCTGCGTGGCATGGGCGTGCGTGGCGATGTTGCTGAGCGCTTCTTCCAGGGTACGCAGCAGGGCCACGCCCACGTTGCGCGGGCAAATCAGTTCATCTTCGGGCAAGCTGCAGCGCACGGTGATCTTGTGCTGTTCGGCAAATTGCGCGGCCAGTTCACCCAGCGCCACATTCACGCCGAGAAATTCCAGCTTGTCGTTCCACAGTTTCATCTGCATTTGCCGATTGGTTTCAATGACATTCAACAGCAATTGCTTCATGGTCGCCGCACGGTCGAGCAAGGCCGCTTCCTGCGGCATTTTTTGCGTCAGCAGCGACAAGTGCATGGTCAGTGCTGTCAGCGAGGAGCCCAGGCTGTCGTGCAACTGGCGCGACAGGGCGCGCCGTTCATTGTCCCAACTGGTGTTGACATGACCGAGCAACTCGCTGAGATCGGCGGCGCGTTCCGCATCGGCCTGGGCCGTTTCCTTGTTCGGATCTATTTGTGCGGACATAGCGCCCCGTGAATGGTGAAAGGTGGACCAAATTCAAGTGGTGGATCATACATGAGGATTTCATCGCAGGGCGCATGGATGAAAAATTTCTGTCTTTTCGGCAATTTTGATCTCCTTCCATCATTTTTATATACTAGGCAAGATTATCGTTTGCGCCAGGGGGCACCGTTCCTGTCGTTACGTACGGCTGCGCACATACCGGGGCGCCGCGCGCTGCCATAGTGGCGTCATGCATTCTCCCCATGCAGCACAGCCGCCATGCGGCGCAGGGTGCAGCACCGGCCCGCTTACCGAAACGAAAGGACATGCCATGAATATCGATACCATCGTCGACCAGGAATATGCCGACAAAAGCTTCCGCGACATCGTCAATGCCCCCATCAGCGCCCTGCGCGGCGTCAGCGCCAAGGATGCCAAGGCCTTGCAGCAAGCGTTTGGCGTGAACACCGTGCGCGAACTGTCCAACCTCAATTTCGTCAAATGGGCCAGTGCGCTGGCCATCCTGGCCGATGAAGAGGGCATGAGCGGCGAAGAGCGGGCCAAGGAAGAGCTGCTCGACGACGCCGTGGAAATGACCTTCCCCGCCAGCGACCCGATTTCCGTCGATGCCGGCATCACGCGCATCGAAGTGGCGCCGGACACCGTGAATGCGCAAACGGACCACCAGCATGCGGGCCAGCATGAAGTGACGGCAGGCAAGAAATAAAGTGTTGCTACAATAAAAAAACCGGCTGGCCGTGATGGCTTGCCGGTTTTTTTACGCGCCGCGCGCAGTCATCATTCAAGCGATCGAGGGGATGCTGCTTTTCTGCATACTCACCTGTGACACGATCACTTCGTGGGGGGAGCAGCAAAAGCGGTTCTTGCCGGCGCGCTTGGCTTCATACAGGGCCGTGTCGGCCGCACCCAGCAGGGACTCGACAGTACTGGCGTCGTCCGGGTAGATGGCGATACCGATGCTGGTCGACAGGCGCAAGGTCAGGTCATTGATGAAATACGGTTCTGAAATGACTTCGATCAGCTTGGCGGCCGGTTCGCGCGCGTCGCCCTTGCCGGCCAGGTTGCCCAGCACGATGACGAATTCGTCGCCGCCGATGCGCGCCACCGTATCTTCCTTGCGCGACGCGCCCACCAGTCGGGCCGCCACCATTTTCAGGATGTCATCGCCATAGCCATGGCCGTAACTGTCGTTAATGGCCTTGAAACCGTCCAGGTCCAGGTACAAGATGGCCGACTTGCCGCGGCTGCGGGCCGATTGCAACAGGGTATGCTCGATGCGGTCTTCCAGCAGGCGCCGGTTCGGCAGACCCGTCAGGGGGTCGTGCAGCGCCAGTTCCTGCTGCTGCTTGCTGTATTGCGCCAGTTCCTTGTACAGCAGGCGCACTTCCAGCATGTTGTGGATGCGTTTGTGTACTTCCATCAGGTCGAACGGTTTGCTGATGAAGTCGCGCGCACCCGCTTCCAGGGCGGCGATCTTGAAACTCGGTTGTGCCGTCAGGGCCAGCACGGGCAGGTAGCCGCCATGCTCGATTTCCTTCAAGCCTTTCATGACCTGGAAGCCGTTCAGCTCCGGCATTTGCAGATCCAGCAAAATCAAGTCGTAGCAATGTTCCCGGTGCAGAGGACAGACCTGAGCCGGACGCATGGTGGCCATGACATTGGTGTAGCCGGCATCGCGCAGGATTTCCAGCATCAGGTCGACATTGTCGGGCGAATCGTCGACGACCAAAATTTTGGCTTTCAAAATCTCATCTTGGCTGGGCATGTAGGGTCTCGGTTAATACGGTCTATGCAACGCTGGCTTCTACCGCTAATGATCGGCTGACGGCGGTGGGAAAGATAGTAGCGCCTTGCAACAAGATAGGGCGCACAACAGCGCTTGAACTCGCTTCTGCCACTGATGGCAGCCAAGGCTGCCTGTTTCCTGCCTGCCGTGCAGGTGCGCTTCTGCATTTCAGTGTAGCAAACTTCAGCTTAGTTGCTTGTAGGACAGTGCCGCGTCTGCAAGTAGGAAGGCCAACCCACAAAAATAGTCATTTTATTCTGCACTATGTATTTCTTTGCATTATCTTTTTAAGGGCGGGGCGATGATGCGCGTCGCGGCAAGTTGCGCCACGGCCGCCACCAATTCGGCCGGGTCCAGCGGTTTCGAGACCCAGGCCTGGAAGCCGCTGGCCAGCGCCCGCTGGCGATCCTGCGGGTGCGCAAACGCCGTCAACGCCAGCGCGGGCAGCCGGGCGGCATCCGGGGAAGCGTGCGCGCGGATGTGCGCCAGCAAGTCGAAACCGTCGGCATCGGGCATGCCGATGTCGCTGACCAGCACGTGGGGCTGCAGCTGCTCCAGCAGTTGCAGCGCTTGCGCCACGCTGGCGGCGCCATGCACTTCGGCGTGGTTGTCGCGCAGGATGCGTGCCGTCAGTTCGCGCGCATCGGCCTCGTCATCGACCAGCAACACCCTGACGCCGCGCAAGTCAGGGCGGACGGACGGGGTGCTGTCCGGCTGGCGCGCGGCAGCGGCCGGCGTGTCCAGGGGCAGGCGCACGGTGAAACTGGCACCTTGCATGTCGCCGGCGCTGCTGGCCGTGACCGTGCCGCCATGCTGCTCGACCAGGTGCTTGACGATCGCCAGCCCCAGCCCCAGGCCGCCATGCCGACGCGTGGTGGAGGCGTCGGCCTGACGGAAGCGGTCGAATACGTGGGGCAGGAAGTCTTTCTTGATGCCCACGCCGTTGTCGGCCACCGTGATGGCCAGACGGGTGGTCTCGCGGCGCACGCCGATATCGACCCGTCCCCCTTGCGGCGTGAACTTCAGGGCATTCGACAGCAGGTTCCAGATCACTTGCTGGATACGGCCGGGGTCGGCCGTGATGTTGCCCGCATCGCTGGCGATGCTGCTGTGGATGGCGATGTGCTTGGCGTCGGCCGCCGGGCGCAGGGTTTCGATGGCCGAGGCAATGACGCTGGCGGGCGCGAGGGTTTGCAGGTCGAGCAGCACCTTGTCGGAGGTAATGCGGCTCATGTCGAGCAAGTCTTCGATCAGTTGCGCTTGCGCGCGCGCATTGCGTTCGATGCTTTGCAGGCCACGGTGCAGGTCGGCCTGGTCCCGCGTGCCGCGCCGCAGCACCTGGGCCCAGCCCAGGATGGCCGACAGCGGCGTGCGCAGTTCGTGCGACAGGGTAGCGAGAAAATCATCTTTCAGCTGATTCGTGTGCTCGGCCTCGGCGCGCGCCTCGCGTTCGCTGTCGAGCAGCACCTTGCGCTCGTCGGCGGCACGCGTGGCGGCTGCGTACAAGCGTGTATTGTCGAGCGCGATGGCGGCCTGGGCCGTAATGGCCGAGACGATGCGTTCGCTGCGCGCGTCGAACATGCCCGTCTGCGGATGGCCCAGCAGCAAGCGCCCCAGCAACAGACCCGAGCGCGAGCTGACGGGCAGGCTCAGGCAACTGCGCAGCGGCGGCGCGCCGTCGGCGCTGGCGTCGGGCACGGTCAGCAAGTCGTTCTGGCGCATGGCCGGTCCCTGGCGCAGTTCCACGGCAATGGCATCGGCCTGGTGCAGGCTGATGCTGTTGACGGCGCGTGCCGTGGGCAGGGCGCCCGGGTTGTCGTGGATATCACCCGCATGGTCATAATAAAAGGCGCCAAAGCGCGCGCCGCTGATGCGCGTGGCCGCATCGACGGTTTCCTGCAGCAGGGCCGGCAAGTCGAGCGTGCCGGCCAGGGCCGTGCCCGTGTTATTGAGCAATTCCAGTACGCGCGTCTCGTCGCGCAAGGCTTCCTGCGCGTGCTTGACCTGGTCGACGTCGGTGCTCGTGCCAAGCCAGCGCAGCAGCTGGCCATCCCGGTCGCGCACGGGGTTGGCGCGCGTCAGGAACCAGCGGTACTGGCCGTCGGCGCCGCGGATGGGAAATTCCATTTCGAAGGGCGTGCCATCGCGCAGGGCGGCCTTCCAGCCTTGCAGCATGGGTGTCAGGTGCCGCGCGTCATAGGCGATGCTCCAGCCCTCGCCCGCCATCTGTTCCGCGCGGGTGCCCGTGTAGTCGTGCCAGCGCTGGTTGTACCAGGCAATGGTGCCGTCGAAGCTGGCGATCCAGGCCAGTTGCGGGAGGGAATTGGCCAGCGCGCGCAAGTTTTCCTCGCTCTGGCGCAAGCTTTCCTCGGCCGCCTTGCGCTGGCTGATGTCCTGGATATATGTGGTCAAGCCTTCGCTGGACGGGAAGATGCGCACTTCCAGCCAGCGGCCCAGTGGCCGATACAGCAACTCGAAACTGCCGCTGTGCTGCTGCGCCATGGCGCGCCGGTACGGCTCTTCCAGTTGCGTGCCCTGCAAGCCGGGGCAGGCTTGCCACAGGCTGTTGCCTGCCAGCTGGCTGCCGGGCGGACGCTGCGGCGCGAGCATGTCGGCACCGCGCGTATTGATGTAGCGGATAGTCCAGTCGTGGTTGAGCAGGCAAAAGCCGTCGGTAATGTTTTCCAGTAAGTTGGCCACGCGCTCGTCTGACAGGCTCAGCGGCGCTGATGGGGGTAGCAGATCTTGCTTGCGGTCATGCTTAGCCATCGGAAATCCTGCAACGGTGAGTCTGCCGCACAGGCTGTTGCCCCGTCGGGCCGCCATCGCTAAGCTCAGTTAGTGGGGCATGATGGCACCGCCTGCCGTCATGCATGAGAGGAGGCACAAGCGCCCCTGTCTGGCTGGTATTGTAGCCCCAAGCGGCGCGCCGCCACCGCACGCTTGCGTGCCGCCTGCAGATAGCACTGGACAGGCGGGAAGGCAGTCCCTATAATCCCGCTTCTTTCGAGACAGCAACTTCTCGATGCGCTGGACGGCACTGTGAAAGCAAGTCTGTCCAACGATGAAAGGCGTAGGCTTTTCGGCAGTGAAAAGAGGCTTGGTGGTGCGGGGCGGTATTCTGCAAAATCAGCTAAGCGATTGAAAAATCGAACTTTTCAAAGCGAAATGAATACGCTATAATGTTTGCCTGCGCGGCTGTAGCTCAGCTGGATAGAGTACTTGGCTACGAACCAAGGGGTCGTGGGTTCAATTCCTGCCAGCCGCACCAGAATACTGAAAATCAGACTTTGACTGGTTTTGTTGTAAAAAGTTTTGCCTCCATGCCGTATCGGAGCTGTTGTAGAAGTTTTGCGGCTGTAGCTCAGCTGGATAGAGTACTTGGCTACGAACCAAGGGGTCGTGGGTTCAATTCCTGCCAGCCGCACCAGTATTACCGGAACGGAGTTCGCTTCGTTTTGATGAAAGTTTCAAGCTTCGCGCCGTCCGGCGAAGTGTGTCAGAGTTTGCGGCTGTAGCTCAGCTGGATAGAGTACTTGGCTACGAACCAAGGGGTCGTGGGTTCAATTCCTGCCAGCCGCACCAGTATCAGCAGTAGTGAAAAAAACCCGGAAAGTTCACTTTCCGGGTTTTTTTTCGTCCTGACGGCAGGTGGGGCAGGGGCCATGCTGGTGGCCTGGGCAATTGTGAAATATCCGCACCACGCCCTTTGCCATTCTGCAAAGCCCTGCTATAATCTTGTCTTAGGCGGCTGTAGCTCAGTTGGATAGAGTACTTGGCTACGAACCAAGGGGTCGTGGGTTCAATTCCTGCCAGCCGCACCAGAATATTGGGGGTCAGATTGTAAAATCTGATCCCCTTTTTCGTTTCCGAATGGTTTTACGCTGCGCCTGTGGCGCCGCGCCGGTATTGCAGGCGAAATGCGCGCGGCGTGACTTGCCTGGCGGCGCGGAACTGGCGGTTGAAATGCGCCAGGTTGCGGTAGCCCGCTTCTTGCGCGATGACGGCGATGGCGAGATTGCTTTCGATCAGCTGTTGGCAGGCGCGGCCGATGCGCAGCCGCGCCAGGTACTCGCCCGGCGTGCAATGCGCGTGGCGCTTGAAACAGCGGTGGAAGGCGCCCAGCGACAGGGCCGCCCGCTGCGCCAACGTCTCCAGTGCAATCTCTTCCCGGAAATGTGCGTGCATGAAATCGAATACGACCTTCATGCGCTGTTGCTGCGCATCGGCATGCATCGGCGCCAGCGCTTCCGAGGCCAGCGGTTGGGCGGCTCCATCGCCCGCCAGGTCCAGCAGCACGTCGAGTAGCAGCGGCAGGCGTTGCGGCGCGGGCAGGGCCTGCAATTGCAGCAGTTTGGCCGCGCTGCGCGCGCTCGTTGCCGACGAAAAGTGCAGGGCTGGCCCCGCGCGAGCCGCCAGTTGCCGCAAGCTGTGCAATTCGGGAAAACAGGCGGCCAGTTGTTCCAGCCACTCCAGCGAAAACCACACGACGACGGCCAGCATGGGCTGCGCGCTGTCGATGCGCTCGCTGGCCGACCACGTGTGCGGCAAATTCGGCCCCAACAATACCAGGTCGCCCGGTTCGAAATCGCCCAAGTGGTCGCCGATGTAGCGTTGTCCCCGGGCATTCACCGTCAGGGTCAGCTCGAACTGCGGGTGGTAATGCCAGATGAAGGGAATGGTATCGAGTTCGCGCCACAGCAAGCCCCAGGAGTGGCCGGCGGGTATCGTGACTTGTTCGAATAAAGGCGTCATTATGACGTTTTGAGGGTGCGAATAGTCAGGATAGTATCAGTATTGGCCGCTCGGCGCGCATTTCAGCTGCCCGTGCCATTGCACAATCTGTCTCACACCAACACAGGAGACAGCGATGCAAAACCAGGTTCAGCATGTCAACCCGCAATACGGCGAAGGCCGTCCCGGCAACCCGTCCGTGGCCTACACGGAACAAACCCAGTTGCGCGACATCCAGAAACAGCTGCCGCTGCGCGTGCTGTCCGCCAGCGATTTCTTGCACTGGCAAACCTACGGCTACGTGATCGTCAAGGATGCGGTGGCGCCCGAGCAGGTGCGCCGCACAACAGATTTCCTGTGGGAATTCCAGGGACTCGACCAGAACGACCCCGCCACCTGGAACCGGGACCAGCTGCGCGAGCACGCCATGCAGGAACTCAACGGTTCCGGCATGGTCGAGGCCTATCACCACCAGACCCTGTGGGATAACCGCCAGACGCAGCGCGTGGTTGACGCCTTTGTCGATATCTGGGACCGTGTAGACCTGTGGGTGACCATTGACCGCGCCAACCTGAACACGCCGAACAAGGGCAAGCGCAAGTTTGGCGGCTTCATCCACTGGGATGCCGATACCACGCTCGACCCGCTACCCGTCAATGTGCAAGGCGTGCTGGCCCTGTCCGACACTTCGCCCGAGAGCGGCGGTTTTCAATGTTATCCAGAACTGTTCAACAACTTGCTGGCATGGCGCGCACAAGCGCCCAAGGAGCGCAACCCGTGGCAGCCGGACCTGACGACGGTGCCTTACCCGATGGAATTCATCGCCATGAAGAAAGGGGAGTTGTTGATCTTTAACAGCCTGCTGGCGCACGGCATCCGTCCGAACACCTCCACCGACCAGGTGCGCCTGGCGCAATACATATCCTTCACGCCCGCGCAGGGAGACAAGCTAGCCTTGCGCGACTGGCGCGTGCAAAGCTGGCGCGAACGCAGCGCGCCGCAAGGCTACGCGTTTCCCGGCGACCCCGAGGAAAAGGAAAAGCTGCGTTATCCGCAAGCGCGCCTGAGCGAACTGGGCGAGAAGATCCTCGGCGCGCGCGGCTGGTAAGCGTGGCGCCAGATCCGGTGGCATTGCCTGCCGGATAGACAATTGCGGGTAAATGCACGATCATGGTCCGACTTGCCATCGACCGAGGAAACGCATGAGTATCATCACCTGCATCGAAGACTTGCGCGTGCTGGCCCAGAAACGGGTACCGCGCATGTTTTACGACTACGCCGACTCCGGTTCCTGGACGGAATCGACGTACCGCGCCAACAACAGCGATTTTGCCAAAATCAAATTCCGCCAGCGCGTGGCTGTCAATCTGGAAAACCGCAGTCTGGCTTCGACCATGGTGGGCCAGCACGTGTCGATGCCGGTGGCCCTGTCGCCCACGGGCTTGACGGGCATGCAGCATGCGGATGGTGAAATCCTCGCGGCCCAGGCCGCCGAGCGCTTCGGCGTGCCGTTCACCCTGTCGACCATGAGCATTTGCTCGATCGAGGACGTGGCGGCGAACACGAGCAAACCGTTCTGGTTCCAGCTATACGTGATGAAGGACCGCGAATTCATCAACCGCCTGATCGACCGCGCCAAGGCGGCCAAATGCGGCGCTCTGGTGCTGACCCTGGATTTACAAGTGCTGGGCCAGCGCCACAAGGACTTGCGCAACGGCCTGTCGGCGCCACCGAAATTGACGATTCCCAACATCCTCAACATGGCCACCAAGCCGCGCTGGGTGGCGGGCATGCTGGGCACGAAACGGCGCGGCTTCGGCAACATCGTCGGCCACGCCACCTCCGTCTCCGACATGTCATCGTTGTCGGCCTGGACGCAGCAGCAGTTCGATCTGAGCCTGTCGTGGGCGGACGTGGAATGGATCAAGCAGCGCTGGGGCGGCAAGCTGATCATCAAGGGCATCATGGACCCGGAAGACGCGCGCCTGGCCGTCAACAGCGGCGCCGACGCACTGATCGTCTCGAACCACGGCGGGCGCCAGCTCGATGGCGCGCAATCGTCGATCGAAGCCTTGCCTGCCATCGTCGACGCCGTCGGCAGCCAGATCGAAGTACACATGGATGGCGGCATCCGCTCGGGCCAGGACGTGCTCAAGGCCGTGGCCCTGGGCGCGAAAGGCGTCTACATCGGGCGCCCCTTCCTGTACGGCCTGGGTGCCATGGGCGGCCCGGGCGTGACGCGCTGCCTGGACATTATCCGCAATGAACTCGACTTGACGATGGCCTTTTGCGGCTTGCGCGACTTGCAGCATGTGGATAAAAAAATCCTGCTACCGGGAACGTTTTAAGCGGAAATCCGCACAATATCAAAGCCTTCCGACGCATGGGGCGGCGCGTAGTGGCGCGGGAAGAAATCCCGCATCGCGCCGTCAAGCCTGGCCGATGCGCGTCCACCGCTCGCGGAACGTGGCCGCATCGAGCGGCTGCGCATGCGGGTCGTCGGGCTGGAACAGGCCACCGATCAGCATATCCTGGATGGCGCCCGTGAAACCGCCATACGCGGCGCGGCCCCACGGGCGTCGCGTGCGGGCGAAGACGACGGCGTCTTGCCGCGCGGCCAGTTGCGTCAAGGATTGCCGCAAGGCGGCTGCTGCATCGGGACCCATGTCCGTGGCGATGGCGCACACCAGGCGCTGGCCAAATTGCAGGGGCTTGCCGGCCCGTCCCAGCAGCGATTCATTGGCCAGGGCGAGGAACAAATCGGGTGCCTGGTCGTCCTTTTCGCAGGTCGTCCACGATGGCGCCCACGCTTCCAGGCTCATGAAACGTGCATCTACCGTCTCCGCCGTGTGCGTCCACTTCGCGTGCGATTTATCGTCCCAGCCCAGGCGGCCAAAGGCAATCGGTTTGCCCTTGGGATTGTATTGATGGCTGCGCACGCCGGTCTTGCCCCGCGTTCCCGCTTGCGCCACGATAGCATCGAGGCTGGCGGCAAAAGGTGCCCATTGCGCCGCCTCCCACAGCGGTGCTGCATCGGGCGCGGCCAGCAGCAGGAACACTTCGTAATCATGGGAAAAAAACGCCATGCGGATTCCCTATGGTTGTAGTTGAGATATGACCGCCCTCTGGCTGGGGCGCAGCAGGTAGATGCCGTACAGGCACAAGGGCAGCACGGCCAGCAGGGCGATATATGGCAGGATGGACACGCCATACTCGGCCGGGTTCGGCAAGGTGGCCGTCACCAGCGCGTAGTCCCACAGGCCATGCACGAGCACCATGGGCCATACCGAACGCGTGCGCAGGCGGATGGCTGCATAGCCGATGCCCTGCAGCGTGGCGGCCACCGCTTGCCACAGGGCGCCGCTGACGTCGCCCGTTGCCAGGCCGTTGGCCGTATGGGCCAGGCCGAACAGCGCCGAGGACATCAACACGGCGGGCCAGACGGCATACCGGTCGAGCATGCCCTGTAGCAAGATGGCGCGGAACATCAGTTCTTCCGAGATGGCCACCAGCGCCGCATTGCACGCCACGATCAGTAGCACACGGGGCTGCGGCCAGCCGCCCGCCCAGGCCAGCAACAGCATCAGCAGCGCATACAGCAGCGGTGGCCAGACCAGCCACAGCGTTTTCATCGGCGGCGCGCGCATGCCCGCCGCGCGGCGCCGGCTTGAGGCCAGCAGCAGCGCCAGTGCGAACAGTGCGGCCAGCGCCCACGACAGGCCGATACGGCCGGTGACGGCGGCGCCCGGCAAGGTGTAGCCGGCGGATTCCAGCCAGCGGCCGCCCAGGCTCAGGCACAGCCAGACGGCCAGTGCGCCGATGGCGAGCGGCATGGTGAGGTGGATTCTAGGGATGGGCATGGTCGGCTTCGGTGTGTGCTGCGTCTTTTATTGCGTGCATAAGCGGAGCATGAAGTTGTATCAATGATATGGGGAAAAATATTGCCATGGTACATTAAAGGCACCGCCACAAAATTGCCACATCGTTATTTTGCATGGAATAATGAGTATTCGTCCGTTTGCCGCCAGACTGGAGCGCCATGACCTACAGCAAGACCATCACCACTGAACGATTGATTCTGCGCAAGCCGCAGCCATCGGATGAAGCGGCGCAATTCGCCATGCATGCGGATCCCGAAGTGATGCGCTATTTCAGCGAACCGCCGTGGACCGATGCCGGCCGCGCGGCGCGCCAGATTGCCGAAGACCTTGCCGCTTTCGAAAACGAAGAGTTCTTCCGCTTCGCCGTCGAGCTGAAGGCGACGGGTGAATATCTGGGCAGCTGCAGCCTGTTTTCCGAGCACCGCCAGAACCGCCGCGCCGAGATCGGCTATGCGCTGGGCCGTCCATACTGGGGCAAGGGCTATATGCACGAAGCCTTGTCTGCGCTGCTGGAATTCGCCTTCGTCGAGCGCGACCTGAACCGCCTGGAAGCCGATATCGACCCGCTCAATGCCGGTTCGGCCAGCGCCCTCGAGCGCCAGGGCTTCAACAAGGAAGGCTTTTTGCCCGAACGCTGGATCGTCGGCGGCCAGGTCAGCGATTCAGCCCTGTACGGTTTGCTGCGGCGCGAGTGGGAAGCGCGGCGCAAGGGCGCCGCGTGAGTCATTGCAGAAGCGAACGATGAAACCGCCTGACTTGCCCTGTTCCACCCATCCACTGGTGACCTTGCGCCACCTGGAACGTACCGACGCGCCCGCCTGGTACGCGTATCTGGCCGACCCCGCCGTCATTGAACACACGAGCTGGGACTTGCGTTGCATCGACGATCTGCAGGTCAATTTCGATGATTACGCATCGGCCGCGGCGTCTTCGCCCATGCGACTGGCCGTCGTGCTGCGCGACGGCGGCCAACTGGTGGGGACCATCGGCTTGAATGCCATTTCCCCCCAGCATCGCACGGCAGAGATCGCCTACGACCTGGCGCCCGCTGTATGGGGGCAGGGCGTGGCCACGGCCGTCGTAAACGCTGTCGTGGACTGGGGCTTCCAGCGCCTCGGCCTCCTGCGCATCCAGGCGACTGTGCTGGAGAGCAATGAAGGTTCGATCCGCGTGCTCGATCGCTGCGATTTTGAACGGGAAGGCTATCTGCGCTGCTACCGGCAAGTCCGTAGAAGATCCGGCAACTTCTGGCTATATGCGCGCATTGCCGATGTTCCATGAGCACGCCTCCCTTGAGCATCCTGCTGGTGGAAGACCACCTGGCCATCGCGCGCCAAGTACTCGACTTTCTCGACGGCTTGGGCTGGCAGACGGACCATGCTGGCACGGGGGCGCTGGCGGTGCAATTGGCCACGAGCAACAGCTATGACGTGGTGCTGCTGGACCTGAACTTGCCCGACATCGATGGCTTGCAAGTGTGCCGCGCCATCAAGGCGGGGGCGCCCAGCAATGTGCCGATCTTGATGCTGACGGCGCGCGATGCGTATGAAGACAAGGCGCGGGGCTTTCGCGATGGCGCCGACGATTACCTGACCAAGCCGTTCGACTTGCGCGAACTGGCCTTGCGCTGCGAAGCGCTGGCGCGCCGGCAGCAGTTGCACATGCACCAGGAACTGCGCGTGGGGCCCTTCACCTTGCAGACGCGCGCAGGGCGCGCCCTGTATGGCGATGCGGCGCTGCCGCTGACGCAGACGGGCTTTAAAATCTTGCTGCTGCTGTGCCGCGAACATCCGCACGCCGTATCGCGCTCGGCCTTGCTGCAGCAGTTGTGGGGTAGCCGGCCGCCCGATAGCGATGCCCTCAAATCGCATATCTACGCGCTGCGCAAGCAGCTGGAGTTGCTTGGCGGGGCTGGTGCGGCAGGCGTGCTGGTGACCATACCGCAGCTGGGCTACCGCCTTGCCTTCGACGCGGCGGCCTGCGATGGCTAAGTCGATCCGCCGCCGCCTGTTCGCGGCCCTGGCCGGTTTCACCGTCCTGCTGTGCCTATGTTACACGGGCTTGGCGCTGGTGATTGCCTACGTGACGGAAGACATGCTGGTGCAGCGCCTGCTTGAGCGCGAAGCGGTGGCGGTCAGCCAGCGCTTGCGCCAGCACGGCAAGCTGACGCCGTCTGGCAGCGACCTCATCACGGTTTATGGCAGCTACCTTGCATTGCCTCAAGCGGTGCGTGAGAAGATGCCTGCATCGGCCCCGCGCGCGGAAGTGTTTACCACGACTGGCCAGCATTATCACGTGCTGGCGCTGGACCTCGTTGCCGCGGGCCAGTCGCGGCGCGCGTATTTGCTGGCCGACGTGGCGCCCGTGCTGGTGGTGTCGCGCCTGGTGCCGCAAGTGGGCGGCGTCGTGCTGGGCGTGGCGCTGGCGCTGATCGGCCTGGCCCTGCTGCTGGCCTACTGGCTGGCGCGGCGTCTCGTGCAGCCCTTGCAGCGCCTGGCGCAGGAGGCGCGCCAGCTGGCGCCCGGCAGCGCCGTCCATTTCAGCGAGCGCGACCGGCCAGACGAGATCGGTTTCCTGGCGCGCCGCCTGGAAACCACCTTTGCCGACCTGCAGGCGGTCTTGCAGCGCGAACAATCCTTCGCGCGCGACGTCAGCCACGAACTGCGCACGCCGCTGACCTTGATGCACAACACCCTGGCGCTGGCCGGGGCGCAGCCCTTGGGCGTGCAAGAGCGGGCGCAGCTGGAGCAGGGCGTCGACGACATGCGCGCCACCATCGAAGTGTTGTTCGCACTGGCGCGGGCCGAGCAGCTGCCCGGCGAGTTGGTGGAGTTGCGCGGCTGCATAGAGCAATGCCTGTTACGCCTGCTTGACGATTTTGCATGGGATGCCGACTTGCTGACCCTGGCGCTGCCCGAGCGGCTGGATGTGGCCGGCAACGGGCAGCTGGTCATGTTGCTCATCAATAATTGCCTGGCCAATGCCCTGTTCCATGGCGGCGCCGATTGCCGCCTCAGCATTACGTTTGCGCAAGGCTGCCTGAGCATCGTCAATACGCTGCGGGCGGGGCAGCCGCGGCGCGTCCAGGGTTTTGCGCACGGCCAGAACCTGCTGCTGCGCCTGGCCCAGGCCATGCGCTGGGAGATTGCTTTCCACCCCGGCGCGACGCAGTACCGCGTCGCCATCATGCTGGCGCAACAAGCATAAAGACGCTGGATTTCACCGCGATTTCACCTGACCCTGCTTATGCTGGCTGCTCTTTTATTCTGAAGGGAAGCCCATGAAAATTGCCATCAAGCTGTTGATCCTGTGCAGCCTGTCCACGCCCGTGCTGGCCCAGGTGCAATCGCTGCAGCACAAGGAGGAAAAACGCCGCTACATCGTCTACACGCCCGCCGCCTATGATAAAGCGCCGCAGCAGGCGTTTCCCGTCGTCTTCAATTTCCATGGCGGCGGCATGAGCATGGCGGAACAAATGCTGTACACGCAGATGAACGGGGCTGCCGAGCGGCACCAGTTCATCGTTGTGTATCCGCAAGGCATCAAGCAAGACTGGAATGTGGGCTTCGGCATGGATTACCTGGCGGGCACGGACGACGTCGGTTTTACGCAAGCCATGTTGAGTAAGCTCAAGCAGGACTACCGCATCGATGACAAGCGCGTGTATGCCACGGGCTTGTCGCGCGGCGGTTTCTTTGCCCTGCGCCTGGCGGCCGAGTTGCCGCAGCAATTCGCTGCCGTGGCCTCGGTAGGGGCGCCCATGCCGGAACCGGTACAGCAGCATCACCAGAAGACGGACAAGGTCGGTATGCTGTTGATACAGGGAACGGCGGACAAGGTGGTGCTGTTTGAGGGCAAGGCTGCCAGCTACCTGTCGGCCGAAGACACGTTCGGCTACTGGCGCAGGCACAACGGCATCGAAGGCGTCATGCCGCAGCCGCGCCTGATGCCTGGCCCTGCTGGCGACGTCACGCAGGTCAGCTGGCTGGAGCAGGGGAGTGGTGCTGGCGGCGCCAGCGTGGCCTTGATCCGCGTCGAGGAAGGCGGCCACACGTGGCCCGGCGCCGATGCCTTCAATATCGGACTGCCCATCGGCAAGACCACGCGCGCCATCGATGCGAATGAGGTTATTTGGGAATTTTTCAGCCGCCATCGGCGCTGACGCCATGCTAGGATGGCGTTCATCGCTGCAGTGCTATGCGGAAAATGAAGGGAACATGGTGGCAATCTCAGAAGCAGGTAGCGCGGCCACGGCCGAGGCGATCTTCGCCAAGCCCGGCGCGGCCGTGGCGCAAGCGTATGCGGCGCCGGAGCATGAGACGCTGCATTTTCACTCGCCCGAAGAACTGTGCGGGTATGCAGTCGGGCTGGAGGCCGAAGGCGCCAGCGAGGTGCTCCTGGCCATGCATTACCCGGACATAGGCGGACACTTTGCCCCGCGCCGTAGCGCCCTCGACCCGGCCAAGTGCGATGGTCTCACTTACCGCTACGTGTGCGAAGGCTGGGGCGTCATCCGCGTGTATCTGCGCTTGTCCAGCGGCAAGGGCCAGTCATGAAGGACTTGATGCCCATCCATCCCGCCACCATCTTTTGCCGTTCCCTGGCGCAGCTTTCCGCCATGCTCGACAAGACCGGCACCGCGCCGCAGATGCTGGCGGCGCGTTTGCACCCGGACATGCTGCCGTTCGCCCAGCAAGTGCGCGCGGCCGTGAGCTTTTCCCTGCGCGGCTGCTGTCCGCTGGCGGGGCTGGACGTGGCCGATTTCAGTACCGCCGCCAGCCTGCAGGAACAGATCGCGCAGACCATGCGCTACCTCAAGGACATTCCCGCAGAGTGCTTTGACGGGCCGCCCGGACGCATCTGCCGCGACCGCGCCGGCTTCGCCGACATCGCGCTGCCGGCCGATGCCTATTTGAATTTGTACATTCTGCCGAATTTCTATTTTCACTTCAGCATGGCATATGCGATTGCGCGCAGTGCAGGCGCGGCCATCGGCAAGGGCGATTTCGACGGCTATCACGCGTATGCGCCGGGATTCAGCTTCGAGCGGCCCGCCGCGCCGTAGTGCCTACATTCCCGCTTCCTTCCAGGCAGAAAACCCCAGCCGCTTCAGCAGCCGGCCCGACAGCCCGCAACTCCAGCAACTGATCTGGATTTGCCGCTGCCGCTCTTGGTTCGCATGCCAGGCTTGTTCTGCGTAATCGAGCAGGGCCTCGCTGAGCGGGGACGCGTCGGCCACGGGCGGCAGCCGGCTCATCAGTTCGAACACGCCATGGGGCACCTGCTTGATCTGCAGCAAGCCCGTCAGCACTGCGCGCAGCACGGCGCCGTCGATGGCGCCGCTGGCTTGCGTGTAGCGCTGTTGCCAGCATAGGCTGCGCGTCTGCCACAGGGCCAGCAGCGCAGGCACGTCGGCGCACTGCAGTTGCCCGATCAGCGCATCCGCCTCGAGGAACAGGTCGAGGCGGTCGTATTCATCGTCGTCGCTGCACAGCAGTTCATCGAGTTCGTTCAGCAGGCTCATGCCACCACGTTCACCGGCGCACCCCGTTCAAACGCTTCCACGTTGCCGATCAAGATGTCGGCCAGCGTTTGCATGGCTTCCCCGCTGGCCCAGGCCGTGTGCGGCGTGAGGATGAAGTTGGGCAGGCGTAAATTCAACAGCGGGTTGTCGGGCAGGGGCGGCTCCTTGGATAGCACGTCGAAACCGGCGCCGGCGATCACGCCACGGGTCAGTGCCTCGGCCAGCGCCGCCTCGTCGACCAGGCCGCCCCGCGCCGTGTTAATCAGGAGGGCTGTCGGCCGCATGCGCGCCAGTTCCTTGGCGCCAAGGATATTGCGCGTCTTGTCCGTCAGCGGCAGGTGCAGGCTGAGCACGTCGGAAGTGGCGAGCAATTCGTCGAACGTCACTTGCGTCACGCCGTCTTCGGCTATGGGAGAACGGTTGTGCACGATGACGTGCATGCCGAAGGCGCGTCCCAGTTGCGCCACGGACTTGCCCAACGCGCCATAGCCGAGCAAACCAAGGCGGCTGCCGGCCAGGTCGCGGATCGGGTGGCCGAACAGGCAGAAGCGGTCCGATGCCTGCCACAGACCCGCTTCCACGTCCGCCCGGTAGGCGACCAACTGGCGGCGCAGAGCCAGCATCAGCGCCAGCGTATGCTCGGGCACGGTGGCGCGCGCATAGTCGCGGATATTCGCCACCACGATGCCCCGTTCGCGGCAGGCGGCCAGGTCGAGGATATCCGTGCCGGTGGCGGCAACGGCGATCATTTTCAAGTCGGGCAGCTGGGCCAGCTCGGCCGCGCGCAGCGGCACTTTATTCGTGATGACGATGCTGGCGCCTTGCAGGCGGGACACCGTCAGCTCGCTGCCCTTGGTGTGTGGATACTCTTCCCAGTTGTGCGCGAAGGCGGGCGGGCGCACGGTGGCGATCAGGCTGTCGCGGTCGAGAAAGACGATGCGGTGCGGGTGCGGGGATGTGCTTGTTGCGGTCATGGCTGTGCCTCGGTCTGGGTGGCGCGCGCGCTGGGAAGACTGCTTTTGCCCTTCAGTTGCGTAGCCGGGTGGTTGATAAACATGTCGGCGACCCATTCGACGAACACGCGCACCTTGGCGGACAAATGGCGGTTGGGCGGATAGATCACGTGGATGGGCAGCGGGTCGGATTCCCATTCGCCGAGCAATTCCACCATTTTGCCCTGTTCTATCAGCGGCGCAAGCATGAAATGCGTCATTTGCACGATGCCCAGGCCGGCCAGGCCGGCTGCCGTGTAGGCGTTCGAGTCGTTCAAGGCGATATGGCTGGGCATGGCGATCTGGATGCGTTCGCCGGCGCGCGTGAAATCCCATTCAAACGTTTTACCCGTTTTGGCGGAGAAAAAATTCACGCCGCGGTGGCGCGGCAAATCGTTCGGATGCAGCGGCGTGCCGTGGTGCGCCAGGTAGCCTGGTGCGGCGCACGTCATGAAGTGCAGCACGCCGACCCGGCGCGCGATCAGGTTCAGGTCGCCCAATTCGCCGCCGCGCACGGCGCAATCGACCCCTTCCTCGATCAGGTCGACGGGTCGGTCGCTGCAACCGAGTTCCAGCGAGATGTCCGGGTAGCGGGCAAAAAAATCGGGCAGGGCGGGGATGATCAGTTCGCTGGCCAGGGCCGTGGGGGCATCCACGCGCAACCGTCCGCTGGGGCTTAGGCGCGTGCGCGACAGCGATTCCTCGGCCTCGCGCACGTCGGACAGGATGCGCACGCAGCGTTCGTAATACGCGGCGCCGTCGGAGGTGATGCTGACATGGCGCGTGGTGCGGTTGAGCAATTTAACCGACAGGCTCGCTTCCAGCGACTGGATCAGGGTCGATACGGTGGCTTTCGGCAACTGCATGTTTTCCGCCGCGCGCGTAAAGCCGCCCGCATCGACGACTTGGATGAAAACTTCCATGGCTTGCAGCTTGTTCACTTGATTTCCTATCACTTTATGCCAGATTATTCAGAATCCTGAACAATCAATTCGTCATTGCACTCTTTATCAGATTGTAGATCAAGTCTATAGTTGTTGTACTGCAGCATAAATGTGATGCCGCAGGAAGTTCACGGGAGAAAAATCATGGGTCATCGGAATGGAATCTTTGCAGTGCTTGCTCTGGCTATGAGCTCGCTCGCTCTGGCCGCGATGGTATCGACGGATGCGTACTCGATGGCGGCGCAAAGCGAAGCCAGCGGTTATAGCGCCCTGACCCATGAAGTGGGCGGCGTCGCCCTGTTGTGCCTGAACGACACGGTGCTCGATGTTGCGGTGCAGCCGGTGGTGGCGCAATGAGCTTTGCCGAGACCGCAGCCGAGCTGGCACCTGGCCAGGCGCTGAAGATACGCGACATCCAGGTGCAGGGGGCGCAGGATGCGCTCGCCGCGCGCGTTTACACGGCTGGCGTGCCGGGCGCCAAGCAGTCCAGCCTGATCGTCTTCTTCCATGGCGGCGGCTTTGTCGACGGCGACCTGGACGACGCGGATGACTTCCTGCGCTGCCTCGTGCTGAGCAACCCGGACCACGTGGTGCTGGCCGCGAACTACACGCTGGCGAAGGTGCGGCCATTCCCCGCCGCCGTGGAAGACGCGCATGCCGTGCTGCTGTGGGCAAAAAAGAACAAGTCCAAGCTGGGCTGGACGGGCAAGCAGATGGTAGTGTCGGGCATCGAAGCGGGCGCCAACCTGGCCGCCGTGTGCGCCATGATGTCGCGCGACCGGGGCGGACCGCCCCTCGCGGGCCAGGTGCTGATCATGCCCATGCTCGACCCCGGCCTGTCGACCTGTTCGATGCGCCACTTGCCGACCTGTCCGGACCTGGCGGAAGTGGCGGACCAATGCGCCGCCGCCTACCGTGGCTACTTGCCGAATGCCGCTGACCGTACCCATCCGTACGCCTCGCCATTGCAGTCGAGCCGCCTGAAGAACCTGCCGCCGGCGCTCATCCTGTCCAGCGAAGATGACCCATTGCGCGACGAGGCTGAACAATACGGCAGCAAATTGATCGCCTGCGGCATCAAGACCACCGTGCGGCGCATGGCCGCCGCGCCGCTGCAAGACGCGACCGCCCGCAATGAGTGCGCCTGCAAGGTGCAGGTATTGAGCGAAATTGCCAGCTTTGTCGCTGGACTGGGGCAGGAGCCTGAGTCATGACGCCGCCATCTGCGGCGCTGTAAAAAATTACACCAACTAGTTTACTTTTTGATTTTCGGTTGCTACACTACGCAGTGTAGTTCCCATCTTGTCTGCGTTGTGCGCTCGCACAGCCAGCTTCGTCGTCCCCGTCCGCTTTTAAGCAGCTGGCGGCCTGTTTACCTTTGATCGAGCGCCGTCGGGCGCCATGGCACCACCATACGCTGCAGTTTCCACTTTTAGTTGGCTTGCTTCCTGCCGTCCATACCATTAGAAATTTTCATAAAACAGGGAAATAAAATGAAAAACGTTCAACAATTTTCCACCTTGGGTACCTTACTCAAGCCCATGGCCGCTTCGCTCGCGCTGGCAGGACTGGTGGCCATGAGCCTGGCTGGCTGCGATTCGGCCAACAGCAAGGTGCCCGACGCGCCAGCGGCCGGTGGCCCGCCTATCTCGGCCGCCACCGTCATTGAAAAACAGATCACGGAAACCCAGGAATTCTCGGGCCGCCTGGAAGCGATCGAGCGCGTGGAAATCCGCTCGCGCGTCGGCGGCTTCATCACGGCCGTCAACTTCAAGCCGGGCAGCGAAGTGAAGAAGGGCGAGGTGTTGTTCGTCATCGATCCACGCCCATTCCAGGCAGAAGTGTCGCGCGCCGAAGGCACGGCCGCCTCGGCCCGCGCCAAGGCGGAACTGGCCAAGCTGGAATTGTCGCGCGCTGAAAAGCTGCTGGCCGAAAAAGCCATCGCCCAGCGCGAATTCGATGAAAAGGCTTCGGGCTTGAAAGAGCTGGACGCGAACGCCCGCTCGGCGCAAGCCGCATATGAAGCGGCCAAGCTGAACCTGTCGTACACGCAGGTGCAGGCACCGATCAGCGGCCGTGTCAGCAAGGCCGAAATCACTGTCGGCAACCTGATCGACGCTTCCGCCATCTTGACTTCGGTGGTGTCGACGGACCGCATCTACGCCAGCTTCGACGGCGATGAAGATACGTATCTGCGCGTGGCCGGCACGGCGCAAAAGGGCACGCCTGTCACCGTCAAGGTGGGCCTGGCCAACGAAACGGGCTTCCCGCATGAAGGCAAGCTGGAATTCGTTGACAACCAGCTCGACCCTGCCACGGGCAGCGTGCGCATGCGCGCCACCTTCGCCAATGCCGAGCGCCAGTTGGTGCCCGGCCTGTTCGCGCGCATCCAGCTCGACGGCGGCAACGGCCCGCAGGCGCAAAGCACGGCCCTCTTGATCAGCGATCGCGCAGTCGGCACGGATCAAAGCCGCAAATACGTGTACGTGGTGGGTGCCGACAACAAGGCTGAATACCGCGCCGTCAAGCTGGGCCCGAACTCGGACGGCTTGCGCGTGGTGCGCGAAGGCTTGAAAGCGGGCGAGAAAGTCGTCGTCAACGGCTTGCAGCGTGTGCGCCCCGGCGCGCCGGTGACGCCGCAGATGGTGGCCATGGATTTTGACCCGACCGCGCCGGTCGCCCCTGCGAAACCTGAAGCAGCCAAGATCGCCGCCAAAGCAGCATCGACTTCCAAGGAATAAACATGAATTTTTCCCGCTTTTTCATCGACAAGCCGATTTTCGCGGCGGTGCTGTCGATAGTCATATTCGTGGCCGGGCTGCTGTCGATATTCGGCCTGCCCATCTCCGAGTATCCCGACGTCGTGCCGCCATCCGTGGTGGTGCGCGCGCAATATCCGGGCGCCAACCCGAAAGTGATCGCTGAAACCGTGGCCGCGCCGCTCGAAGAGCAGATCAACGGCGTCGAGAACATGCTGTACATGTCCTCGCAAAATACGTCCGATGGTTCGATGATGCTGACCGTGACCTTCAAGATCGGCACCAACGTCGAGCAAGCCGAGACGCAGGTGCAGAACCGCGTGCAGCGCGCCTTGCCGCGCCTGCCCGAGGAAGTGCGCCAGATCGGCGTGACGACCGTCAAGTCTTCGCCCAATCTGACCATGGTGGTGCACCTGGTCTCGCCGAACAAGCGCTATGACGACATGTATCTGCGTAACTACGCGGTGCTGAACGTCAAGGACCAGCTGGCCCGTTTGTCCGGCATGGGCGACATCCAGATCTTCGGCGCCGGCGACTACGCCATGCGCATCTGGCTCGATCCGCAAAAAGTGGCGGCGCGCGGCATGACGGCCAATGACGTCGTCGACGCCATCCGCGAGCAGAACGTGCAGGTGGCGGCCGGCGTGATCGGCGCCTCGCCGGCGAAGAACTCGGACTTCCAGCTGACCGTCAATACCCAGGGCCGTCTGCAAACGCCCGAGGAATTTGGCGCCATCATCGTGCGTACCAATGCCGACGGCGCCGTGACGCACCTGAAGGACGTGGCACGCGTGGAAATGGGTGCCAACAGCTACTCGCTGCGTTCGCTGCTGAACAATAATCCGGCCGTCGGCATGGGTATTTTCGAGGCACCGAATGCCAACGCGCTGCAATTGTCTTCCGATGTACGCGCCAAGATGGACGAACTGAAAAAAGACTTCCCGCAAGGCGTGGAATACCGCATCGAGTACGACCCCACGCAGTTCGTGCGCTCGTCCATCGAAGCGGTGATCCATACCTTGTTGGAGGCCATCGCCCTGGTGGTGCTGGTGGTGATCATCTTCCTGCAAACCTGGCGCGCATCGATCATTCCGCTGCTGGCCGTCCCCGTGTCGATTGTCGGTACCTTTGCCGTGATGCTGGGCTTTGGCTTCTCGATCAACACGCTGTCGCTGTTCGGCCTCGTGCTGGCCATCGGTATCGTCGTCGATGACGCCATCGTGGTGGTGGAAAACGTCGAGCGCAACATCGAGGAAGGCTTGTCGCCGCGCGACGCCACCATCCAGGCCATGAAAGAGGTCAGCGGTCCTATCGTCGCCATCGCCCTGGTGCTGTGCGCCGTGTTCGTGCCGATCGCCTTCGTGCCAGGCCTGTCGGGCGAGTTCTACCGCCAGTTCGCGCTGACCATCGCCATTTCGACCGTGATCTCCGCTTTCAGCTCGCTGACCCTGGCGCCAGCCCTGTCGGCCGCGCTGCTGCGTCCGCACGATGCGCCGAAAGACGCGCTGACGCGTGGCATGGACATGGTCTTCGGCCGCTTCTTTGCCTGGTTCAACCGCTTCTTCGGCCGCGCTTCGCACCGCTATGAAGCGGGTGTGAAGGGTGTATTGGGTCGCAAGAGCGCCTCGCTGGGCGTGTATGCGCTGCTGGTCGTCGCCGCCATCTTCACCTTCAAGTCCGTGCCGGCCGGCTTCGTGCCAGCGCAGGACAAGCAATACCTGGTGGGCTTTGCGCAATTACCTGACGCCGCCTCGCTGGATCGCACGGAAGATGTCGTGCGCCGCATGTCCGACGTCATCAAGTCGGTGCCTGGCGTTGAATCGACCATCGCCTTCCCCGGCCTGTCGATCAACGACTTTACCAATGCGCCGAACGCCGGCATCGTCTTCGCCACGCTGAAGCCGTTCGATGAACGCACCACCAAGGAATTGTCGGGCGGCGCCATCGCGGCCGAGATCAACAAGCGCCTGGGCGGTATCCAGGACGCCTTCATCATGGTCTTCCCGCCACCGCCGGTCAACGGCCTGGGCACCATCGGCGGCTTCAAGATGATGATCGAAGATCGCGGCAACCTCGGTTACGACGCGCTGTACAACGCCACCCAGGCACTGGCCGCGAAAGCGTACCAGACGCCGGAACTGGCGGGCGTGTTCTCGGGCTACCAGATCAACGTGCCGCAGCTGTTTGCCGACGTCGACCGCGTTAAAGCCAAGCAGATGGGCGTGCAGCTGCAAACGATTTACCAGACCTTGCAGATCAACCTCGGTTCGCTGTACGTGAACGACTTCAACCAGTTTGGCCGCACCTACCAGGTGCGCGTGCAAGCCGATGCCGCGTTCCGTTCGCATGCCCAGGATATCGCGCAGCTGAAAGTGCGTAATAACAAGGGCGAGATGATTCCCCTGTCGTCGCTGATGCGCGTCAAGGATAGCTATGGTCCGGACCGCGTGCAGCGCTACAACGCCTATGCCGCAGCCGATTTCAACGGCGGCGCCGCACCTGGCGTGTCGAGCGGTCAGGCGCAAGTCGCGCTGGAACGCATCGCCAAGGAAGTGCTGCCGCAAGGGATTTCGTATGAATGGACGGAGCTGACCTACCAGGACATCTTGTCCGGCAATACGATGATTTATGTGTTTCCGCTGTGCGTGCTGCTGGTGTTCCTGGTGCTGGCCGCCCAGTACGAAAGCTGGACCCTGCCGCTGGCCGTGATCCTGATCGTGCCGATGTCGATCCTCTGCGCGCTCCTTGGCGTGAAACTGACCGGTGGCGACAACAATGTGTTCACCCAGATCGCGCTGTTCGTGCTGGTGGGGTTGGCGTCGAAGAATGCGATTCTGATTGTGGAATTCGCCCGCGAACTGGAAGGGCATGGCCGCAGCGTCGTGCAAGCGGCGCTGGAAGCGTGCCGCCTGCGTTTGCGTCCGATTCTGATGACGTCGATCGCCTTCATCATGGGCGTGGTACCCCTGGTGTTCTCGCACGGCGCAGGTTCGGAAATGCGCCATGCCATGGGCGTGGCGGTGTTTGCCGGCATGCTGGGCGTGACCTTCTTCGGCCTGTTCCTGACGCCCGTGTTCTACGTACTGCTGCGCACCCTGGCGCAGCGTTTTGAGAAAAAACCAGCCGCCGCTGCCGCCAAGCCTGTCGCCGCGCCAGCACTGGACCTGGAAGGAGATATATATTGAAAACCAAGGAAATTATCTGGCGTGTCAAGCCTGTGCTGACCGCCATGGCAGCGGCCGTGCTGCTGGCCGCCTGCGCGGCGCCGGAGTTTAAGCAGCCGCAGATCGAGACGCCGACGGCGTTCAAAGAAGCGCAAACCTTGCCGGCCGTGCAGACGGCGGCCGATGGCACGCGCTGGAAGCAGGGCCAGACGGGCATGGCCGAGCGCCAGGCGCGCGGCGAATGGTGGCTGGCGTTCAATGATCCGGCTTTGACCAGCTTGATCAATGAAGCCACGCAGGCGAATGCCAACCTGGCTGTCGCCGCCGCCCGCGTCAAGCAGGCGAGGGCGATGGCCGGCATCGCCGAAGCGGACCGCATCCCGCAAGTGGGCGTGAACGTGGGCGGCCAGCGCAACCGCGCTTCCGCCGTGTCGCTCGGCGTGCCGAACGGCGCGCCCGTGGCGGCCACGAATGTCTACCAGGCCAACCTGACGGCCAGCTACGAAGTCGATTTGTTCGGCAGAGTGGCGTCGAATGTCAGCGCCTCGCGCAGCGATGCGCTGGCCGTGGAAGCGACCTACCGCTCGGTGTTGCTGTCGCTGCAGGCCGACGTGGCGCAGACCTACTTCCAGCTGCGCGCCACGGATGCCGAACTGGCGACATTGGCCCAGACGGTGCGCCTGCGCGAGGAAAGCGTGCATGTGAACCAGCGCCGCTATGACCTGGGCGACATCGGCGAATTCGACCTGTCGCGTGCCCGCACGGAGCTGTCGACCGTGCGCGCCGAAGCCATCGGCCTGCAGCGCCAGCGCGCCACCGGCGAGCATGCGCTGGCGGTACTGCTGGGCAAACCGGCCGCCAGTTTCACGGCGACCGTCAACCCGCTGCAAGATAGCGGCTTCCTGCCCGTGATCCCGGCCGGCATGCCGTCGTCCCTGCTGGAACGCCGTCCCGACATCGCGTCGGCACAGCGCACCATGGAAGCGTCGAATGCGCGCATCGGCGTGGCGAAATCGGCCATGTTCCCGGCCCTGACCCTGAACGCCTCCGGCGGCGGCGCGTCCGATACCTTCTCGGACATTTTCAAGTGGAGCAGCCGCTCCTGGTTGCTGGGCGCTCTGATGTCGATGCCGA
Source organism: Janthinobacterium algoris (assembly GCF_051380935.1). Taxonomy (NCBI): domain Bacteria; kingdom Pseudomonadati; phylum Pseudomonadota; class Betaproteobacteria; order Burkholderiales; family Oxalobacteraceae; genus Janthinobacterium; species Janthinobacterium algoris. Next base: position 178,117 of record NZ_JBNYXZ010000012.1, on the reverse strand, counting down.
TCATCGACGGCGGACGTAATAAAGCTGCCGTGAGCCGCAGCGAAGCGCAGTTGGAAGAGTCGGTGGCGACGTATCGCCAGAGCGTGTTGGTGGCCTTCGCCGAGGTGGAAGACAACCTGGCCGGCTTGCGCATCCTGTCGGGCCAGACGCAGCAGATCGACGAAGCCGTTGTTTCGGCGCGCCGCTCGGCCGACCTGGCGCAAAAGCTGTACGACGCGGGCCGTTCCAGCTACCTGGACTTGCTCGACGCGCAGCGCAACCTGGCGTCCATCGAGCGCAATGCCGTGCAGCTGCGTGGCAACCGCGCCGTTACCACGGTGGCGCTGATCCGCGCCCTGGGCGGCGGCTGGGGCGAGACGGAGCCGCAGGTGGCGGCCAACTAGTTTCCTGGCACCGCGGGCTGGAGTATCCGGCCCGCGGCAAGGGATGCATATCGGGAACGGCGTCGTGCGCTTGCACGACGCCGTTTTTTTGTTTTCTGCAAGTTGAATCCGTTTGCGGAAAGGCCGCGTAAGTACTCCTGCAATCATGCAAACGCAGTCATCCAGGAGATATCATCATGCGCACCTTCGTTCCCGCAGCACTGTTTGTCACTTCCATGCTGGCCGCCAGCGCCCCGTTTGCCGCCGATATGACGACCATGGTGGGTGGCCAAAGCATGTATCCGTCCAAGGACATCGTCGATAACGCCGTCAATTCGGCCGACCACACGACCCTGGTGGCTGCCGTCAAGGCGGCAGGCCTGGTCGATACCTTGAAAGGCAAGGGGCCATTTACCGTGTTCGCGCCGACGAATGCGGCGTTTGGCAAGTTGCCGGCCGGCACCGTCGAGACCCTGGTCAAACCAGAAAGCAAGGCGACGCTGACGAAAATCCTCACTTATCACGTGGTGCCCGGCAAATACGACTTCAAGGCGCTGGCCCGTGAAATCAAGATGCACAATGGTAAAGCCAGCTTGCCCACGGCCAGCGGGGGCAAGCTGATGTTCGCCATGAACGGCATGCACAACATCGTGGTGATGGATGAGGGCGGCAATAGCGCCAACATCAGCACCTATGATGTGTATCAATCGAATGGTGTGATCAATGTCATTGACACGGTGCTGATGCCGAAATAAGCAGACAAAAAAGTAGACGAAAAAAAAGACAGGGAAAACCCTGTCTTTTTGCTTTGTGCGGCCTTGATTACTTGGCTGGCGCTGCTGCCGGCGCGGAAGCTGCCGCTGCAGCCGGAGTTGCTGGCGTTGCCGCTGCTGCTTTCTTCGCCTTGTGATGCTTGGCTTTCTTGTGCGTCGCAGGCTTGACGGCGGCTGCCGGTGCTTCGGCCTTGGCGACAGGGGCGACGACAGGAACCGGTGCCACCGGAGCGACTGGTGCGACAGCTGGCGTCTGGGCGAAAGCGGCGGTGGCGAACAGGCTGGCGATCAGCGTGGCGCTCAGGTTAAAAATATTTTTTTGCATGATGAGATCCTTGGTGTTTTTTCCAGTGAATGCAGTGGGAATGAATTACTTCGCTGGAGCCGCTTCGGCGGTGGCCGATGCCAGCTTTTCGTCAGCCTTGGCCTTGGTTTTCTTGGCCTTGTGGTGCGCCTTGGCTTTCGTGGTGGCTGCTTCCGCTTTGGCGCTGGCCACGTCCGTCTTGGCGGCGACGACTGCCTTGGCTTCTTTTGCATCGGCTTTCACGACGGCTTGCGCTTCCTTGGCGTCGGCTTTCACGACAGCTTTGGTGTGGGCCGCTTCCACTTTGGCAGGAACCGAGGCTGCTGCGGTGGCATGCGCTGCAGGAGCTGCGGGCGTTTGCGCAAAGGCAGCAGTGGCGAACAGGCCGGCGATCAGGGTAACAATTGCTTTTTTCATGGTGCAGTCCTCGGTGGTGGTTTGTCTGGTATGTCTGTGGGTGTCGGGATGATTCCCGTGTCACTGAGCATAAAACGCGCCCCCGGACGCTTGCGTTGACGGTCATTACAAACGCTTACATCTGCCTTGCATCGGCCTTCAGGATGGCTTTCAGGATATCTTCCGAGCGGTGCTGTCCATAACCCTTGCCATACGCGCTGGAAGCCACGCTCACGACCATGCGGCGCGCGGGGATCACATAGATCTTGTTGCCGCCATTGCCCGAGGCGAAATGCACGACAAGCTTCCGGCCCCCGATGTCCTGCGTCTTCGCGTACCAGAAATAGCCGTAGCTGTCCGCGTAGCGGTCCACGGCGCCGATGGCCACGCGCGGCGCCAGCGCGGCTTGCAGCCAGGCCGTGTCGATCACGCGCCGTCCATCGACCATGCCCTCGTCAAGCACCATCTGGCCAATCTTTGCCGTGTCGCGCGCGCGCAGCGACAGATTGCCCTGGCCTTTCGGGTGCTTGGCCACGTCGCGGCCCCAGCGCCAACGGGTAATGCCCAGTGGCGCGAACAACACCTTGGCGGCATAGCCTTCCAGGTCGGCGCCGCTGGCGTTTTCCACCACGCGCCCCGCGATGTACGAGCCCAGCGAGTTGTAGCGGTAGGTGCTGCCCGGTGCCGTGGCTGCCGGCACGCCACGCACGAATGCGGCGGGGTCGGACGCCTCATCGAGCTTGTCTTCATTGCCCGGCGAGTGTTCGTCTTCGTCAAAGGCGGCCAGGCCCGACCGCATGGTCAGCAAGTCGTCGAGCACCACCTTGCCTGCGGGGCTGCCAGCGACTTCGGGCCAATAGTCGCCCACCGTTTTTGTTGTCGCCAGCTGGCCCCGCGCCACGGCCGCGCCTGCCAGCAGCGCGGTGATGCTCTTGCCTGCCGAACGGATGTCGTGCAGGGTATCGGCCGTCTCGCCGTTGTAATAGCGTTCGGCTACGATGGCGCCATCACGCAGCACGACGACGGCGCGCAAGTCGCCATGGCTGTCGTGGTCCTGGGCTTGCAGGATTTGATCGAGCGAGGAATGGGGAGTGTCCTGCGCCAGGACGGTGCAGGACAGGAGCAGGGTGCTCAGGAATGACAGGGACAGGCGGCGCATGGGCAGCTTTCGTGGCGATGGTCGGATTGCCAGTGTCGCCCAACTGCGCCGTCTTGTGGTGTCTTGCGCCGTCTATTTGCTGAAGTTTGCATGAAGCGGTGGTGCCGCCTTGCCGGCTTGTCCGGCGCGGGCACGGCGCTTGCGCAGCCAGATAATCAAGCCTGTCGCGCTCAGCATGGCCACCACCAGGCCCATGGCGGAAATCAGGATGCGTCCCGGCAGGCCCAGGATACGTCCCGAATGCAGGGGAAATTGCGCCTGCAGGAAGATGTCGCCCGCGCTGCCCGTGCCGGGCACCACGCCGCCGGCCGGCTTGCCGTCGCGGCCATTGAAATACAGCCACGCATTGCCCAGGCCACCATCGCCATGGTCGTTGTCCGCCTCAAAGAATCCCACGCCATACAGGCCGTAGTTTGACGAGTAAAACACGCCGCCGGCCGGCAGTGTCCAGCCCCGCCTTGCCGCTTCCGCTTTCGCCAGGGCCAGCACCTGTTCGCGCGTCAGCAGCGGCTCGATGGGGTTGTCGGGCGATTGCGGCGTGCGGTTGTCGAAGGCGTTCGGGCTGAGCGTGGAAAACTTCGCCACCAGGGGGCGCATCACTTGGGTTTGCAGATTCATCGACACGGAGGTGATGGCCAATACCAGCAGCAGCAACCAGACCCACACGCCGCCCGAGCGGTGCAGATCGAAATTCAGCTTGTGGCCCCCTTCGCGCCAGCGGAAGGCCAGGGACTTGCGCCAGCTGCGCCAGTTCGGAAACGACAAATACAGGGCAATGCCGCAGTCAAAGACCCACACGATGCCGATGATGCCCATGAACCAGACGCCCAGTTCGATGCCCCAGCCATCGGGAACGTGCATGGTGTAATGCAGTTTATACAGGAAGGGTAGCAGGTTTTCGCGCGTCAGCGAAACCACGCCCCACTGACGCGTGCCTTGAATGGCGCCCGTGACCGGGTCGACGGCCACCTGGTTGAAGCCCGGTTCAAACGGCTTGCCGGTGGACGGGTCGGGCCGGCCTTCCACCGAGATCAGCGCCGTGTGGCCAGGCTCGATCGCCGTGAGCGTGTAATTGACGCGCAGGCGCGAATCGTGCGCCTCAAGCTGGCGCGCCAGCTCCAGCCCCGATTTTGCGGGACCTGCATCGGCGGTGCTGGCGGCGTGAAACAGCTGCGGATTGAGCCAGGCATCGAGCTCGTGATCCCACGAGATCACGGCGCCCGTCAGGCCGGAAAGGAACAGGAAGAGCGCCACCGCCAGGCCAAACCAGCGGTGCAGAACGACCATGGGAGGACGCAGTCGCATGGCGGCTCCCTAGTATTTCCAGCTCAGGGTGGCGCTGCCATTGCGGCCGGCCGCGTACAGCGATTGGGTCCAGTACAGGCTGGTCAAATGTTTCTTGTCCGTCACATTGTTCAGGTTCAGCGACAGGCTGACGTTGCGGCTGATGTTGTAGCTGGCCATCAGGCCCAGTTGCGCATACGCGCCCTGGTGCAGGGTCGTGCTGTCATCGACCTTGTTGTAAATGGCGTCCTGCCAGGTGAGGCTGGCGCCCACCTTGAGTGTCGGCACCGCCGGCACGTGATAGGTGGTGGCCAGGTGGAACTGCTTGCGCGGGATGAAGGTGCGCGCATCCTGTCCAGCGTCGCCCTTGAGGCGCAGCTGCGAATAACCGGCGTTCACCTGCCAGCCTTTCGCCAGTTCGCCCGAGGCATCGAGCTCGAAACCCTGCGATTCCGAATCGACGCCTTTGTAGAAGGTCTTGAAGTCGGGCGTGGTGCCGGCCGCTTCGGCCACATTCTTCTGGCGCGTCTTGAACAGGGTGCCGGACAGGTTCAGGCGGCCGTCGAACCATTCGCTTTTCAGGCCCGCTTCCAGGCTCTTGCCGGTGGCGGCGGCCAGCGTCTGGCCCTTGCTGTCGATGCTGCTTTGCGGGTTGAAGATTTCCGTGTAGCTGCCGTAAGCCGACACATGGCGGTCGATGTCATACACCAGGCCCACGTAGGGCGTGGTGTCGCTTTGCGACTTGGCCTGGCTAACGCCATACGCGCTGCCCGTGCTGTCGGCCTTGACGGTATTCACGCCTGCCAGCAGTTTGGCATTGTCGGCCAGGTTGAAGCGAGCTGCCAGGTAGGCGTTCTTGCGTTCGTCCTTGTAGTTGCTGCCGTTGGTCGAGGCGTCGAACAGCGGTTCAGGGTAGGAGCCGTCGAACGCCGTACCGTTTGGCAGGGCCGTGCCGATGCCGCGGCCATAGTAGGAGATATCGTCGAGCGTGGATTTCGACCAGGCCAGTCCCATGCTGAGGTCATGCTGGCGGCCGGCCAGCGTGAACTTGCCCGTGGCGGCGATATCGAGCAGGCGCTGCTTGTTGGTCGAGCCGTAGCGCGAAGGGTAGCTGAACAAGCCGTCGCCCGTGGCCTTGTCCGGGGTGCCGTAGACGTAGAACAGTTTTGAATCGGAGGTGGAGCGGTTGTAAGTGGCGGTGGCGCTCACGCGCCAGTCGTCATCGAACTGATGCGTCAGTTAGGCAAAAGTGCTGTTGTTGAGGATGCCCCAGCGCGACCAGTTGGCCGAGGTCGACGTGGAAATCGGATAGTTTGTTGGCGTGCCGTCCGTGTAGGCGATGGGCAGGGCGCCCCACATGCCGCCCCTGGCCAGGCTGTTCTGGTAGCTGTGGCCCACGGCCAGGCTGGTGTCCGGTGTCAGTTTCGCTTCAACGATGGCGTAGGCGACATCCTTGCGCGGCGAGTAGCGGTCCAGGTGGGAGTCGCCCTCCTGGTGGGCGACGACGAAGCGCGCCGCCACCATGCCATCGTCGCTGAGCGGCGTGGAAACATCGGCGTCGAGGCGGCGCGTATTCCAGGAGCCGAGCGTGACGCCGGCGGAAGCGGCCAGGCCTGGGGTGGGGCGTTTGCGCATGAAATTGACAGTGGCCGACGGATTACCGGTCGAGGAAATCAGGCCGTTCGCGCCGCGGACGATGTCGACGCGCTCGAACAGCGCTGTATCGAGGTCGCCCATCACATTGCCGAAGACGAAAGGAATGCCCACGCCGTCGAACTGGAAATTGGTGATGTCATAGCCGCGCGCCGTGTAATAACTGCGGTCCGTTTCCACCGCTTCCACCGTCACGCCCGTGGTCAGTGCCAGCACCTTGCTGGCGTTATCGAGCCTGAAATCATCCATTTGCGCGCGCGTGACCACGGAAACCGCTTGTGGCGTCTCGCGCAGCGACAGGTCGAACTTGCTGGCCGAAGTGCTTTTGCGCGCCGTGTAGGCGTTCGCATCGCTGCTGCCAGTCACGGTAATGGTTTGCATCACTGGCGCATCGTCGCCAGCACCATCGGCTGGTGTGCTATCGGCGCCATGCGCGATACCGGCACCGAGCGCCAGTGATATGGCCAGAGCCAGTGGGCGCAATGACAGCGCAGTGAGGGTGGACGGTACGGTAGAAGGGGCGGTACGACCTGGCATTGAAACGGCTCCTGAATTAAAGATGAGAATGAGAATAATTCTCAATTCTATTGGAGCGCACACCAGAATGGGAAATTTTTGTGATTGAGAAGCGTTGTTTTATTACATCTTTACATGGTTTTACTTTGGAGTGTCCTGGTTGTCGTCGTGATTGTCAGTCATGCACATGCCCCAGCGACGCGTGTAGCCGTTCGCAATATCGCCAGGTTTGTAGCGGCGTCGATCGCTTAGCGAAGTCAATAGGACACGTTTGCATCCTTGCGTATCGCCGCAGTGATGGCGCACGCAGCCAGACTACTTGCTGGGCCGGCAGACGCCGGGGCGGATGCTCGTTGCGTCGGTGCGTCGGTGCATCGGTGTTTTGTGTGGCCTGTTCAATCCACTCGACCGGCAAATGTTCCCCTAGTCGGCGCCAGTCAGGGGCCTCAAAGTGGTTTGCCAGGAAATGGAGAGTGTCGTCGAGCATAGCCACATAGCTTTACAGCTGGCCCGGGCGTTTACTAGTCTCACAATAAAAATGCCGTCCAGTCTTAACTGAACGGCATTACAGCCGAAGCTGTCTTTTCGCTGGAAGCGACAGCGCTTATTTTGCCGGTGTGGCGGCAACTGCTGCGTCTGCTTTAGCGGCGTCCGCTTTCACCTTGGCTTTGTTTGCCTTGTGATGAGCCTTGGCCTTGGTGGCTTTCGCATCGGCCTTGGCGCTGGCCACGTCGGCTTTCGCATCGGCGACGACGGCGGCTTCTTTGGCATCTGCTTTCACGACTGCCTTGGTTTCCTTGGCTTCTGCCTTGACCACGGCTTTCGTGTGGGTCGCTTCCGCCTTGGCGGGAACCGATGCTGCCGGGGCGGCAGGGGTTTGAGCGAAGGCTACGGTAGCGAACAGGCTGGCGACGAGGGTGGCGATAACTTTTTTCATTTTATTTTCCTGGCGAGTGATAAACGATGCGGTGTCGATGATTACTTGGCGGCTGCCGGTGCTGCTTCAGCGGTGGCCGAACCCAGTTTTGCATCGGCCTTGGCTTTCGTGTGCTTCGCCTTGTGATGGGCCTTGGCTTTGCTTGCCGTTGCTTCCGTTTTTGCGCTGGCCACTTCCGTTTTCGCGGCGACGACAGCTTTCGCTTCTTTTGCATCCGCTTTCACGACGGCTTGCGCTTCCTTGGCATCGGCTTTCACGACGGCCTTGGTGTGGGCCGCTTCCACTTTGGCGGGCGCTGCCGACGCTGCTGGCGCAGCAGGGGACTGGGCAAAAGCAGCAGTAGCGAACAAGCCGGCGATCAGGGTGGCGATTACGTTTTTCATGGAGCAGTCCTTAGTGGTGGTTTGTCTGGTATGTCTGTTGGTGGCGGGATGATTCCCGTGTCACTGAGCATAAAACGCGCCCTGACAGGTTACGGTTGACTTTGTTTACACTTGCTTACAATTGGGTAATTTAAGCGACGTTAGTTGAGGAAGGCGGCATAAAAATGCAAAAAGACAGCTGAAGCTGTCTTTTTGCATCGCGCATCCGGCAATCGTGCGTCGCTGATTACTTGGCTGCTGCGGTCGCTTCAGCCTTGTCTTCGGCGGCTTTTGCTTTGGCTTTATTGGCTTTGTGATGGGCTTTGGCCTTGGTGGCTTTGGCGTCGGCCTTGGCGCTGGCAACATCGGCTTTCGCATCGGCTGCGACGACCGCTTCTTTCGCATCTGCTTTCACGACGGCCTTGGTTTCCTTGGCTTCTGCTTTTACCACTTCCTTGGTGTGCTTGGCTTCGGCCTTGGCAGGAACGGCTGGCGTTTGAGCAAAGGCTGCGGTAGCGAACAAGCCGGCGATCAGAGTAGCGGTCAAGTTGACAATGCGTTTTTTCATGGTGCAGTTCCTCGAGAAGTGGGGTTGTAGTTCAGGAGATGCATTTCCCCTGTCACTGAGGCAAGAACGCGGCGGGCGGCAATAGCGTTGACAGCGATTCGGGCTCATTACAAACACTTACATTTGTTGGGGCAGACACTCTGTTAGCTGGCGTACCGCGCCGCAGCTGGTAGCAGCCTAGACTCGATGCCATCGTCACCGCATGGGTCCGCCATGAAAGCCGCCCTGAAAAGCTATCAAGCCAAGCGCAATTTTTCTGTCACGCCCGAGCCTGCAGGTGGCGGCGAGGACGCGAGCGACGTGCTCACCTTCGTCATCCAGAAGCACTGGGCCAGCCGTCTGCACTATGATTTTCGACTGGAACTCGATGGCTCGCTGAAAAGCTGGGCCGTGCCGAAAGGGCCCAGCTACGATCCACACGACAAGCGCATGGCCGTGCAAGTGGAAGACCATCCCATAGCTTACGCCAGTTTTGAAGGCACGATCCCCGAAAAACAGTATGGCGCGGGCAAGGTCATCATCTGGGACCGGGGGACATGGCAAGCGCAGGCGGCCACGCCGGACGCGCGCGCGGCGCTGGTGGCCGGTGAGCTGAAATTCACCCTGCATGGCCACAAGATGCAGGGCAACTGGGTACTGGTGCGCATGAAAGGCAAGGGAGATAAACGTAGCGAAAAGCAGCCGGCCTGGCTGCTGATCAAGGAAAAAGACGAATATGCCCGGTCCGCCGTCGAGTTTTCCGTCGTCGATGAGCAGCCCGACAGCGTCAAGAGCAAAGCCATGCCCAGGCGCAAGAGTGCGGACCAGGCGGTAGCGCCAGCCGTCAGGCTGCCCGCCACCTTGTCGCCGCAGCTGGCCACCCTGGCTGACGCGCCGCCGCCAGACCCGCAGGAATGGCTGTTCGAGGTGAAATTCGACGGTTACCGCCTGCTCGCGCGTTGCGATGGTGAACAGGTCAGCTTGATCACCCGCAATGGCAATGACTGGACGGCCAAATTGCCGAAGCTGCGGCAGGCGCTGGAAACGCTGGGCTTGCCGCCAGGCTGGTATGACGGTGAAATCGTCGTCAACGATGCCAGCGGCCACCCCGATTTTGGCGCCTTGCAGCGCGCGTTCGATGCGGAAACCACCAGCGACATCGTGTATTACCTGTTCGACGTGGCGTATTTCGATGGCCACGATGTACGGGGCCAGCCGGTCGAGGCGCGCAGGGCATTGCTGGAACAGCTGCTGCAGAGTTTGCCTGCCTCGCCGCTGGTGCGCTTCAGCGCTGCGCTCGATGCAGCGCCGCAGCAGTTGCTGGCCCACGCTTGCCGCCTGGGGCTGGAAGGGGTGATCGGCAAGCGGCGCGGCTCGCCCTACGTCACGCGGCGCTCCGGCGATTGGATCAAGCTCAAATGCGGGCTGCGCCAGGAATTCCTCATCGGCGGCTATACGGCGCCGCAGGGCGCGCGCGAAGGCATCGGTTCGCTGCTGCTGGGCGTGCATGATGCGCACGGGGATTTGCGTTATGCGGGCAATGTGGGCAGCGGCTTTGACGATGCCACCTTGCGCGACTTGCGGCGCCGCCTGGACGCGCTGGCCATCGGGACGAGTCCGTTTGCGGGCAAGGCGGGCGGCGTGCGCCAGCCCATCTGGGTCAAGCCGCAGCTGGTGGCCGAAGTGAGTTTTGCGCAATGGACCAGTGGCGGCGCCGTTCGCCATGCCGTGTTTCACGGCTTGCGCCAGGATAAAAAGCCGGCCGCCGTCGTGCGCGAGCAGGCGCAGAGGATCGACAGGGAGACGACGATGCACAATACATCCACGCCGGACGGCGTCTTGCCGGCCAGTTTCAAGGTCAGCCATGCGGACAGGGTGATCGACAAGGACAGCGGCGCCAGGAAGATCGACCTGGTGCGCTACTACGCGCTGGTGGGCAAGCTGATGCTCGTGCATTTACGGGGCCGGCCCGTGTCGCTGGTGCGCGCGCCGGCCGGCGTGGGCGGCGAGCTGTTTTTCCAGAAACATGCTGATACCTCGACCATGCCGGGCGTCAAACAACTCGATCCCGGTCTCGATCCCGAGCATGCCGCCATGCTGGAAGTGGCCAGCGTACAGGGCTTGTTGTCTACGGCGCAATGGAATGTGGTGGAATTTCATACGCAAAACGCGCTGGCCAGCGCCTACGACACGCCGAATCGCATGGTGTTCGACCTGGACCCTGGCAAGGGCGTGGCCTGGCCCGCGATCCGCGAAGCGGCCGTGCTGCTGCGCGCCTTCCTGACGGAACTGGGGCTGCCCGCCTGGCTGAAAACCAGCGGCGGCAAGGGCTTGCATGTGGTCGTGCCGATCCGCCCGAAATACGACTGGGACACGGTGAAAGCGTTCTCGCAAGCCATCGTGGCGCACATGGCGCAACTGATTCCGCAGCGCTTTGTCTTGAAAAGCGGGCCGAGCAACCGCGTTGGCAAGATTTTCATCGATTATTTGCGCAACGGACGGGGCGCCACCACCGTGTGCGCGTGGTCGGCCCGCACGCGTTCGGGGCTGGGCATTTCCGTGCCGCTGGCCTGGGAGGAACTCGATAAGCTGAAGGCGGGCGATCAATGGAAAGTGGGCAATGTCCATAGCCGCCTCGACGTGGGCAACGCGCCATGGGATGGCTATGCGCGCAGCGCGAAGGGCCTCGATACGGCGATGAAAAAGCTGGCCTTTACTCCTCCCGCTTGAACGGCGGGACGACGCGCGCCAGTTGGGTTGTTCAAGCCGCCTTGCGCCTGGCCGGCGGCGGCTTAGGGGCTGCGGACGCGGCTGCGCGCTTGCGGATTGGCGCGGCGGGTATTTTCTTGCCCAGGCTTTGCTGCAGCAGGGCGACCAGGTCGATCACATTGCTGGCATGCTCTTCTTCCCGCGCGGGCGCGGGCGGCGTGATGGTTTTGGTCTGCTTGGCCTTGATTTTCTTTTTGACCAGTGCCAGCACGTCTTCGCGGTAACTGTCGTGGTATTGCGCCGGTTCCCACGTTTCGCTCATGCCTTCTACCAGCGACATGGCCATCTTGAGTTCTTTGTCGGAAATGCCAGCCGCCTTCAGGGTGTTGCCGGGCAAGTCCAGGTCATCCGTGGGGCGGATTTCATCGGCGTAGCGCAGGGTGTTGAGCACGATGGCGTTGCCGACGCACACAAGCGCGCACAAATGCTGCTTGGTGCGCATGACCACGCTGGCGATACCCACTTTCTTGGCTTTGCGTAAGGTCTCGCGCAGCAATGCATAGACTTTCTCGCCGCCCTTGGCGGGCAGCAAATAATACGGGTGCTCGTAACAGGTCAGCGGCACCTCGGCCGCATCCACAAAGGTGAAGATGGCTATGGTTTGCGTGGCCTTCACATTCGCCTGTTTCAAGTCTTCCTCGGACAGCACCACGTACTCATCCGTTTTGTATTCATAGCCTTTGATGATGTCGTCCCACTCGACTTCCTTGCCCGTCTTCTTGTTGTAGCGCTTGTAGCCGATGGGCGCGAAGTCGCGCCGGTCCAGCATGGATAAATCCAGTTCATGGTCGAGACTGGCTGAAATCAGCTCGACGGGGATATGCACGAGGCCAAAGCTGATGGCGCCTTTCCACAATGCACGCGCCATGGCCTAGTTCCCCACGCTGCCGGTGACGGGCAGGATGGTGCCCGTGATGTAGCTGGAACAGGCGGGCGAGGCCAAAAAGACGTAGGCGGGCGACAATTCCTCGGGCTGGGCCGGGCGGCGCATGTCCGTGTCCGCACCGAATTTCTGGATGTCCTCGGGCGATTTGTCGGCCGGGTTGAGGGGCGTCCAGACGGGGCCGGGTGCGATGGCGTTGACGCGGATGCCCTTGTCGAGCAGGTTGCCGGCCAGCGCCATGGTGAAGGCATGGATGGCGCCCTTGGTGGTGGAATAGTCGAGCAAGTGCTTGGAGCCTTGCAAACCCGTCACGGATCCCGTGTTGATGATGCAGGCGCCCCGCTGCAAATGGGGCAGCACGGCCTTGGCCATGTGAAAGTAGCCGTAGACATTGGTTTTCATGGTGAAGTCGAAGCGTTCCTCGCTCAGGTCCAGCAAGGACTCCGCGTGTTCCTGGAAGGCGGCGTTATTCACCAGTATGTCGATATGCGTGAACTTGTCCATCACCTGGCTGACGGCTTGCTGGCAAAAACCCTGCTCGCGCACATCGCCGGGTATCAACAGGCAGCTTTGGCCTTCCGCTTCCACGTAGCGGCGGGTTTCGTTGGCGTCGGCGTGCTCGTTCAAGTAAATGATGGCGACATCCGCCCCTTCGCGCGCGTACAGCACGGCTACGGCGCGGCCAATGCCCGAATCGCCGCCCGTGATGATGGCCACCATGCCGGCCAGCTTGCCGCTGCCGCAGTAGTCGGGCGCCAGGAAGCGGGGTTTCAATTGCATCTGCGCTTCGATGCCGGGTTTGTCCAGGTGCTGGGCCGGCAGGGGAGGGACGGGCTGGCTGCGGTTGCCCGTCTGCACGGGGGAATTGCTGTCCCGTTTGCTTGTTGCTGTGGCATCGCGGCCATCCTGCTCTTGCTGGATACTGCGCTGCAAGTTACCGGCGGACTGGTCCTTGTTCTCGTTCATGCTGGCCTCCGTGGAAACGAAAGTCCAGTATCGGCGCGGCACCCGCATCCAACGGTGCGCTTGCTAACAGAGTGGCGCAAACAGGCGTTATTTACATGATGATTGACATAATTGCGGGAGTGCAGCACGAAAGTGAGCAGGGAACAGGCGGCGCTGAACCGCGAACGCATCGTCGACGTGGCCGCCAGGTTGTTCCGCAAATAAGGCTATGACAAGGCTATGACCGCATCGGCGTGTCTGACCTGATGAAGAATGCAAGCCTCACGCATGGCGGCTTCTATGGTCATTTCGCGTCCAAGGAAGACTTGATGATCGAGGCGTGCCAGCATGCCTTGCATCAGTGGCAGGAAGGCTGGCGGGTGAAGGTTGCCAGCGACCCGCACCCGCGCTGCCCGCCATTATCGACAATTATCTGACCACCAGGCACCGCGTCGATGCGGCGCGCAGAGGCCCTGTCGGCAGAAATCCTCGCTGCCGTGACGGCGTAATTACTGTCAGACTGAGCACTGCAGCCAAGTATCCCCTGTCAGCCGGCCTCGTCGCATGATAGGCTTCGGTTTTCAGATTTTGGGATCATCCATGCTGCTCTGGCTCAGGCAATACCGGCGTCCTCTGTTGGCCGGAGACATCACTGCCGGTATCGTTGTCGCCATGATGATGGTGCCGCAAGGCATGGCCTACGCGCTGGTGGCCGGCTTGCCGCCCGTGGTGGGCATCTATGCCAGCATCTTGCCGCCCGTGCTGTACGCCTTGTTCGGCAGCAGCATGACGCAATCGGTGGGCCCCATGGCCATCGTCTCGCTGATGACGGCCGCCGCCCTGGCGCCGCTGGCCGACCCCGGTTCTTCCTTATACATCGTCCTGGCCGCCCAGCTGGCCTTCATCAGCGGCCTGGTCCTGCTGCTGTGCGGCGTGCTGCGCCTGGGCTTCATGGCCAGTTTCCTGTCGCGCCCAGTGATTAGCGGCTTCAGCAATGGCGCCGCGATCTTGATCATCTGGGGGCAAATTACGCCCTTGCTGGGCGCCACCTGGCCCCACTGGCACGCGCCCAGCCTGGTCCTCGGCCTGTCCGGCTTGCTGTTCCTGTGGCTGGCCAAGCGCTACGCGTCGCGCCTGCTGCAGCGCTGCGGCTTGAACAAGGTGGCGGCCGACGTGGGTGCGCGCCTGGCGCCCATGGCGCTGGTGCTGGCCGGCATCGCGCTCGTCGCTTATGGTGGTCTGGAAGCGATGGGCGTGCAGATGACGGGCCATGTGCCCAGCGGCTTGCCGGGCCTGAACCTGGCCACCTCAAGCGTCCATTGGCGCACCCTGCTGTCGCCGGCGCTGCTGATCGCCTTCATCATTTTCCTGATGAGCATGTCCGCAGCCCAGACCCTGGCGCAAAAACGCGGTGAAAAACTGCAGACCAACCGCGAACTGCTGGGTCTGGGCGCGGCCAACGTGGCCAGCGCGCTGTCGGGCGGCTTTCCCGTCACCGGTTCCATCTCGCGCTCGGCTGTCAATTTCCAGGCGGGCGCCAACACGCCGCTGGCCAGCATCATCACGGCGGGCTTGCTGGCGCTGGCGCTGGTGGCGCCCACGGGCTGGCTGGCCCTGCTGCCGCTGCCCGTGCTGGCGGCCACCATCATCTTTGCCGTCAGCAGCCTGCTGGACTGGGATACCTTGAAACTGTCGTGGCGCTACGACCGCAGCGATGCGCTGGCCCTGCTGGCGACCACGGCCGGCGTGCTGGTGCTGGGCGTGGAGGCGGGCGTGGTGATCGGTGTGCTGCTGTCGATGGGCACCTTGATCTGGCGCGCTAGCCGTCCGCATATCGCCGTGCTGGGGCGTATCCCGAATAGCGAGCACTTCCGCAACGTGGAGCGCTACGAAGCGCAAACTCTGCCCGACGTCTTGCTGTTGCGCATCGATGCGGGCTTGTTCTTTGGCAATGTGGAAGCCGTCACCGAGCGCGTCGAGGACGAATTGCGCGGCCATCCGACGGCGCGCCACCTGGTGTTGGTGCTGTCGGCCGTCAACCAGATCGACAGTACGGGCTTGCTGGGCTTGATCGAACTCAATAGCGCGCTGGCCAAGCGCGGCATCAGTCTGAACCTGGCCGAAGTGAAGGGCCCCGTGATGGACCGCTTGCGCCAGAGTAGCCTGCTGCAAGACCTGAGCGGCAAGCTGTACCTGAGCACGGCGCTGGCGACTGCCGACTTAAGTGGAGTAAACACATGAGCATGGAACTGAATCTGCATGGCGAATCGCGCGTGATCGATAGCCTCCTTGCGCTGGAACAGGCGCTGCAGGAAGCGCGTGCGCTGGCGCAATGCGAATTGTGGCTGACCAATGCCTCGGAAGCGGAACAAGGGCCGGCCCTGTGCATGCTGCGCAATGGCGGCAATGCCTGGCTGATGTATCTTTCGGGGCAGGATGACTCGAGTTTTCATACACTGGGCGACGAGGAGGCAGACGGCGCCTGCAGCTACCTGTTGGCCAATGGCCAGGTGGACGAGTATCCCGAAGCATGGTGCGTGGAGGTGGAACACTGCCAGCGTGCCTTTGTCGCGTTTTTCAGGACGGGCGGCGCACAGCCGGCCGCCATCGCGTGGGAGGCGGATTGAGATGGCGAAAACCACGCAAACCATCATCGCCGATATCGACCGGAATTTGCTGGCCGCGCCGGAGGGCAGTGCAGCTTTGTTCACGCTGCATGCCATCTTGCTGCACGAACTGCGTCCGGCCACGCAGGAAGGCCCGCTGGAAGGCCCGTTGGAAGGCGTGATACTGGACGCCCTCGACATGGTGACGGGCTGGTGTACACCGCAGCTGCGGGTATGGGACGGGGTAGGGGACGACCATGCATCCTGAAAAGTTCAAGCAGGTGGCGGGGCTGCCGTCCTCCGAACGCCATGCCTACTTTGTGCGCAAGGTGGCTGATACGCAGCAAGTGTGGGGTTTGTACCATGCAGGCTGGGCCACGGCGCAAGTCGACGGCAAGGTCGCCATCCCATTCTGGCCGGAAGCGGCCTTTGCGCAGGCGTGCGCCGGTGGCGACTGGATGGATTTCCGGCCGCGCGTCATCGCGCTCGACGATTTCCTGACCAAGTGGCTGCCCGGCATGGCGGGCAATGATCAATTGGCTTCCGTGTTTGCCGTGCCGCAAGGCAGCGCCAGCGTCGTGGCGCCGGCTGACCTGCTTGCCGACCTGCGAGAGGAAGTCAGACACTATGAATAATCAGGAAGAACGCCTCGACGCCTGGTACGACGGCTCGGCCATCTGCCTGATCGCCGTCGGTGCGCACGGCGACCCGCTGGACCTGGGCGGCGACGAAGTGCGCGCCCTGATAGCGAAGCTGCAGCAATGCCTGGCCGAGTCCGAAGCTGCTGCGACGGGCGACTGATGGCTCAGGCGGCCGCCAGCGCCTTTTCCATCGCCACGCAGGCCAGGCTGATGCCGCTGGGATGCGTATACGCTTCCTCGCGCAAGGCCGTAAAACCAGCCGCAGTGTAAAACGGCACCGCGTTCAGCGATGCGGACAGGTGCAGGCGGCCGATGCCGCGCCCGCGCGCCAGTTGCTCCAGCGCCGCCAGCAGGTGCTTGCCGATGCCCAGACCCGCACGCGCGGGATCGACAAACACCGCGTCCACTTCGTGTTTAATGACATCCAGCATGGCGTAGCCGGCGATGGCCTGGTCCTGCATCGCGACAATGCCGCCGCCTGCTGCCAGCATGGTGGCATACGCAGGCGGCACGGGCGAAGCCGTCCACACGGCGATCTGTTCCGGCGCATAGTGCGTGGCACAACTGACGCGCACGGCCACCGTGCGCAGGGCCCACAGGGCGGCGACATCGGTGGGCAGGGCAGGGCGCAGGGTGATGGGCATGGAAGCTCCGGGCAAAAGGACCATGCTAGCGCAATGGCTTGCATGGCGCCAGCATGAGTGCATGCCACGTTGGTCCAGCCATCACTGCGCTGGCTTGTCCGGATCGATGTAGTACGAGCCCGGCGGCGCTCCCGGCACTTTCACCCGGAATTTCAGGCCGGATAGCAGCTTGTCCCATAAGGCGATGGCCTCCTCGTCGGTCAGCGACGCGGCCGCGGCGGCGCCGACCATGTTATGGGCGACTTTGGTGTACATGGATGCTTCCAGCACCGATGGATAGGCGATATCGCGCGGCGTACCCACCAGCGTCCATTCAAAATCATGCACGCCATCGTTACGCCGTATTAACGATTCCTCGCCATGCCAGTGCTGCACGTCACGCTTGCCCTCGCGTAGCAGAGTACGAGGAGGGTAGTTCTTGCCTTGCTGGTCTTTTGCTTCCTGGATACGAGCAAGTAATGATAATTTCTCACGTACTTTTGCATCATATTCAGCAGGAGGATAGTCACCGTATGCATTTTTATTCGCAGTGATGGAAAAAGTCACGTCTGGAAAGCTGGGGAAATACAGGCCTGCATCCGCCATTTCCTGACTATCATATTTGTTGTCGATCATGAAGCCATTCTTGATGCAATATCCAGGTTCCTTAGGAACTTCATTTTCATCACGCAGACGTAAGTTATTAGCGCGGACCATTTGATTTCGTGTGGAATCTGCTATTGTTTCACCTTTTCGTGTTGATCCGTCAAGAATAAATATGTGGTTTCCTTTTATGACGTAGGTCTTGAAGAATAGATCACCATCTTCCTTGGAAAATTTCCCATCATAATATTGAAGTTGCCAGCTATTTTCTATAGGTCCTTTTCCATTGTATGTAATTTCAGATGTTGGGTCACTTTTTTTTATTTTTTCAATTTCTTCTTCTATGCGTTCGTTTTTTTCTGTTATTCCGCCTGGTATAGTTTTAATTTCCGAAAGAATTGTTGTTCCTCCTGATATGAGTTGTGCTTCTTGCGGAACCTCTAGGGCGTAGCGCCCGAAGCATACAATTTTTGTTTTTAAAAATAGCGCATCCAAGCGTTTGCTGAGTTTAAAATTTTCAGGCATTATGATTTCCTTGGCTGAATTTTTTTTCGCGTAGGCGGATAGGAATACCATCGTAATAACTGTGATCGTGAGGAAAATTGTTTTCTCTATCTTATTATTCATGGCTTAATCCCATTTTGCCGTCTTGGCAATTTGTACGATGGAATACAGCATGGATGCCATTACATTTGTATCGGCATAGCTGTTCTGGTGTTCATAACCGTTCGCTTCCGCCATGCCATGTACGAAAAGTGTGCCTGTGATGTGCCGTGCAGAACGGTCTGACGGTACCGTCCCATCACCGCGTGCACTGGCTGACTGTAGCTTTAATTTTAAGTTTTTTCCTCCGGCCTGAACGATGAGTTGCCCCTTGCTATCATCTTCAAGTAATTTCCATTTTTCAGGTAGCGGCTCAAATTTATTCCATGGATCGTTAGAGCCGCTGTGAAGACCGTCAATTAATTTAAATACGACATCGCCATAACTTAAAAAATTCCTCGATGCGCAATAGCTTGCATAAGTGTTTGGGTGAAACGTTTTCTCTATGGATGATAAAAATTCTGTGGCTTTTCTTATGCGCTTCATTGTTTTTTCTATACCGCCACCTTTTTCACGAGGGAGGTCTGCGGGGTTTACCCATTTCGGATTGATTAGCCTCCACCACGCATTGGCTGGTTGAAGGTAAATGCTTTCCAGTGCAGTGGCATTATCGCGAGGCCAACTCCATAAAATTTTATCCTGTGCATCTACAATTTTCAGCCAATTCTGGCCATATGCCGCACCTGGCATCATTTCCAGTGGCGCCGGTGCGTTTGCCAGAATGGCGGTGGCATGTACACCGTTGATGCCTAGAATGCTTGCCTCTATTTCCGCTACAGACCCCTCTCTTTCCTGAAAGCCAAAACGCATGCGTTTATACGCCCCTGCGGCTCCAATGGTGGGCATCACATTGTGATAAATTCCCAGGATTTTTACATCCTTATCGTCAAGCATCTTTCCATAACTTGGGTGTATCAATGCACGGGCCAGCAAGCCCCCCATGCTATGCGTGACGATGATAACTTCGTCACATTTGAATCCGCGTTTCTGGTAGCCTTTGACCAGGCCGCGTAGTCGCTCTGCAATAGTGACGGCAGATACACCATTGCTCTTGATAAAGTTGTAACCCATCGCATGCACTGGATACCAACAAGGAGAAATTTTCTTTAAATCGCTGACGGTAATGGCTTTACCAGATGACGCACCAAAATTTTTTGGATCTTGCAAAAGCAATGCGCCAAGACCACTCGTTTGACGCCAGACAGGATGTGGCTTGCCGTCAGAAATCATGTTATTGAGATGCAATTCGGCAGCCCGCAACATTGTTCCGTACGCACCAGCAAATAACACTTCACTCCATCCTCGCCAACGGGCTATTTGTGCTGGGCTTTGATATGAGCAGGCTTTACCTTGATTCGGACGTATTGTTGTCGCGATCCTGTTAGTTCCCATCAAAGGAGGAATGGGTGTAAAGCTGTCTGGCACATTTTGATGCCGTGCATCTGCAGCCTTGGTTTCCGCACCATCTGGATCGAAGCGACTGTTGCTTTCGGTGTAATGGTAGTACTCGACTTCGGTTTCAGCGGGGTCAAACACCAATTGACGCTGCCGTGGCGACGCACTTGTGAACCAGCCACCCAAGCCGTTGCCTGTGAGGACAGCAGTCTTGCCTCCCGCACCCATCATATCGTCTGGCCGCCAAGCCCGATTGTCTGGACGGCGCAATTCTTCTTGGCGAATCTTGCTCATCCTTAGATTGCTACCCATCACGCCTGGCAGGAAAATGACAGGAATGACTTTGCCTGGCGGTAGGGTGACGTCATGTCGGGCGGTATCTTTTGTTTCCGTCATCGAAACAGCGAGTTCTGCCCAGCCTCCCACGCCTTGACCAAACTTCGCAGGATGATTGCCTCGGTTATTCAAGTCATCACATTTGCTCATGGCAGTTCTCCCTTGTAGCGAATGAGGTAGCTGTCCATGCCGGTGGATTTTTGTAGTTGCGTGGAACCGTCTTCCGCGCTTTTTCCGGCGATGTTGCCGTCATCGCGCAGGATTTCAAAAGCAACACCAACGGCCGGCGTATCGTCGGCATTCACCAGCAAGACTTCCTGATCAAAACTACTGTGTGGCCGTTCATTAAATTCCTGCGACACGCTCTTCGGCGGCAAGGTTTCCAGGTTGCCGTTGAAGAGTACGGGGGATGATGTGAAGAACTGCACCTTGTCGCTGATTTCCAGCATGTGGTTGGCGCCGTGCAGGCGGACGCCTTTCTTGCCCTTGATGTTGACCCAGTCCGCTTCGCTGATGAGCGACAGCACTTTCTGGGCAATGATTTCCACTTCGTCGCTGTGCGCCTGGATGGAGACCTTGCCGCTGGCGGCGATCAGCTTCATGCCGGCCTTGTGCACGAACAGGCTGAAGCTCTTGGCGATGCTGGCGAACATGCTGTCGCCGCTGGCGAGTGAAATATGCTTGCTGCTGGAGAGCGCCACATGCTCGCTCGCGGCCAGGTGGATCGACTGGGCCGTGCTCAGTTCGATGCCGGCCGGGCTGGTCAGCAGCAAATGCGGTTCGGACAGCTCCGGAAAATCGCCGGCGCTCCCCTTGATAGCGGCGTTTTGTTGCTGGATGGACTCGGCGACGGCGCCCTGTTGTGCTGCGCTGTCTTGCGCACCCGCGTCGACGGCCATGCCGGCCAAGCCTTGCTGCAGTTGACGTGCTTGCGCCAGACGGGCCTGTGTTTCGTCGAGTTGCTTGACGGAGCCGCCGCCTGCCGGCGTTTCTGTGGTGATCAGCATGCCTTTGGCAGCGCGCAGTGCACCCCAGGCGTTACTGGCCAATTCAAAGCCGACACCGCGCGCTTCCTTGCGGCCGGCATTGTCGTCGATGCGGGTGATGTTGCCCAATGAAAGCCGGCTGTCCTGGTGCTCGCTGCGCAGCTGTGCCTGGATCGCGCCCTTGGTATCGTCGAGTACAAGGTGGTTGGCGCTGCGGGCGCCCAGTTCGCGGCTGCGCAAGCCGGACAGGGCGCGCTGCTGCGGTAATTGCCACGGCGGCGGATTGGCACTGTTGTAGACCACGCCGATGACGATGGGGTGGTCGATATTGCCATCCTGGAATTGCACGACCACTTCCTGACCCACGCGCGGCAAGGCGATTTGCCCCATTTGCGGCCCCGCCATTGGCATCATGACCCGTATCCAAGGCGAGCTGCGCTCATCGAATTCACCCAGGCGGTCCCAGTGAAATTGCAGGCGGATGCGTCCCAGTGCATCGGTATGGATTTCCTCCCCGACCGGCCCGACCACCAGCGCCGTCTGCACGCCGGCAACGATGCATGGCGTGCTGTTGTAGCCACGGCCCGGCCGCCAACGGATGTCCCGGCGCACGCACACCATAGTGTTGACATAGTGGGAAGGTGCGCTGGGGCCGACCTGATAATTATTGCTGGCGCTATGCACCACTGACAGGATCAGGTATTCGCGTTCGGCGATACTGTCAGGGCGCTCCTGGCCAGGCTGGCAGCATTTTTCTTCGGCGCTGAAATGTCCATCGAGCCGGAAGCAAAGGCCAGGCTGTGCGTCACGATGATTGCCGGCCGCTTCGAAGTACTGGCGCAGATGGTCGCTTTCTTCCATGCGCCGCTGTGCCAGAGCTTCTCCATCATCGACATTCTTATAGCCATAAGCGCCCGTGTTTTCATACAGTTCGTGGGCAAATACATCACCCTGACGATTCAGGGAGTAGCCGCTGGCAAGGCGTGGCTGTGGATTTTTATAGTCGAAACTGGCCAAGGTCAGCTGCCCGGAGCCGAGCCGGCGCACGGCTAGCCACTGTTGCAAGCCATCATCTTCCATGGAACCCGATTCGGAATGGAAACGCATGGCGCCGTCGCCAGATGCTGTGGCGATCATGTCCGCCAAGGTGCTATTGTCTGCAAGCCATAAGGTATGGCCATCGGCGCGGTGCTCGTACCAGTAATGCCAGCCCAGCGCTTCCCAGCGCCGGTGCAGGTGGTTGTAATCGGTTTCATTATGCTGGTTGGCGCAGGTGATCTGCGGATCGTCGCCATGGATGCTGGTTTTCCAGTCGCGCTGCCCGTAGTGCGCAAACGTCGTTACGGTCAGCTGCATCACGCTTTGGCCATGGAAGGACACATTGTCCTGGCGCAGCCGGGCGAAAGCCAGCCATGGTTGCAGCACCACCCGATACCACGCAAAGCCGCCATCGGCGCGCAGCAGGCAAAATTCGCCCACATAGCCGTTAAAGTGGCGCAGCGTGCCATCGTCGCGCACCATTGAAATGGTCACCATGCGGCCCATCATGGCCTTCAGCGCAATATGCGCATCATCGGATAGCAATTCGGCCTCGAAACGGAAGTCGCGCGATACCTCTTCTCTGGCGGTCAGTGAGTTGACCAGCAAGATGGCCCCGGCCGGTCCATCTTCATGGGGGAAATCGATCTTCAGCAGGCGCCGTTCTTGCGCGGCGAGGTCGAAGGCCGAAAGTGCCGCCTGGATGCTTGCATGCATGGCCTGCCTCCGCTATAACGATGTGATCAGGTGTGCGCCGCAGGCGGTGGCATCGCCGTCATAGGCGTACGGCTTGCCCATATGTTTTGCGCCGGCGCCATCGGGCGTGATCGGAAAGCTGCCCTTGCACTTGGGGCAGAAGGTTGTGTCATCGGCCAGCGCCGCGGTTTTCCCCATCACTGTGCTGCCAGACGATGCACTGGTGACCTTGCCGCCATGATCGGTTGCGTCTCCTAGCCGGATGACGCCGCGTCCCGCATGTTTCATGCTTGCCTCGCTTTCCATGTATGCATTGCTTCAAGCCAGTTGCAGCAAATAACGCACTTCGGCGCCGCCTACCTTGCCTTGTGCTGTCTGCAGAAACGTCGTCCAGCCAAGGCGCCGTCTTGCTGACGGATTGGAACTCAGAAGCAGGGGGGTAATGCATGGCGGACTCAATATCAGCCGCACTTCATACTGCAAGTCTGGTACGCCAAACAGCGCCAGCATTTTTGCCAGTGCCGCCGCGCCTGTGCTGCGCGGCAGGAAGCGTTCTAGGCCGGCGGGATCCAGCGGCCCGATATGCAGGCAGACGCGCATGTCGCGGCGCCAAAGCCGCAGGCCAACGGTTGCGCCGCGCGCCAGGGTAAAGTTGACACTGCCTAGCAGGCTGCGCCGATTTTTTTCTAGATAGTCCCAGCCACCGACAAATTGTTGCAGGGAGACGGGTACACCGCAGTACTCCGCCAGCACGGGGCCAATCGCTTGCGCGGAGACGGGACGGCAGCGCAGCTGACCCGCGTACCAGGCCGCCACGTCTTGCGTCACGGCATCAGGTTCGGCGCTCGCCGGCAGTGCAGTGCGCCGCACGCCAGCCAGTGCCAGCAGCAAAGGCAGTTGTGCATCTTTTGCCTGGGTCTGGAGCGTGGATTCCAGTCGATACTTTTCCCACGCCTGGTAATACAGCACGACCATGCGGTGTGAAAAGATATCGAGGAAGGCCGAGACGCCAGCGTCTTTGCTCGACAAACGGTAGGCGGCAATGCGTTCCGTGTGGTGCAGGGGCAAGGTGCCGCCGACGCCCATAAAACGCATGAAAGTCGGAGTCAGGGTCAGTTGTTCATTGTCGTCGAGCGAGAGCTGTTCAATTTCACTGGCGGGAAAACTCAAGGACAGGCTGTTCTTGAAGCGCAACACCTGCTTGAAGGCTTGCGCATGGGACACATTCTGGCTACGTAGCCAGCACAGCAGAATACGCACCGCCTGCACGAACTGGTAGCGGTACGGCTCGGCCAGCAAGTGGTGCATTACACCAGATTCTGCAGTCCGCTTCTTGATTTGCATCGGATCAGCTCCTCTCCGCTTTGCAATGACAGCACCACCAGTTCGATGAAACTGTTGATTTGCACATACAGCCCAAGAAAGTGATCGATCACCTGCACAAACAGGTGCATGCCGCTGCCGACGAATGCTTCCTCGTCCAGCGTGATGCGCACCTCCACGCCATGCGCCAACGAGGTGCCGCGCTTGTGTCGCAGCCATGTCGTGGTCGGCGAGTGCGCCAGCGCGACGATGCCGTTGATCTGGCGTTGCGAGGTGGCCGTTTGGGACAAGTCGTAGAGTGTCAGCATTTCGCGCAGCGCCGGCAGACCTTCCTGCACCAGCGCGTGATGATTCAGCGCCAGGTGCGAAATCAGGCGCCAGTGCAGGCCCGCGCCCGGTGAAAAGCGCCGCGGCTGGCTGGGGCGTCGCAGCATGTGCAGTGCAGGTCCGCCGCCGCACGGTTGCAAGTCTCCTTGCGGCTGGCCGTATTTGAGCGCAAGGGGAAGATCGCGGTTACTGCATGTCAGCGACAGCGATAAGCTGGCCTTTTCATGGATCAAGGGATTGAAGTCGCTATCGACCAGCGTGATTTTCTTTTCGTGGCCAGGACTTTTGATGGCCAAATTCGTATCGTGGCGTACGACCCAGTAATGGCCTTGTTGCGCCGTACCTTCGCCATGGCGCAGGCTGTACAGCGGGCGAAATTCGGTCAGCGTGCTGTCGCCGCCGCGTTGGCGCAGCAAACGCACCGCGTCGACGGAGACGACTTCGTAACCATGCGCGTGGGTAGCATGGGCCAGCACGGAGTAGTCGGTTTTCTGCCGGGTGATGGCGATCGGCACGCCTTCCTGGCGAAAGAGATTGACCGCCGGACTGCAGCCTAGCCTCAAGTTTTCGCTGGAAATGCTGGATAACATGCGCGCCGTAGCGGAATCGGGTCGCAAACCGGCCATGCACAGATGCAGGGTGAAGCGCTGGCACCCGGGCGGCAGGGCAGCACTCAGCGCAGCGATATCGAGGTCAAAGAAATTGAATTTTTCCGGATACGCAAAGTACTCGCTCAGGATGCGGTAGGCCGGCTGCGAACGAGCACCGAAAGGTATCAAGGCATCCGTGTCGGCGAAGCCGACGGGTGTCACAGGCACGGCGGGCAATGCCATCCATTGCACCGCGTCGATAGACACAAAAGCGCAGACTGTCTGCAGGAACAAGGCATCGCGCAATGCGGCGGAAAAAGACGCTTCGGCATCGATGAAAACGCGCAGCGATGCGGGCGCCGCATCGAGATGCCGGATGCCGATGTTCAGCGAGGAACTGGCCGATGCTGGCAGGCGCACGCCGGGCGGCGCCTTGATCATGGCATCGAAAACCGCACTTTCCAGCACCGTTGCTCCTGTCGTCATCGCGTAGATCGTCTTGAAACGGCAGCGCACGCCGCGCACAGGCGTTGCATCCATGTCACTGCCGGCCGGTAGGTGCAATACGCCCGCTCCAGCCGCCGGGGCAGATTGGTGCACGATCGTGCACGATGGAAAGGGGCGCAGATAATGTGGGAACAGGGCTTCGAACAAGGCTTCGGTAAATTGCGGATAGTCGTCATCGAGTCGTTTTGAGATGCGTGCCGCCAGCATGGCCACCGATTCGATCAAGTGTTCGATGTGCGGATCTTCGCAAGACTCGCCGGACATGTGCAATTTGCCGGCGATTCTCGGATAGCGTTCGGCAAACTCACGGCAATGTCGCCGCAGCATCACCAATTCGCGTTCGAAATACGGCAGCAAGTCCTCCATCTCTCTTTTCCTGTGTCATTGTGGCGGAATGGCCAGTATCCGAGCGTTTGCTCAGAGGTAAATTGCGTTTGCGCAAATAATTGAACAAGGTTGCTGCGCAACATCAAAGACTTCCAAGCTGGCCACATCAGACTGGCAAGGCAGCAAGATTCCAACGGTCAACATGGAGAACGCAATGACATTGCCATCCAAATTACTGTGGTCCGAGGGGCTGGCTATCGGTCCCCAGCAATTTCAGCAGCTGGACCGCTACCATGAAGCGCGTTTGCAACGTCTGGCCTCGTTGATTAATCCCCATTTATGGGGTGTGCATGGCGTCAGCTGGAATGCGGATGCATTGGCTAACAATAGCCTGCGGGCGGACAACATGTCGCTCGTCTTTCAGGATGGAGAACTGTTTGAAGCGCCGCTTGGCGATGTATTGCCCAGTGCGGTTGATTTGTCCAAGCTGCCTTCCGGCGAACATAGTTTTACTTTTTATGCCGCACTGCCCATGTTGCAGGCACATGGCGGCAATGTGAGCTCTGCAGGCGCGCGCTATGTCCAGGCGGATATCGAAACCCCGGATTTGTACAGCGAGGCAGTCAGCATAGACGTGGCTTACCTGAAGAAACGCGTGTATCTGCTGTCGCAGCTGGATCCTCTGAATGATTACCTTGCCATCCCGGTGATCCGTCTGTACCGGGCTGGCAATGGCAGCTTTGAAATCGATGCCTCCTTCATTCCGCCTGGCCTGACCATCAGCGCCGAGTCCTCGCTGCAGAAGATGCTCGATTCGCTGATCGACCGCATGGGCGCGAAAATTGAGGCGCTGTACAGCCGCCATCGTCAACCCGGTAATCACACGGTGGAATTTCATGGCGGCGATGTTTCCTCGTTCTGGATGCTCAATACATTAAGCACGGCCAGCGCCACGCTCAGTCATTGCGCCAGTTACCGGCGCCACCATCCCGTGTATTTGTTTGAAAAATTGATGACATTGGCTGGTGGCTTGATGACGTTTTCTAAAAAATACACACTGAGCGACTTGCCGGCTTATTGTCACGCTGATGCGGCTCCCGGTTTCGGCAAGCTCGATGGCATCATTCGCGACCTGATCGACACTGTGCTCCTGTCGCGTTACTTCCCGATTGCGCTGTCCAATGACATGCAACAAAACACCCACTATCACGGTGTGCTCGATGCCACGCGGATTGACCGTCAGACCGAACTCTTTCTTGCGGTAAACGCTGATATGCCGGGGCTGGAACTGGTCGCCACGGTGCCCTTGCAATTCAAAATTTCGTCTTCGGACACTATCGAACTATTACTGAACCGGGCACTTCCGGGTGCCGAGTTGCGCCATATGGCACAGGTTCCTGCTGAAGTGCCGGTACGGCCCAATACGTATTACTTTTCGATCAATAACAAGGGCAGTATTTATGACAGCATGATCAAAGCCCAGGCGATTGCGATTTATGTGCCGTCTGGCATAAAAGGGCTGAAGCTGGAATTGTTCGGTATCAGCGGCACCGCCGCGTAACAATGGTTGGCGTTGCGAGTGGGTGCATTGTGAAAAGATTGCCCTAAGGAATAGACTTGTCCCTGCAGTTGACGTTATCATGTTTTTGTAAGTGTCGGTGGCTGATCCGTCAGTGCATAGTTGAAACATGGTGACAGGCGGGAGTGAGCATGGGCATGGGCATGGCAAATGATGCGTGATGTGCCGGGCGGCTTGCGGGCTGGCGGCGGGATGGGCAGGGCAGCGGTGCGCCGCTGCTGCCGCGCATTGCTGCTGGCGTTCTGTGCCGCCGCAGCCCCTGCGGCTTTGCCCGCATCGTCGCCCGCCGCCGCCGCGCCGCCGCACCAGGGTCAGCGCGTGCTGTTCCTTAACGCCTACGACTATGGCCGCGCCGGCGTGGAATCGTACACGCGCACCTATGTGGCAGCGATGGTGGCTGCGGGCTTGGCCAACGAAGACATTATGGTTGAGCACCTCAACCTGAATACCCAGGGCGACCCGGCGCTGCGCAACGAGATGCGTGATTTGTTGCTTTTAAGATACACTCAGATGATGGGGCGCAAAGCCGACCTGATCATCGCCATGCAGCAGCCGGCGCTCGATTTCCTGTTGTCAGATCTGGCGCCGCTGGCGCGCGGCGTGCCCGTGTTGGCGATTAACACCTCGGGCATGGCCTTGCCGGCCGGCAGCCCGGCTGCCATCTGGCAGCAAAAGGCGAATGTCGATTTTCCCGGTACCCTGGCGCAAGCCATGGCACTGTTTCCGGAGACCAAAACCATCGTCCTGGCCGTCGGCGTCAGCGAGGCCGACCAGGTCTTGAAGCGCAGCATGCAGCAGGCGGCGCTGGCGTGGCAGGGCAAGGTGGCCATGCGCTATCTCGATAACCTGACCCTGGAGCAGATGCGCTCTGCGGTGGCGCACTTGCCCGCTGATAGCGTGCTGGTGGCGGGCAATGTCAACCGCGACGTGGACGGCAACGTCGCCACGCCCGTGCAGTTTTCCGTGCAACTGGCGCGGCTGGCCAATGTGCCCACCTTTGGCATGTACAACGCGACGGTCGGCAAGGGCATCCTGGGCGGCTCCATCCTGCACATCGAACAGGCCGCGCAGCAGGTGGCGCAGATGTCGCTGGCCGTGCTGGCGGGCAAGGTGCCTGCCGCGCCGGGCGCCTTGTTGCCGCCGGCCCGCCCGGTGCCCATGTATGACTGGGAACAGCTGCAGCGCTGGGATGTGGACATCAGCCTGCTGCCGCCGCACACGCTATTCTTTAACCGGCCGCCGCAACTGTGGCATGAACACCGCGTCGCCGTGCTGCTGGTGGGCGGCGTCTTCATCGTGATGGCTGGCTTGCTGAGCGCCTTGCTGCTGCAGCGGCGGCGCCTGCGCCGCGCCGAGAGCGAGGCGCGCGAGAGCGAGCAGCGCTTCCGCATTTTGGTCGAACATGCGCCGGAAGCCATTCTGGTGTACGACCTGGACCTGGACCGCTTCGTCGACGCCAACAGCAGCGCGCAGCGCATGCTGGGCCTGTCGCGCGCGGCGCTGCTGGCATGCGGGCCGTTCGACCTGTATAGCGGCAAGCAGCCCGATGGCCTGCCGCTGGGGCTGATGATGGAAGAGCATCTGCGCCGCGCCATGCAGGGCGAGCCTGTCCTGGTGGAGCGCAATGTGCGACGTGCCGACGGCAGCATTTTCCCCTGCGAAGTACGGCTGGTCAAATTGCCCATGGAAGGGCGGCGCCTGGTGCGCAGCGGCATCGTCGACATTTCCGAGCGCAAGCACAGCGAGCAGGAATTGCTCGGCTACCGCGACCACCTGGAGGAACTGGTGCAGCAGCGCACGGCGGCCCTGTCGGTGGCCGTCACCGAGGCCGAATCGGCGAATCGCGCGAAAAGCGTCTTCCTGGCCAACATGAGCCACGAATTGCGCACGCCGCTCAATTCCGTGATCGGTTTTTCGCAGATGATGGCCGATTCGAGCAGCATGTTCGAGGAAGAAAAGCATAACCTGGCGATCATCAACCGCGCCGGTCATCATTTGCTGACCTTGATCAACGACATCCTCGAATTGTCGAAAATCGAGGCGGGCCGCATGCAGTTGCAAACGGGACCCGTCGACTTGAATGGCTTGCTCGACGAGGTGCTCGAGATGGTGCGCATGCGTTCGAGCGACCAGGGCATCGCGCTGCAGCTTGAACGTTCCGGCGTGCCGCCGCTGGTGCGCCTCGATGGCGCCAAGCTGCGCCAGGTGCTCCTGAATCTGCTGTCGAACGCGCTCAAGTTCATCGAACAGGGCAGCGTGACCTTGTCGCTGGCGTGCCAGGCGACAGACCATGGGCAAATGGCGCTGGCGTTTGCCGTGCGCGATACGGGCAGCGGCATCGCGGAAGCGGACCTGGAACGCATCTTTGAGCCGTTCGTGCAGGCCGACAGCGCGGTGGCGCAGGCTGGCACGGGATTGGGGCTGACTATTTCGCGCGAATTCGTGCGCCTGATGGGCGGCGAGCTGCGCGTCGATTCCACGCTGGGAGCCGGTTCCGTATTCCGTTTCGACCTGCGCGCGCCGGTGCTGCAGCGGCCGGCCATCGCGGCGCTGGCGCCGGGCCGCGTGGCGCGCCTGCCGCCGGGCCAGCGCGGGCGCATGGTGCTGCTGGTCGATGATGACGACAATTGCCGCAAGTTGCTGGCCGGCTTGCTGGCGCCGCTGGGTTTCCAGCTGCAGGAAGCGGCAGGCGGCGCGCAGGCGCAAGCCATGCTGGCGGCGCAGCGCTACGACATGGTGCTGAGCGACTGGCGCATGCCGGACATGGATGGCCTGGCGCTAACGCGCTGGCTGCGCGCGCAGCCGGCGCTGGTGCAGCCGCGCCTGGTGATCATGACAGCCTCCGCCTTCGAGGAAGAAAAGCAGGAGGCGCTGGCGGCTGGCGCCGATGGCTTCCTGCGCAAACCGATCGAGCAGGAACATCTGTTTGCCATGCTGGAGCAGCAACTGGGCGTGCGCTTCCAGCGCGCCGCCGCCGCGCCGCCGCGTGTGCAGGCGGCGGCCTTTGACTTGCAGCAGGCGCTGGGCCAGCTGGGCGCAGCCGAACGTCAGGCGCTGCTCGAATCCGTGCAAGCCCTCGATTTGCGGCGCAGCGCCATCGTGCTGGCCGGCGTTTCCACCAGCCTGCCGCAGCTGTCCGCGCATATCGCCGCCATGCTGGAACAGCACCAGTACCAGCCGCTGTGCGCCTTGCTGGCGCAGCTGGCCAGCGAACCGCAGGGCGAAGACGCATGACTTTTCACTCGCCCAAGGGCGCCCGTCTGGGCAGCGTATCCATCGTGCTGGCCGTCAGCGTGGCGCTGACCTGTGTCGTCACTGCGCTGCTGCTGGTGTTTGCCGTGCTGTTTTACCAGTCCGAACGCGAGCAGCGCTTGCAGCAGTTGCATCGTAGCCTGGCCGTCAGCGCGGACCAGTTGGCCGTGGCCATCGAACTGCCCTTGTGGAACCTGGATGAAAAGCAGATGCAGGCCATCATGCGCAGCATGCTGGGCAAGCGCGATCTGGTGGCCAGTTCCCTCACGCCGGGCATCGGCAAGGAGGCGCTGGTCCTGCGCCGCAATGCCGACGGCGCCATCGACAGCCTCTCCGCGCTGTCGGCCGAACCGGGCTGGCTGGTGCAGCGGCGTCCCGTGACGATGGGTGGACAAGTCATCGGCAGCGTTGCCGTGTATGCGACGCCGGCCCTGCTGCACGCGCAGCTGCGGCAGCGCGCGTTGGGCATCGGCGCCATGATCGTGGCGCTCGACGTGATCCTGGTGGCCAGCATCTGGCTGCTCATGTGGTGTCTGATGCTCAAGCCCCTGAAGGCCATCGGCCAGTACGCTGCGGGCGTCAAGGCGGGGCAGGGCGAAGCGTTCGGCACGCCGCCGCAAGCGTGGTTCCTGGGCGAGTTGCGCACCCTGTACCGTTCCATCCGCGACATGGTGGCGCTGCTCGACAGCCGCTACCGCGCCTTGCAACGCAGCGAGGAGCGCGTGCAGATGGCGACCGGCGCGGCCAGCATCGGCATCTGGGACTGGAATGTCAGCAGCGATGCATTGCAGTGGGACGAGCAGATGTATGCGCAGTTCAAGGCCGATGCGACCAGCAGCATGGCGCCGGCGGCCATCTGGCGCGCGGCGCTGGTGCCGGACGACGTGCCGGCCACCAAGGCGGCCCTGCGCGCCGCGCTGAGCGCCGGCCTGGCGTTCACGCACGAGTACCGCATCCTGTGGCCCGATGGCGCCATCCGCTACATCAAGGCCGATGCCGTGATCTTCCGCGACGGGCGGGGCCAGCCCATGCGCATGGTGGGCTCCAACTACGACATCACGGCGCATCGCGAGGCCGAACTGGAACTGCTGCGCCA
This sequence comes from Janthinobacterium algoris, assembly GCF_051380935.1. NCBI lineage: Bacteria > Pseudomonadati > Pseudomonadota > Betaproteobacteria > Burkholderiales > Oxalobacteraceae > Janthinobacterium > Janthinobacterium algoris. The sequence goes on along the minus strand of NZ_JBNYXZ010000012.1, from coordinate 146,699 downwards.
CCGCCATCATCTGGAAGAACTGGTGGCCGAGCGCACGAGCGCCTTGTCGGTGGCCGTCAGCCAGGCGCAGGCGGCGAACCGCGCCAAGAGCACCTTCCTGGCTAACATGAGCCATGAACTGCGCACGCCCTTGAATTCCGTGATCGGCTTTTCGCGCCTGATGGCCGCCTCGCCCAATATGCAGGACGATGAAAAGCGCAACCTGGCCATCATCCACCGCTCCGGCAACCATTTGCTCACCCTGATCAATGAAATCCTCGAACTGTCGAAGGGCGAGGCGGGACGCTTGCAGGCGCAGACGGCCGTAGTGGCGCTGGCGCCCCTGTTGCAGGAAGTGATGGACATGCTGGGCATGCGCGCCGAGCAGCAGGGACTGGCCCTGCGCCTCGATTGCGCGGACCTGCCGGAGGCCGTGCTGCTCGACGCGACGCGCTTGCGCCAAGTGCTATTGAACCTGATGTCGAACGCCGTCAAGTTTGCCGGCAGCGGCGAGGTCACCTTGCGCGTGCGCGGCGAGCGGCGCGATGACGCCACGTGGCGCCTGTCGTTCGCCGTCAGCGACACGGGCATCGGCATCGCCCCGGAGGACCAGCAGCGCATCTTCGAACCGTTCGTGCAGGCCGACAGCATGGGACCGAAGGATGGCACGGGCCTGGGGCTGGCCATCTCGCGCGAATTCGTGCAGTTGATGAAAGGCGAACTGACGCTGGAATCGGCCCCGGGGCAGGGTGCCATCTTCCGTTTCAGCATACCCGCGCAGGCGGCGCAGGCGCCAGTGCAGGCTCCCGCGCCACCGGTCGTGCCGGCGCAGGCGGCAGTGCCACCGGCACTGCAGGCGCAAGACTTGCTGCTGCTGGCCGGGGATCAGCGCGCCGCCTTGCTGGTGGCGCTGCGCGAATTGAACCTGGCCAGGGTGGCGCAGCTGCTGGCAACCCTGCCGGCGGCGGCAGCGCCTTTGCTGGCGCCGCTGCAGGCCATGCTTGACCAGCACCAGTACCGTCAGCTGTGCGTCTTGCTGGAGAGCGAGGGCGCGCTGGCACCTACCTGAAATTGTGGACTGACAACATCGAATTCAATGAAAAGAGGACTAAGTGCCGCGCATGGATGGTGCTAAATTGCAATAAAGATTATGATGATAATACGTAGTTCATCGCAAAGAAATGTCTTGTCCAGCGTGGCAACGGACCGCCGCGCCTCATCCAAAGCTGAGAGAACTGCTACATGCACCGCGATTTTTCGGAAGTAAATTCGAAGGGCGAAGTACTGATCGTTGAAGATACGCCGGCTTCGCTGAAGTTGTTGAGCGATTTGCTGGGTGGCGCCGGCTATGCGGTGCGCCAGGCGCCGAACGGTGAACTGGCCCTGTGGACGGCCCAGGCGCGCCCGCCCGAGCTGATTTTGCTCGACGTGCGCATGCCGGGCCTCGACGGCTTTGAAGTCTGCCGCCGCCTGAAGGAGATACCGTCCTTGCGCCAGGTGCCGGTGATCTTCCTGTCGGCCCAGTACGATACGGACGACAAGGTGCGCGGCTTTGCGCTGGGCGCCGTCGATTTTATCGCCAAGCCCTTCCAGGCCGAGGAAATCCTGGCCCGCACCGATGCGCACGTGCGCCTGGCGCGGGCGCAGCTGCAACTGGCGCAGGAGCGCGCCAACCTGGAACGGCGCGTGGCCGAACGCACGGCCGAACTGGCGCAGGTGGCCAGCACCCTGGCGCGCGAAGTGCAGATCCGCCGCGCCAATGAAGAATTGCTGCGCCTGTCGGGCCAGGTCTTCGAAGCCACCCAGGACGCCATTTTGATCACGGATCCGGCCGGCGTCATCGTCACGGCCAATCCCGCTTTTACACGCATCACCGGCTATGCGGCGCAGGAAGTGGTGGGCACGGATATCATGCGCCTGCATGCCGAGCACACGGGCGAAGCGGTGCTGCTGGCCATGCGCCAGGGCTTGCGCAGCAGCGGCTGCTGGTCGGGCGAGGTGCAAACGCGGCGCAAGAGCGGCGACACCTATCCCTGTTTGCTCAGCGTGTCCACCGTGCATGGCCCGGATGGCGGCGTCGTCAACTACGTGGGCGTCTTCCTCGATATCAGCGAGCGCAAGGCCGAGCAGCATCTGATCGACTTCCTCTCCTACCATGACGCGCTGACCGGTTTGCCGAACCGCGTGCTGTTGCGCGAGCGCTTCGAACAAGCGCGCGCGAACGCCCTGCGCGACAGCCAGCAAGTGGTGCTGATGTGCCTGGACCTGGACCGCTTCAAGAATATCAACGATTCGCACGGCCAGGCCGTGGGCGACAAGGCGCTGCAAGTGGTGGCGCGTTTCCTCTCCGGCTGCGTGCGCGAGGGCGACACCGTGGTGCGCCAGGGCGGCGACGAATTCCAGATCCTGCTGCAGGACGATGCCCTGCTGGGGCGCACGCTTGCGCTGGCGCAAACCATCCTGGCCGGCTTGCGCGAAGAACTCAGCGTCGATGGCGAGCGCCTGGCGCTGACCACCAGTATCGGCATCGCCATGTGCCCGGCCGACGGCGACAGCCTCGACGACGTGCTGCGCCACGCCGACACGGCACTGGTGCGCGCCAAGGAAATGGGGCGCGACCATTACGCCTTCTTCACGGAGCGCATGGGCAGTGATATCCGCGCCCGCCTGGCCATGCAGCAGCAACTGCGCGGCGCCATCTGCCGCGATGAATTCGCTGTGCATTACCAGCCGCAAATGTGTTTGCGCACGGGCGCCATGCTGGGCGCGGAAGCCCTGCTGCGCTGGGATAACCCGGTGCTGGGCAAGGTGCCGCCCGGCCTGTTCATCGCGCTGGCCGAGGAATACGGCTCGATCACGGCCATCGGCGAATGGGTGCTCGAAAGTGTCTGCGCGCAGATCCGCGTCTGGCACGATGCGGGCCTGGGCAGCATCAAGGTGGCCGTCAACCTGTCGGGTAAACAGTTTGCGCAGGACCGCACGGTGCCGTTTGTCGAGGCGACCTTGCGCAAATACGGCATCGCGCCCGCCTGTCTGGGTATCGAGATCACGGAAAGCACGGTGATGGGCGACCCGGACAAGGCGGTGGCGGCTCTCACGCGCCTGAAGGATATCGGCGTGGGCATTTCTCTCGACGACTTCGGCACCGGCTATTCCAGCCTGGGCTATCTGAAACGCTTTCCCATCGACGTGCTGAAGATCGACAAATCCTTCGTCGACGACGTTACCACCAGCAGCAGCGATGCGGCCATTGCCCGTTCCGTCATCTCGCTGGCGCACAACCTGGACATGCGCGTCATCGCCGAAGGCGTGGAAACGCGCGAACAGGTGGCCTTCCTGACGGAACACGGCTGCGACGAAATGCAGGGCTATTATTTCAGCCGTCCCCTGGCCGCCGAAGCCTTCACTGCCTTGCTGCGCGAACGGCGCATCCTGGCTGTGACCTGAGCCCCGCGGTGCGGCCGATGCACCATGCCGGTGCATCCGCTGCAGCATGGTGCGCAATGCTCACTATTCCTTCCCCTGACGCTGGCACATATCCTGCTTAGGTAGTCGCTTATTTACGCGATTGCTCCGCATGCCAGACAGCACCCGTCCAGCTATATCGAATGACGCCAGCGCGCACAGCGCCTGGCAGGCGCATTTGCGCCTGGGCTTTGCCTGGCACGATGGCGTCAGCCGCCTGGTCGAGCGCACGCATAGCGGCCCTTTGCGCGTGCAAAAGCCCCTATATCCCGAAGGCGATGCCGTCTGCCACGCCATCATCATCCATCCGCCCGGCGGCGTGGTGGGCGGCGACCAGCTGGCCGTCGACGCCACGGTGGGCGAGGGCGCGCATGCGTTTCTCACGTCGCCGGGCGCGGCCAAGTGGTACCGCGCGAATGGCCACGTCTCGGGCCAGCATATCTTGCTGCGCGCCGGCGCCGGCGCCGCCATCGAGTGGCTGCCACAGGAGAGCATTTTCTTCGACCAGGCTTGCGTGCGCCTGCGCCACGAGGTGGAACTGGCGGCGAACGCCAGCTACATCGGTTGCGACATCGTTTGCCTGGGCCGCAGCGCCTCTGGCGAAATTTTTAACACGGGCAGCATCAGCCAGCAGGTGCAAATCCGCCGCGGCGGCAAGCTGCTGTGGTGGGAGCAGGGCGTGCTGGCCGCCGACGGCGCGCTGATGGCCAGTCCACTGGGATTGGGAGGCCACACGGTATGCGCCACCCTGATCGCCGTCGGCACGTCTATTTCTCCCGCCGTGCTGGCGGCCGTGCGCGAGATCGCCGTGCCGGCCGGCGCCGTGTTTGGCGCCACGCAAATCAAGGCGCTGGTGGTGGTGCGCCTGCTGTGCGGCGACAGCGAGGCGGCGCGTCGAATCATGCTGGTCGCCTGGCAGTTGCTGCGCCCCGCCATGCTGGGACGCGACGCCGTCGTACCCCGCAGCTGGAACACTTGATCAGGAAAGAAGCGCAAGGAAAACCATGGACCTGACTCCCCGCGAAAAAGACAAGCTGCTCATTTTTACGGCCGCACTGCTGGCCGAACGGCGCCTGGCGCGTGGCTTGAAATTGAATTATCCGGAAGCGGTGGCTCTGATCAGCGCCGCCATCATGGAAGGCGCGCGCGATGGCAAGTCGGTGGCGCAGCTGATGTCGGACGGTACGAAAATACTCTCGCGCGCCGACGTCATGGATGGTATCGCCGAGATGATCCCCGATATCCAGGTGGAAGCGACCTTCCCCGATGGCAGCAAGCTGGTGACCGTGCACCATCCAATACCGTAGTTTCTTGACTGGCCAGGGCGCCACCCGCGCCATGGCTGTTTTTGCGCCGGCGACCCGCCGGCAAGCGTAACGCGATCTTTGAAGGAGCCCCTCATGACCCCAGGCGAATACAAATTGGAAGAAGGCCAAATCAGCCTCAATGCGGGCCGCGCCACGGCCACCGTGGTGGTGGCCAACCGGGGCGACCGGCCGATCCAGGTCGGCTCGCACTTTCACTTTTTTGAAGTCAATCCGGCGCTGGCTTTCGAGCGCTGGCGCGCCTACGGCATGCGTTTGAACATCACGGCCGGCACCGCCGTGCGTTTCGAACCGGGCCAGCAGCGCACGGTGGAACTGGTGGCGCTGGCGGGCGAACGCAAGGTTTACGGCTTCAATGGCGAAGTGATGGGCGCACTGCAAGACACTCCACCAGGAAAGGATTGAGATGGCCAGCATTCCCCGCAGCGCGTACGCCGAGATGTTCGGCCCCACCAAGGGCGACCGCATCCGCCTGGCCGACACGGAACTGTTCATCGAGATCGAGCATGACTATGCGATCTACGGCGAAGAAGTGAAATTCGGCGGCGGCAAGGTGATCCGCGATGGCATGGGCCAGTCGCAGCGCTGCGCGGCCGAGGTGATGGATACCGTCATCACGAATGCCGTCATTCTCGACCACTGGGGCATCGTGAAAGCCGATATCGGCCTAAAAAATGGTCTGATCTTCGGCATCGGCAAGGCGGGCAACCCGGACATCCAGCCCGGCGTGACGCTTCCCATCGGCGGCGCGACCGAGATCATCGCCGGTGAAGGCATGATCGTCACGGCCGGCGGCGTCGACACGCATATCCACTTCATCTGCCCGCAGCAGATCGAGGAAGCCCTGATGAGCGGCGTGACCACCATGCTGGGCGGGGGCACGGGACCTGCCGTGGGCACGGCCGCCACCACCTGCACGCCGGGGCCATGGCATTTGCATGCCATGCTGGCGGCCGCCGACGCCTTCCCGATGAACCTGGGCTTCATGGGCAAGGGTAATGTGAGTTTGCCGCTGCCGCTGGAAGAGCAGGTGCGCGCGGGCGCCATCGGCCTGAAACTGCATGAGGACTGGGGCAGCACGCCGGCCGCCATTGACAACTGCCTGTCGGTGGCCGACCGCATGGATATCCAGGTGGCGCTGCACAGCGATACCCTCAACGAAGGCGGCTTCCTTGAGCACACCCTGGCCGCCTTCAAGGACCGCACCATCCACACCTTCCATACGGAAGGGGCGGGCGGCGGCCATGCGCCCGACATCATCGCCGCCGTAGGGCAATCCAACGTGCTGCCGTCGTCGACCAACCCGACGCGGCCCTTCACCGTCAACACGCTCGACGAGCACCTGGACATGCTGATGGTGTGCCACCACCTGGACCCGGCCATTGCCGAAGACGTGGCCTTTGCCGAGTCGCGCATCCGCCGCGAAACCATCGCCGCGGAAGATATCCTGCACGATATCGGCGCCATCTCGATGATGTCGTCCGACTCGCAAGCCATGGGGCGTGTCGGCGAAGTGATCATGCGCACCTGGCAGACGGCGCACAAGATGAAGGTGCAGCGGGGACCGCTGGCGCCCGACACCGCGCGCAGCGACAACTTCCGCGCCAAACGCTACATCGCCAAGTACACGATCAACCCGGCCATCACGCATGGAATATCGCACGTGGTGGGCTCCATCGAGGCGGGCAAGATCGCCGACATCGTGCTGTGGAAGCCGGCCTTCTTCGGCGTCAAGCCGTCGATGATTTTAAAGGGCGGCATGATCGCCGCCGCGCAGATGGGCGACCCGAACGCGTCGATCCCCACGCCGCAGCCCGTGCATTACCGCATGATGTTCGGCGCCTTTGGCGGCGGCCTGAAAAAGTCGTTTACCTTTGTCTCGCAGGCGGCCTATGACCTCGATATCGGGCACCAGTTGAAACTGAATAAATCCGTCATCGCCGTGAAAAACATGCGCGGCTTGCGCAAGCACGACATGATCCATAACAGCGCCACGCCGCACATGGAAGTGGACCCGGAAACCTATGCCGTGCGCGCCGACGGCCAGCTGCTGGTGTGCGAGGCGGCCGCCGTGCTGCCCATGGCGCAGCGCTATTTTCTATTCTAGGCAGGAGACAATCATGCTCACTTTGCATACCAAACTGGCGGCGGACGATCATCGCGCCGCCGTTACCCAACTTGTGCTGCCCTACGACCAGCGCGAAAAATGCCGGCTGCGCGCCGTGCTGTCGAATGGCGACGAGGTGGCCGTGTTCACTGTGCGCGGCACGGTGCTGCGCGACGGCGAGCGCATGACGGGGCCGGATGGCCAGGTGGTGCAGATCGTCGCCGCACGCGAACCGACCTACCTGGTGCGCTGCCTAGATGCGCATACCCTGCTGCGCTGTGCTTTTCACCTGGGTAACCGGCACACGCAGGCGCAAGTGGGCGACGGCTTTTTGCGCATCCGCAAGGACGTGGTGTTGAAGGAGATGCTGGAAGGCTTGCAGGCGACTGTGACGGAAGAAAGTGCGCCGTTCGAGCCGGAGGCGGGCGCATATGGCGGCGGCCATGGCCACCACGACGGCCACGGCCGGCATTTGCTGGCGCCCGTGCCGTTGCGGCAGAAAATCCACCGCCCCGGTGATACACCGGGCACCGCATGATGCAGGCCTCGGCCCTGCTGCATTTGCTGCAGTTCGCCAGCCCGGCCCTGCCGATTGGCGCCTACAGCTATTCGCAGGGACTGGAAGCGGCACTGGAGTGCGGCCTGGTGAACGATGCGGTCACCGCGCGCGACTGGATCGCGCAGCATCTGACGCAGGTGGTGGCGCGCTGGGAAGCACCCCTGTGCTGGCGTTTGATGCAGGCGTTCGAGGCGCACGATCTGTGCGCCGTGCAGCGTTGGAGCGAGCGCTTCATCGCTTCGCGCGACACGGCGGAATTTCGCGCCGAGACCATCCAGATGGGATACTCCTTGACCAAGCTGCTGGCCGAGCTGGGCGTGGCCGACGGCGTGCTGATCGACATGTTGCAGGGCCAGCCGGAAGTGGCCCTGCCCACGGCCTATGCCTGCGCCGTGGTGGCGCTGGCCATTCCGCGCGAGGAAGCGTTGCTTGCCATGCTGTTTGCGTGGGCGGAAAACCAGGTGCTCGTCTGTGTGAAATCCGTGCCGCTGGGGCAGGTGGCGGGCCAGCGCCTGCTGCTGTCGCTGCGGCCGGAGCTGGAAGCGGCGGCGCTGACGGCGCAAACCTTGCAGGACGACGAGCTGGGCAACTGGGCGCCCGGCCTGTCGCTGCTGTCGATGCGGCACGAAGTGCAGTACAGCCGCCTGTACCGATCCTGAACACGACAACGAGAGACTACAACATGACATCGATCAACTCCAATCCCCTGCGCGTGGGCATCGGCGGGCCTGTCGGCTCGGGCAAGACGGCTTTGTGCGAAATGCTGTGCAAGGGCATGCGCGAACGCTACGACATGGCCGTCATCACGAATGACATTTACACCAAGGAAGACATGGAAATCCTGCTGCGCGCCGGTGCCTTGCCGGCCGAGCGTTTGATGGGCGTGGAGACGGGCGGCTGCCCGCACACGGCCATCCGCGAAGATGCCTCCATCAACCTGGAAGCCATCGCGCGCATGCAGGCAGACTTTCCCAACCTGGACTTAATCCTGGTCGAATCGGGCGGTGATAATCTGGCCGCCACCTTCAGTCCGGAATTGTCGGACCTGACCATTTACGTGATCGACGTGGCCGGCGGCGAAAAAATCCCGCGCAAGGGCGGGCCCGGCATCACACGCTCCGATTTGCTCATTATCAACAAGACGGACCTGGCTCCATATGTAGGCGCCAACTTGGACGTGATGGCGCAGGACGCCAAACGCATGCGCGGTGAGCGCCCCTTCGTGTTTACCAACCTGCGCAGCGGCGACGGCGTGCAGGTCGTCATCGATTTTATCCGCGAGCAAGGTTTGCTCGACCAACCAGGCAAGGAGCTGCAATGAGCACAAGACTGATGAAGAAAACAGCCGCCGTGGCTGCGCTGTGCCTGCTGGCGCTGCCCGCCATGGCCCACCCCGGTCATGGCGAGAGTGCCGGCTTCCTGGCCGGTTTCGCCCATCCGTTCACGGGCATCGACCATTTGTTGGCCATGCTGGGCGTGGGTCTCTGGGGCGGCCAGCAGCGCCGTGGCTGGGGCCAGCCGGCCACTTTCCTTGGCATGATGCTGCTCGGTGCGCTGGCCGGCATGGCGGGCTTGCGCATTCCCGGTCTGGAAACGGGCATCGCCGCCACGGTGGCGCTGGTGGGACTGGTTATCGCGTTGGCGCTGGCCTTGCCGAACTGGCTGGGCGTGGGTCTCGTGGGCATGTTTGCGCTGGCGCATGGCAATGCGCATGGCCAGGAATTGCCGGCTGCAGCGGCCGCGTGCGGCTTCCTGCTGGCTTCGGCCATGCTGCTGTGTGCGGGACGTTTCGCCGGCCAGGTGATGGCCGAGCGCGTTCTGCGCGTGGCCGGCGTGGCCTTGACGGCCGCCGGCGTGGTGCTGATGGGAATGAATTAAGCGCCGGGGCGCTTCTCGGATAGCACGATGGGCGCCGCCTTTTCCGGATGCAAGCCCTGGTGGCCCGCATACACGGCGGCGATGGCGGCCATGTCGGCTTCCCTGTCGCCCGTCAAATAGATATGGTCGACGATGCCCAGCACCTTGTTCGGGTAGTCGATATACACCAGCAACAGCGGCACCTTGGCGGCCAGGGCCAGGTGATAAAAGCCGCTTTTCCAGTTCGGACGGTAGCTGCGCGTCGCTTCCGGCGTGATGGCCAGCCAGTACCAGTCGGCGGCCAGCATGCGCTCGGCCTGGCGGCCGATGGTGCCGCTGGTGGTGCTGCGGTCGACGGGTTCGCCACCCAGGTAGCGCAGCACCTTGCCCATGGGGCCGCGGAACAGGGTATCCTTGGCCAGCCAGCGGAACGGCAGCGACAGCGCCCATTTGCCGAACAGGCCCACCATGAAATCCCAGTTCGACGTGTGCGGGTAGACGACGACGATGCCGCGCGGCCCAGGCAGGGGACGGAAGCGCATGCGCCAGCCAAACAGCTGCAGCACGCGCAGCGCGCAGCGCTGGTGCCAGGTCGGCAAGTCGCCCGCTTGTACAAATAAATCGTCCATTGATACCCTTCAGTGACACTGTTCTTAATGGGATGGCGCTGCTGGCCATTTTCCTTGAAGCAAAAATTCTGCGCAGGCATTTTATACGGGGCTGGCGGTGGCGACAAGCAGCCGAGGCTGCTATTCATGCGGCACCGGGGCTGTTGTTGCTGCTATTTTAACGATGCTTTGTCACTGTGGCGGGCACTAAATGCGCACAATGTGGTCAAAACTCGGTGCAGCGTTGATCCAGCCGACAGGGAGCCATGGCATGAAAAACAGTATCGATGATGTACCTGGGGAGCATGACCGGACGGACAAAGTGATGGCCGAGCTCGTCGAGCGTGGCGTGGCGTTTCATCACACCCTGGGCCGGACGGTGGCGACAGCCTACTTGCGTGAGCACGCGGTGCCGGCCGAGGTGATACGTCGTGTGTTCAGCAGCGTGCACGCGCGCCGTCCGGCCCGGCCGGCACGGCGCCGATGGCGCTGAAGGTGGGGGAACTGCGGCGAAAGTAAGGCGGCGGCAGCTCAGTGCCGCTGAGGGTTCTGCGCTGAGAATGCTGCGCTGAGAATGCTGTTTAAGCCTGTGCCGCCAGTGCAGGGTAATCCGTGTAGCCGGCAGCGTCGGGTGCGTACAGGGTGTCCGCATTCAGCGGATTCAATGGCGCGTCGCTGTGCAGGCGGATAGGCAGGTCGGGATTGGCGATGAACCACAGGCCGAAGGCCACGGCATCGGCTTCGCCCGTGGCCAGCAAGGCTTCGGCCGCCGCTTTGTCCATTTTCTCGTTGGCAATGTAGACGCCGCCAAATTCCTGTTTCAGGTACGGGCCCAGGCGGTCTTCACCGAGCGCTTCGCGCGCGCAGATGAAGGCGATGCCGCGCTTGCCCAGCTCGCGTGCTACATAGCCGAAGGTGGCGCGCGGGTTGGAATCGCCCATGTCGTGCGCATCGCGGCGCGGTGCCAAATGCATGCCCACCTTGTCGGCGCCCCATACCACGATGCACGCATCCGTCACTTCCAGCATCAGGCGGGCGCGGTTTTCAATCGAGCCGCCGTAGTTGTCGGTGCGCAAGTTAGTGCTGTCTTGCAGGAACTGGTCGAGCAAATAACCATTCGCGCCGTGGATTTCCACGCCGTCGAAACCGGCCTTTTTCGCATTCTCGGCGCCCAGGCGGTAGGCCGCCACGATGCCGGAAATCTCTTCCGTATCGAGCGCGCGCGGCGTGACGAATTCCTGTTTCGGGCGCAGCAGGCTGACATGGCCGGCCGGCTTGACGGCGCTGGGTGCCACGGGCAGGTCGCCATCGAGGAAGACGGGCGCGGAAATGCGGCCCACATGCCACAATTGCAGCACGATCAGGCCGCCAGCGTCATGCACGGCCTTGGTGATGTGTTTCCAGCCTTCCACCTGCTCCTCGGACCAGATGCCCGGCGTGTCGGCATAGCCCACGCCCTGCGGCGTGACGGCCGTCGCTTCCGAGATGATCATGCCGGCCGAAGCGCGCTGCGTGTAGTACTCGGCCATCAGGGCGTTGGGCACGCGGCCCGGATTGCCGGCGCGCGAACGCGTCAACGGCGCCATGATGATGCGGTTTTTCAGTTGCAGACTGCCAATGGTGATGGGGTCGAATAAGGTTGCCATGGTTGCTATCTTTCCTGTCGAGAATGCCGCGAACGGCGATAAGGATGGGGCTACGGTTACAAACCTTGTTGCATATGTTCCAGAAAAGCCTGAATGGTGGCTTCATTGCGCTTGAAGAAACTCCACTGCCCGACTTTTCTGGCGGAAATCAGGCCGGCCTTTTGCAAGGTGGCCAGGTGGGCCGAGACCGTCGATTGCGACAGGCCCAGGCTGCGGTCGATCAGCCCGGCACAGACGCCGAAGTCGAGCGGATGGTCTTGCTGGGCGAAATGCTGCTCCGGCTCCTTCAGCCATTGCAGGATCTGTCGCCGCACGGGGTTGGCCAGCGCCTTGTGGATGGCGTCGATGTCCATGGTGTTTCTCCAGGTCTATGTTCGTCTGTAGACGATATATGGTTCGTCTTTTGTGAATTTCAATATCGCTATACTACGATATAAATAAAAAACTGCTGACAGCGTGGATTTTCAGGGGGGGGCAGGCGTTGGGCGGTCGCATGGCCGCCCGGCAGGAATCAATCGAAGTGGAACAGCAGCAAAACGATGACGGCAGGCGCCGTTTGCAGATAGAGGATGCGTGTCATGACGGTCACTGCGCCCCATACGCCGGCCACGGCGATGCACGCCAGGCCGAAGACGGTAAACGCATGGGCGATGACCGCGTCCGGGTGAAAAAAGCCCAGCGCCAGCGCTGCTACGAGAAAGCCGTTATAGCAACCCTGATTCGACATGGCGGGACGCACGATCTCCGCTTTTTCCTTGGACAGGCCAAACACCTTGCGTCCGCGGGTATCGAACAGCACGGTTTCCAGCAACACGATGTAGATGTGCAGCAGCAGGATGAGGGCAGTAAGAACCTGGGCCAGAGTGTGCATCGTCGCTCCTGAATGGTTGAGATGCAATTATTATGCTGCCACCAGCAGGTTTTTTGGCAACATTTGACTGGAGCGGTCGCACTGGGGAAAGTGTGCTTGCAGCAAGTGTTTTTACCCAGTGGTATACTTTTTCTTTTGCTCCTGTGGGGACGACCCCGCTCGATGACGGGGCTGCATGGCGGGGACGACCCTGCCGCCTCGGGAGTAGTGATGGCGTGGATCATCCTGGTATTGGCAGGTTTACTGGAAATTGGCTGGGCCATCGGCCTCAAATATAGCGTCGGCTTTACCCGCCTCGTGCCATCCGTACTGACGGCCATTTCCATGCTGGGCAGCGTGGTGATGCTGGGCCTGGCGCTGCGCACCTTGCCGCTGGGCACGGCGTATGCCATCTGGACGGGCATTGGCACCGTGGGCACGGCCATTTTCGGCATCATGGTGCTGGGTGAACCGGCCAGCGCCGCGCGCATTGCCTGCATCGCCTTGATCGTATCGGGCATCCTGGGCTTGAAGCTGCTCAGCCCTCAATAATTTCCCTGACGCGCCCTACGCCGTCGTGCCGCCCTGATGTAACAGGCGGCGGGCAGGCAGGGCGATGTTGTTTTGATTTACCTTGAAAGGACTGTCGCATGAGCCTCGCCATGACGTATTTCTACCTGGCCATCGCCATCATCGCCGAAGTCATCGCTACCAGCGCCTTGAAGGCGTCCGACGGTTTCAGCCGCTTGCTGCCCAGTGTCATCACCGTGGTGGGCTACAGCATCGCCTTCTGGTGCTTGTCCCTGACCTTGAAGGTCATTCCTACCGGCATCGTCTACGCGATCTGGTCGGGCGTGGGCATCGTGCTCATTTCCGCCGTGGGCTGGTTCTGGTTCAAGCAGAGCCTGGATACGCCGGCCTTGATCGGCCTGGGGCTGATCATTGCCGGCGTGCTGGTGATCAATTTGTTTTCGAAGTCGGTCGGACACTAATCAAAAGCTGCTGGCCACCCGCGCCAGGTAATACCACTCCGCATTGGCTGCCGCGTTGACGTCCGGGAAGAGGATGTAGGCGTCGAATTCGGCCGTCACGGGCGTGCCGTCGGCGCGCACGCCGATCTGCTCGCCTTGTTTCACCTTGTCAAAGCTGGACCAAGTCTTGATGAAGCGGTCGTCCGCGTGCAGTTTGTCGTGCACGACGACCATGTTCAGCGCTTCCATGTCGACGTCGGCGATTGGCTGCGGTTGCGGCGCGTCGATGAAGCCGAGGAAGGCGAGCGTGTTCATAATGGCGCGGTAGGCGACATCCGGCGCGGCCGGGTCCGCGTGCTGGCCGCATTCCAGGGTCAAGGCGTAGCCGCCCGTCGAGCGCATGTATTCGGTGGTGCCCACGCCATAGCGCAAGACCAGGCCCACCTGGTCGCTATTGCCCATGCGGCGCTGTACGCCCTGGCCGTAAGCGTGCAGCCAGCCATCGACGAAGCGGCGCACGCCCAGGCGGCGCGCCAGCGCGCGTTCCTTGTCTGCATGTTGAAACGGTTGCAGCGGACCATCGTTGTTGCGCGGCCCCACCATGACGAAGGGCTGGCTGTCGGCATTAAACGAGTGCAAGTCCAGCAGCACGTCGTGCTGGCCCAGCAACGGGCACAGCCAGTTGGCGATGCGGTCTTCGAAATCCTGCGGATTGTCGTTCGGAAACAGATTGCGGTTCAGGTTGCGGTCGCCGCTACGTACGCCCTTGGCGTAAGCCAGTGGATTGGTGATGGGCACGAAAGTGACGCTGCCAGCCAGGATGGAGAGGGCGCCGCTGTCGAGTTCAGCCATCACGCGGTGAATGCCCTTGGTGCCGCAGGTTTCATTGCCGTGCACGGCGCCCGTGACGATCATGCGCGGGCCGCTGCCCTGGCCCGTGTAGTTGATGGACTTGAAGTGGAGTGCGCTGCTCATGCTGGACATATCCTATGCTGTTGCGGGAAGGGAAAGCGAGGTCGGCATATTTTAGCGGGATTCGCCGTGGCCGCCTGTAAAAAGTTGGCCATGGCAGTGTGCGGCATGGCATGATCGGCGCCACCGTTGTTTTCCATTGCTGATATCCATGTCGTCTTCTTCGTCTTCCTCGCGCCTGGCTGGTCTCGATACCTTGCGCGCGCTGGCCATCGTGCTGGTGTTCATGAACCATTATTTGCTGTTCGTCAGCGAGGGCGGGGCGTTTGGTTTCTGGGGGGAAATCGGCTGGACGGGCGTGGACCTGTTCTTTGCCCTCAGTGGCTATCTGATTGGCAACCAGATCTTTGCCTCCTTGCGCAGCGAACACGGGTTTTCCTTGCCCCGCTTCTATGCGCGGCGTTTCCTGCGCACCTTGCCCAACTTCTATGTCGTGCTGGCGCTGTATTATTTGTGGCCCACGTTTCGCGGCGATAGCGCGTTGCTGCCTCTGTGGAAATTCCTGACGTTTACGCAGAACATCAATTTGACACCGGGCACGGCGTTTTCCCATGCGTGGTCGCTATGCGTGGAAGAGCAGTTCTATGTGCTGCTGCCGGCCGTGGCCTTGCTTGTCGCCGCTTGTCGCAAGTCGCTGCTGTGGGCGTGGGTGGCCGTGGCCGCCAGCTTTATCGTCGGCATGCTGCTGCGCGCGTATCTATGGGACGAATATGTGCAAGTGCCGCGCGGCGGCCTCGGCTATTACAAGTATATTTATTACGCTTCCTGGTGCCGTTTCGACGAGTTGGTGGCGGGCGTGGCGCTGGCGCTGCTGAAAAACTACCATCCCATCGCCTGGACGCGCCTCACTTCATACGGTAACCGCATCTTGCTGGCGGGAATCGCTGGCACGGCGCTGATGTTTTACGTGTTTCTCACCGATCACTATGGCTATAGCGTGACGGTGTTTGGCTATCCAGCCCTGGCCGTCAGTTTCAGCTTGCTGCTGGTCGCCGCGCTGAGTCCCGCCAGCATCCTGTACAAAGTGCGCGTGCCGGGCGCGGCCAGCCTGGCTCTGTGGTCGTATGCGATTTACCTGCTGCACAAGCAGCTGTGCATTTTGCTGCACCCGATTTTGCAGGATCTCGGTTACGGGCCGGACAGCTTGCCGGCCATGCTGGTGATGATCGCGTTCAGCATTGCCACGGGCTGGATCTTATATAAGGTGGTGGAAACGCCGTTCATGCGCTTGCGGGCGCGCTATGTGCCCGCCAATCACGCCTGATTTACATCTCGTTCACTACATATCGATGACGTCCAGCCCCCGTGGCGTGCCCACCAGCAATTCCAGGATGGCATGCACGCGCAGATTCGTGTCTTCATGTTCCGTGTTGAAGATCAATGTGCGCAGGCCGGGTACGGCTTCCGTGATGTGGGGGCTGGCGTAGGCATTGATCAATAACAAGACCAGGTCCGTGGCGCCCGCGCCGGGCTGGCGCCGCAGCCGGTCGTGGATCACGTTCAGCAGCGCGCGCTGCATGCGCGGCGTGGGATTGCTGATATAGGCAAAGACGCTTGGCGTGTTGGCGATGGCCGCGCACAGGCGCCGCTCCATCTCGTCGGGCTTCACGTCGGAAGCGATATCGAAGTAAGCCGCATTCCAGCGCGTGCGCGCATACGGGTGGCCGGGCGGGAAGGAATCGGCCGTTTCGAAACCGCAGACGCGGCTCAGGGTTTTCAGCCAGCTGAATAGGGTGGAGTTCATGCCGCGATTTTAGCGGCATTCCGCGCGTGCCGGGCCGACTCTGTATAAAGGGGGCTGACGCCCGGGAAGCGGATGAAAAACAGATTAAAGTTTCCTGTAAAACAGCCCTTGTCATTCTGGGAAAGCCTCTCTATAATGCTGGTCTTCGGGGCGGTTAGTTCAGCTGGTTAGAATACTTGGTCGACATCCAAGGGGTCGGGGATTCGAATTCCTCACCGCCCACCAGAATTTGGAAGTAGATGGTTTTTAAGCTGGCGCAAGCCGCAAGCGGTCATGTGAAATAAAATGATCAACAAAAGTTTTACGGGCGGTTAGTTCAGCTGGTTAGAATACTTGGTCGACATCCAAGGGGTCGGGGATTCGAATTCCTCACCGCCCACCAGAATGCAGTGAGAGAGAAAGGTAAAACCGGTTATGACACCGCGAACTACTACCAAGCTTTGGGAGTGACGCTAGTCGAACGGGTTTCCTTTGTCTCAAGAAAGTGAAAAACGCGGCTAGTCCGCGTTTTTTTGCGTCTGCGTTTTCCTTTCAGTTATTTTGCCCATCACACCGCAGTTTTACCTGGCGCCAGCGCCGATATGGAGATCAATATGCTTACAATCCGACTTCCCGATGGTTCCGCCCGTCAATTTGACGGCCCGGTCACCGTGGCCCAGGTTGCGGCCAATATTGGTACCGGTCTGGCCAAGGCTGCCCTGGCCGGCAAGGTCGATGGCAA
Organism: Janthinobacterium algoris; assembly: GCF_051380935.1. Classification (NCBI taxonomy): domain Bacteria; kingdom Pseudomonadati; phylum Pseudomonadota; class Betaproteobacteria; order Burkholderiales; family Oxalobacteraceae; genus Janthinobacterium; species Janthinobacterium algoris. Next base: position 129,895 of record NZ_JBNYXZ010000012.1, on the reverse strand, counting down.
GCTGGTCGACACCTCCTATCTGATCGAGCAAGACGCCGAACTGGCGATTGTCACGGACAAGGATGCCGATGGCCTGGAAGTGATCCGCCACTCGACGGCCCACTTGCTGGCGTATGCCGTCAAGGAGCTATTCCCGGACGCACAAGTGACCATCGGTCCCGTGATCGACAACGGCTTTTACTATGACTTCGCCTACAAGCGTCCGTTCACGCCCGAAGATTTGACGGCGATCGAAAAGAAAATGGCGGAACTGGCCAAGAAGGATGAGCAAGTCACGCGCAAGGTTGTCGCGCGCGACGAAGCCATAGCCTACTTCAAGAGCATCGGCGAAGCCTACAAGGCAGAGCTGATCGGCTCGATTCCGGCCGACCACGAAGTATCGTTGTATTCCGAAGGCAAGTTCACGGACTTGTGCCGCGGCCCCCACGTGCCATCGACGGGCAAGCTGAAAGTATTCAAGCTGATGAAACTGGCCGGCGCCTACTGGCGCGGCGACTCGAAGAACGAGATGCTGCAGCGTATCTATGGCACGGCCTGGGCCAAGAAGGAAGACCAGGAACTGTACCTGCATAACCTGGAAGAGGCGGAAAAGCGCGATCACCGCAAGTTGGGCAAGCAGCTCGATTTCTTCCATTTCCAGGAAGAGGCGCCGGGCCTGATCTTTTGGCATCCGAAAGGCTGGTCGATCTGGCAGCAAGTCGAGCAATACATGCGCAATGTGTACCAAGTTAACGGCTACCAGGAAGTCAAGGCGCCGCAAATTCTCGATCGTGGCCTGTGGGAAAAAACCGGTCACTGGGACAATTACCGTGAAAACATGTTCATCACGGAATCGGAAAACCGCGCCTATGCGCTGAAGCCGATGAATTGCCCTGGTCATATCCAGATTTTCAACAACGGTATGCGCAGCTACCGCGACTTGCCATTGCGCTACGGCGAATTCGGCCAATGTCACCGTAACGAACCATCGGGCGCCTTGCACGGCATGATGCGCGTGCGCGGCTTTACGCAGGATGATGGTCACATCTTTTGCCTGGAAGAGCAGATCGCCGGCGAAGTGACGGCTTTCCATCAGCAGGCCATGGATGTGTACACGGCTTTCGGTTTTACGAATATCGATGTGAAACTGGCCTTGCGCCCGGATAACCGCATCGGCACGGAAGAGTCGTGGGATTTCGCCGAAGAATCCTTGCGTTCGGCCCTGCGCGCCTGTGGCGTGGAATGGACAGAATTGCCGGGCGAGGGTGCGTTCTACGGTCCGAAGATTGAATACCACCTGAAAGACAGCCTGGGCCGCGCATGGCAAGTGGGCACCGTGCAAATCGACCCGTCGATGCCGGGCCGCCTGGGTGCCGAATACGTGGCGGTAGACAATACGCGCCAGGTGCCGATCATGCTGCACCGCGCGATCGTGGGTTCGCTGGAACGTTTCATCGGCATCCTGATCGAACACTATGCGGGCGCGATGCCGCTGTGGTTGGCGCCAGTGCAAGTGTCGGTGTTGAATATTTCCGACGCTCAAGCCGATTATGTACAGGAAGTTACAACAAAACTGCGCAAAGCGGGGCTGCGCGTACAGGCTGATTTGCGTAACGAGAAGATTACCTATAAAATACGTGAACATTCCGTACAAAAATTGCCTTACATCTTAGTAATTGGCGACAAAGAGCGGGATGCGAATACAGTGGCCGTGCGGGCGCGGGGCAATATCGATCTGGGCGTCATGTCCGTCGATGCCCTGATTGAGCGACTCAAACATGAAGTCGACACCAAGGCCTGACGAGGAAACTCGCTGCACGACCGTCTTACAAGATTTTTAAAGGAAATTACAATAGCTACTGACAAGTCACATCGCATCAATGGCGAAATCACTGCCCCTGAAATGCGTTTAAGCGGGGTCGATAACGAGCCACTCGGTATCGTAAGTTTGGCTGAAGCCTTCCGCCTGGCGGAAGAGGCAAACGTCGACCTGGTGGAAATTGCGCCTACCGCGCAGCCACCGGTGTGCCGTTTGATGGACTACGGCAAATTTAAGTACTCGGAGCAAAAGAAAGCTCACGAAGCCAAATTGAAGCAAAAGATCATCCTCGTGAAGGAAGTCAAATTCCGTCCGGGGACTGATGATGGTGACTACAATATCAAGTTGCGTAACCTCATCAAGTTCCTCGATGAAGGTGATAAAACCAAAATCACGCTGCGTTTCCGCGGTCGTGAGATGGCGCATCAGGATATTGGCTTCCGTATGCTGGAACGTCTGAAAGCCGATCTGGAACCGTACGGTCAGGTCGAGCAGTTCCCGAAGATGGAAGGCCGCCAAATGATCATGGTTCTTTCGCCTAAGAAGAAGAAGTAAGCTACAATAGCGTTTTACTGTGAGTCGACGTGGTTTGTGCCAGCATTGGTGCGACACACGATTCCAGGCAGAATTTGCGCGGCCCGCTCAGCAATGTCCGGGCCGCGCGAACTGTAGCGGACTCGCATCCGCTGCACAGCATGTGAAAGCAGGCATCTAAGCGCAGCGTCGTGTTGCCACCTGCAATCCTGTTATAAATGGAGCTGTCCGTAAGAGGACAGATTGCTATGCCTAAAATGAAGACCAAAAGCTCTGCGAAAAAACGTTTTCGCGTGCGTCCGGGCGGTACTGTTAAATGTGGCCATGCGTTCAAACGCCACATCTTGACCAAGAAAACCACCAAGCTGAAACGCGCTCTGCGCGGTACCACCAATGTCGCTGCGTCTGACGTGAAATCCGTCTACCGCATGATGCCGACTGCTTAATCTCACACTCAATATAAGGAGTTACTATGCCTAGAGTAAAACGTGGGGTTACAGCTCGTGCCCGTCATAAAAAGATTCTTGTTCAAGCTAAAGGCTACCGTGGTCGCCGCAGCCGTGTATACCGTGTTGCCAAGCAAGCAGTTATGCGCGCTGGCCAATACGCTTACCGCGATCGCCGCAACAAGAAACGCGTTTTCCGCCGCCTGTGGATCGCCCGTATCAACGCCGCTTCCCGTGAGCATGGCGTAACGTACAGCGTATTCATGAACGGCTTGAAAAAAGCAAATATCGAACTGGACCGTAAAGTCCTGGCCGATATGGCTGTGATGGACAAGCCAGCATTCGCTGCGATTGTCAACGCAGTTAAAGCAAAAATCGCTGCGTAAGCATCGGTCATTGCACAACGTCATCCGTAGGGTGACGTCATAAAGAGCGGGGCAGGGGTGTGAACCTTATGCCCCGTTTCCGTTTTTGATTGTTGGACTTTTGATAATCGAGTCCAGAATTGATGTCCAAAACAGGAAATGCCGCATGAACTCCCTAGAAGAACTCGTCGTCTCGGCCCAGGCTGACTTTATCGCCGCCGCAGACGCTGCCGCACTTGAAAACGCCAAAGCCCGCTACCTGGGCAAGACTGGCCAGATTACTGAAATGATGAAGGGCCTGGGCAAACTGGATCCGGACGCGCGCAAGGCGCAAGGCGCCCTGATCAACGCCGTCAAAGTGCAGATCGAGGATGCGCTGACGGCGCGCCGTGATGCGCTGGCCGATGCCCAGATGCAAGGCCGCCTGAACGCCGAAGCGATCGACGTGACCTTGCCAGGCCGTGGCCGCATGCCTGGCGGCATCCATCCCGTGATGCGCACGTGGGAGCGGGTCGAGGAAATCTTCCGCTCGATCGGTTTCGACGTGGCCGACGGCCCCGAAATCGAGAATGACTGGACCAACTTCACGGCGCTCAATAGCCCGGAAAACCATCCAGCGCGTTCCATGCAAGACACTTTCTACATCGATGGCAACGACACCGATGGCAAGTCATTGCTGCTGCGCACGCATACGAGCCCCATGCAGGTGCGCTATGCGCGCACGCATACGCCGCCGATCAAGGTCATCGCGCCGGGCCGCACCTACCGCGTCGACAGCGACGCCACCCATTCGCCGATGTTCCACCAGGTCGAAGGCCTGTGGATCGCCGAAGACATCAGCTTTGCCGACCTGAAGGGCGTGTACCTGAACTTCGTCAAGGCTTTCTTTGAGACGGACGACTTGCAAGTGCGCTTCCGCCCATCGTACTTCCCGTTCACGGAACCGTCGGCCGAGATCGACATCGCTTTCGGTTCCGGTCCATTGAAAGGCCGCTGGCTGGAAGTGTCGGGCGCCGGCCAGGTGCATCCGACCGTGGTGAAGAACTTCGGCCTCGATCCCGAGAAATTCATCGGTTTTGCTTTCGGCTCCGGCCTGGAACGCTTGACGATGCTGCGCTATGGCATCAACGACCTGCGTCTGTTTTATGAGGGCGATTTGCGCTTCCTCAAGCAGTTTAACTAAGGCGTTTCATTATTCCATGTCACTCGATGCGCTGGAGCGTGCCCTCGCATGCTCGCGTATTGAACATTTGAAAGCTTGATTATGCAATTTTCCGAAAACTGGCTCCGTACCATGGTCGACCCGAAGATGACTTCGGACGAACTGGCCCATCTGCTGACCATGTCCGGTCTCGAAGTCGAGGACGTCGATCCTGTCGCCCCGCCGTTCTCGAACGTGGTGGTGGGCCTGGTCCTGGAGATGGAAAAACATCCGAACGCGGACCGCTTGAATGTGTGCCAGGTCGATGTCGGCACGGGCACCATGCTCAACATCGTCTGCGGCGCACCGAACGTGCGCCCGGGCTTGAAAGTCGTCTGCGCGATGGCGGGCGCCGTGCTGCCGCCCGGCGCCGATGGCAAGCCGTTTGAAATCAAGGTGGGCCAGCTGCGCGGCGTCGAGTCGCAAGGCATGCTGTGCTCCGCGCGCGAACTGAAATTGTCGGAAGAAAACGCCGGCTTGATGGAATTGCCGGACGACGCACCGATCGGCCAGAATTTCCGCGACTATTTTGCCTTGAATGACTTGAAATTCACCATCAAGTTGACGCCGAACAAGGCGGACTGTCTGTCCGTGCTGGGCGTGGCGCGTGAAGTGTCGGCGCTCACGGGCGTGCCCCTGAATGTGCCGCAGTTCCGCACCGTGCCTGTTTCCAGCGACGAAGTCTTGCCGGTGAAAGTCAGCGCGCCGGACCTGTGCGGCCGTTTCACGGGCCGCGTCATCCGCGGCTTGAACGCCCGTGCCGCCACGCCGGACTGGATGAAGCAGCGCCTCGAGCGCAGCGGCCAGCGTCCGCTGTCGGCTCTGGTCGACATTTCCAACTATGTCATGCTGGAACTGGGCCGTCCTAGCCACGTGTTTGACCTGGCGAAGATACACGGCAGTCTCGATGTGCGTTGGGGCAAGGCGGGCGAATCCGTCAAGCTGTTGAACGGCAACACCATTGCCGTCGATGAGTGGATCGGCGTCATCGCCGATGAGCAGGAAATCGAATCGCTGGCCGGCATCATGGGCGGCGACGCCAGTTCGGTCTCGGACGATACGCATAGCATCTACCTGGAAGCGGCGTTCTGGTGGCCAAACGCGATTCAAGGCCGCGCGCGCCGCCTGAATTTCTCCACCGATGCGGCGCACCGCTTCGAGCGCGGCGTCGATTTCGCCACCACCGTCGAGCATATCGAGCGCATCACGGCCCTGATCGTGGAAATCTGCGGCACGCCAGCGACCAGCGTCGGCCCTGTCGACGACCACGTGGTGAACTTGCCGCAACGCCAGCCCGTGACGATGCGCACGGCGCGCGCGCAAAAGGTCATCGGCGTGCCGCTCAATGATGCGTTGATCGCCGATATCTTCACGCGCCTGGCCTTGCCATTCACCCTGGCGGACGGCGTATTTTCCGTGACCTCGCCCAGCTACCGTTTCGACATCGAGATTGAAGAAGACTTGATCGAGGAAGTGGCGCGCGTGTACGGTTTTGAAAACATCCCGACCTTGCCGCCCGTGGCTGAGAACGTGATGCAGATTGCGCCAGAAAATACACGTTCGCTGTTTGCGGTGCGTCATGAGCTGGCCGACCTGGGCTTCCAGGAAGTGGTTAACATGAGCTTTGTCGATACGGCATGGGAGCGCGATTTCTCGGGCAACACCCAGCCGATCAAATTGCAGAACCCGATCGCCAGCCAGATGAGCGTGATGCGTTCCTCGCTGATCGGCAGCCTGATTGCCAACGTGCGCTATAACCTGAACCGCAAGACGAACCGCGTGCGCATCTTCGAAGTGGGTGCCATTTACCAGCGCGACGACAGCGTGGAAAACGGTCCCTTGTCGGTGGCTGGCTACGCCCAGCCAAAGCGCGTGGCAGCCATGGCCTACGGCCCGGTAGCCGACGAGCAGTGGGGCCAGGCTACACGCACGGTCGACTTCTTTGACGTCAAGGCGGACCTGGAAGCGCTGTTCGCGCCGTTGGCCTTGCGCTTCACGAAGGCGGAGCATCCGGCCCTGCATCCAGGCCGTTCGGCCAACGTGGAATTCGATGGCAAGGTCATCGGTTTCATCGGCGAATTGCACCCGCGCTGGATGCAAAAGTATGACTTGCCGCTGGCACCCGTGCTGTTCGAAGTCGACGCCGCCGCCTTGACGCAAAGAGTCGTGCCCGTGTACCAGGAAATTTCGAAATTCCCTGGCGCCAGCCGCGATCTGGCCGTGGTCGTCAAGCAATCGGTGGCGGTGCAGGATCTGCTCGACAGCTTCCATGCTGCCGCCAAGGCAAGCCCGGCAGCGCGTATCGTGCAAGCCATTGTTTTATTTGATGAATATCGTGGAAAAGGGCTGGAAGCGGATGAAAAAAGCCTTGCTTTCCGGATTAGCTTGCAAGATACTCAAAACACTCTGCAAGACGATGTCGTCGATGGCCTGATGGCTGTCCTGATCGATGCAGCCAAGCAGGGCCACGACGCGAAACTGCGTTCGTAATTACCGGACTGGCCGTCGCCTTGCGTGACGGCCTTTCCGTCGTCAACCGTAGACGAGCTTGCCATGTGGCAGGCTCGGGCGCACAGAAAAGGCAGGGCAGGAAAATTAATAACAGCGACGTTGATTCCGCCGTACTGCAATCCGCACTGGCCGCCGATCTGCATCGGGCCATGCTGGTTGCCAAAGTGCGCCAGGAAGCGGAAAAAGATTTACCCACCTTGACCAAGGCTGAACTGGCTGAACTGTTGTTCGAGCAAGTGGGCCTGAACAAGCGCGAAGCGAAGGATATGGTCGAGACCTTTTTCGACGAGATCCGCAATGCGCTCGAGCGGGGAGAGGCCGTCAAGTTGTCCGGTTTCGGCAATTTCCAGTTGCGCGACAAGCCGCAACGGCCGGGCCGCAATCCGAAGACGGGAGAAGAGATCCCCATCACGGCGCGTCGTGTCGTGACCTTTCATGCGAGCCAGAAGCTGAAAAGCATGGTCGAAGAGACCAGTCCGCTGGCACGTGCTGCCTGAGTGAGTGGCGATGAACGAGCGCATCAGTAAAACCGAGTTGATCGCCTTGCCGCCCATTCCGGCGAAACGCTATTTCACGATCGGCGAAGTGAGCGAATTGTGCGGCGTCAAACCGCACGTATTGCGCTACTGGGAGCAGGAGTTTTCCCAGCTCAAGCCGGTCAAACGACGTGGTAACCGCCGTTATTATCAACACCATGAAGTGCTGTTGATACGCCGTATCCGTGAATTGCTGTATGAACAAGGCTTCACTATCAGTGGCGCGCGCAACAAGCTCGATAGCCGTGGCGCATCGCATGCCATCCTTGATGAGCTGCCTGTGCTGCCGACCGTGCCTGTCGTGCCGCAGGAAGCACCGCTGGACCGCGTGTGGATACGCAATGAATTAATTGCGATTTTAAACTTGCTAAAATAAGATTTGTACCAATATAGGTGGGGTTGTCCGATACCGCTTGACTATACTGCATGGCACAAGCCTAGACGCTGCGGGTATCGTACGACACGCCATATTTTGAATATAATGTTAATGTTGCGTTTTTGTTAGTGACGCTAAGCCGGAGCAGCGTTCAGGTTCCGGTAGTCTTTCCCAGGCCAGGAAAATTTAAGGGGAAACAATGATACGCGTTGCCATTTGTGATGATCACCAAATAGTACGAGCTGGATTCAAACAGATTTTTTCGTCGTCAAGCGATTTCAGTGTGGTGGCGGAAGCCGGTACCGGGCGTGAAGCGCTCGATATCGCCCGCCGCGAAATTTGCGATGTGCTGTTGCTCGATATCGCCATGCCCGATCAGAGCGGCATCGATACCTTGCGCACGATCCGCCAGGGCCAGCCGGAATTGCCCGTGCTGATCCTCAGCGGCTATCCCGCGCAGCAATACGCATTGAACCTGTTCAAGATGGGCGCGAATGGCTATCTGAACAAGGAATGCGAAGCCGATGAGCTGATGACGGCCGTGCGCACCGTGTTTCAGGGGCGCCGCTACGTCAGTTCCACCGTCGGCGAATTGCTGGCGCAGTCGTTCGACCGCGATACGAATGCCGCCCTGCATACGGAATTGTCGGACCGCGAATTCCAGGTCTTCCTGCGCCTGGCGCGCGGCGCCACCGTGTCCGATATCGGCGTGGCCTTGTCGCTGAGCATCAAGACGGTGAGTACCTACCGTACGCGCATCATGGAAAAAATGGGCTTGCAATCGAACAGCGACTTGACCTATTACGCAATGAAAAACAATTTGCTTGACTAGCGCAGCGGTGCGATCATGGAAACATGATCGCTCAGCCAGCTAAGCAGCACGACTTGTGCAGTGCAGCAGTCTGTGGCGAGGATTATAATTGGCCGGCGCCGGCGCTTTCTCCCGCGCCGAACCTTGCTAAGGATGCACATCAGGATGTATTTCACCGTTGAACCGGCCCCGAATCACCGCCTGCCCCTCTACAAGACAATCCTTTGCGTGGCTTGCGCCTTGTTGCTTGTACTTAATGGTTTCAGTCTCTTTCATAATCTGCAATCGCTGAAGGGCACGAACGCCTTGCTCAGCCAGAGCGCCCGCGTAGCGGACCGCCTGCAGTATTTGAACGTGCTCGTGTTGGACGCGGAAAGCAGCTTGCGCGGCTATTTCATTTCCGGCTCGGAAACCTATCTGGGGCCGTCGAAGACCGCCACCACCGAAATCGACAACGAATTCAACGAGCTGCAAACCTTGCTCGCGGGCAGTCCCACCCAGCTGAAAAATCTGGCCCAGCTGAAAAGCTTGATCCGTCGCAAGATGTCGATGTTGCAAGAGTCGATCGAGGTCTACAAGCAGGGCGGGCTGGCCGAAATCGTCAATATCTCGCGCGTGACCGACGACCGCGCCACCATGGACGAAATCCGCCTGCAGGTGGTGATCATGACGCGCGAGCAGAATGAAGCGCTGTCGTCCGGCAGCGCCGCCTTTTATCATGAGTACCAGAAAGCCGTGCTGCTCGGCATTGGCATCAATGCGCTGGCCATCCTCGTGCTGATCATGTTTTACCAGCTGGTGCGGCGCAGCTTCCAGAACCGCGCGGCCGTCGAGTATGCATTGCAAAATGCCAACGACACCCTGGAATCGACGGTCAGCAAGCGCACGGAGCAATTATCTGTGCTGTCGCGCCATTTGATCAGTGTCAATGAAGTGGAGAAGGCGCGCCTGGCGCGTGAGCTGCACGATGAGCTGGGCGCCAATTTGACCTCGATCAGCATGGACCTGGGCGCCGTCACGCAGCAACTGGCGCACACGCAGCCGGCACTGGCGGCACAATTGCGACGTGCCAAGGCCACCCTGCTGGAAACGGTGGAACTGAAGCGCCGCATCGTCGAGGATTTGCGCCCCAGCCTGCTGGACAACCTGGGCCTTTGCGCCGCCATCGAAAGCTATTGCGAAGATTTTACGCGCATGAGTTCGGTACGCTGCGAAACGGACGTGGCCATCAATATCGACAACCGCGAAGCCACCCTGACGATCGCCCTGTTCCGTATCGTGCAGGAATCGCTGACGAATATCCTCAAATATGCGCGCGCCGGCATGGTCAGCGTGACATTGAAACGCAATGAACACGGCTTGGTGCTGCGTGTGATCGATGACGGCATCGGTATTACCGAAGATGCCCTGCAAAAACCCATGTCGCACGGCTTGCTGGGCATGCGCGAGCGGGCCTTGCTGTTGGGTGGCAGCCTGACCGTGCGCCAGGGCCCGGAAGGCAAGGGCACGTGCGTGGAAGCCGTGATTCCGTTGCCGCTGACGCCTGAGCCGGAAGAGATCGACGAAGACGCCAGCGTTTGACTGGGTAGGGATAGAAAAATGGCCGGGCATGCAGCCCGGCCATTTTTTTGAGCATGCTGCACCGTCGATCAGCAGCGCGACACGTCGCGCAGCAAACGGTCGTATTCCGTCTTGGCCACCTTGTAGCACTCACCCGCATAGCCTTCCAGGCCAGCGCGGTCCAGCACCGTGATATTGCCGCGGCGATAGTGTATCAAGCCTTCATCCTGTAGCTTGCCGGCAGCGGCCGTGATGCTTTCGCGGCGCACGCCCAGCATGATGGAAATGAGCTCTTGCGTCACTTTCAATTCGTTCGATGGCGAACGGTCCAGGCGGTCCAGCAGCCAGCGGCACAGCTTTTGCTCGATCGAGCTGTGGCGGCCGCCGACGGCGTTTTGCGCCATTTGCGCAAACAGGGCGTTGGTATAGCGCATCAGCAACTGCGGCAGGGCGCCGCCCTGGTTGAAGGCATCGCGCAAGCTTTGCGTCTTCAGGCGGTAACCGTAGCCGGCGCTTTGCACGACGGCCGTGCACATGGCGCGCTCGCCCGCCAGCAGCGAAGCACCAGCCACGCCTTCATGGCCGACGACAGCGATTTCCGTCGTGGCGCCATCTTCCATCACATACAACAAGGAAATGATGGCGGTGGTGGGGAAATAGCTGTATTCCATGTTGTTGCCGTAGGCATATAATTCCTTGCCGAACGGCAGTTCCACCAATTCCAGGTCTTCGAACAGCGATTCGAGCGCGGCGCGCGGCAGGGCTGCCAGCAATTCATTCTGTTGGGCACTGCTGAGGCTAACCCGCGACGCAAGCTTGATTTCCCGTCCGGCTGCCGGCATGACGCGCGGCAGCAACTGGTTCTTCTGGACCGGGGTGATAAGTTGAGTATGGTTCATAGTATTCCTCACAGGCTTTTTACATCGGAGTGCGACTGCCGCGTTGCTGGTCAAAAAAGTTGCCGAACACATGTGGTAATACTTATGTGGTAATACGCATGTGGTAACAGCATTTTTGTCGACCGCGCGGTGCAGATCGCGATGTAGTTACTTTAAAAGCTTATGTAAGTGGCGAACATAAGATTAGCAGTCGCCACTTTGTAGTCTCTTTTGAGGTGGAATTGTAGTCCTTGTCCTACGTGCGCACTTTTGACTAGCTGGCCTTGCGCCGTTCTGCGCGATTTTGTGATATGACACGCGGCTTATTGGCGCTCCACAGGCCGGCCGGACGCACGCTGGGCAAGCCATCACGCACGCTCGCGGCGCTCACCTGGCGCGCGCCAGGTATCTCGTGTTCGCCCAGGCGGAAGCGGCTGACGGCCTGCGTCAGTGCCTCACCTTCCTGGAGCAGGCGCTGCGAACCGGCGCGCGCTTCGTCGACCAGGCCGGCGTTCTGGCGCGTCATATCATCGATTTGCGCCAGTGCCTGGTTGATGCGGGCGATCTCGCCATTCTGCTCGGCGCCGGCGCTGCTGATGCGTCCGATCACCAACGCCACTTGCTGCACCGCATCGACAACTTGCCGCATGGTGTTGCCGGCGGCATTGACGAGGTCGCCGCCCGCATCCACGGTGGCCACGGAATCGCCGATCAGGCGCTTGATTTCCAGCGCCGCCTCGTTCGAGCGCTGCGCCAGGCTGCGCACTTCGGACGCGACGACGGCAAAGCCGCGCCCTTGCTCGCCCGCGCGTGCTGCTTCCACAGCCGCGTTCAAGGCCAGGATATTTGTCTGGAAGGCGATGCCGTTGATGACCCCGATGATGTCGACGATCTTGTGCGAGCTGGCCTTGATCGAGGCCATGGTCTCGACCACGGCGCCCACTGTCTGGCCGCCGCGCAGGGCGACGTCGGCCGCTGTCGCCACCAGGGTGCGCCCCTGTCCCACATGGGCTTCATTGCGGCCCACGGTGGCCGTCAGTTCGCGCATCGAGTCGACGGTGGCGCCCAGCGCGTCCGCTTGTGTGGCCGTGTGGCCGGACAGGGCGGCGTTGCCCTGGGCGATATCGGCGCCGGCGGCGGCGATGACGGCCGCGCCGCCGCGGATTTCCTGCACCAGGGTGGCCAGGCCGTGCGTCATGGCGCCGAAGTCGCGTACCAGGTCGCCGATTTCGTCGTGCGCCTGCGAGGTGATGCGTTGCGACAGGTCGCCCGCCGCCGCCGCGCCGACGGCCACGCGCAATTGCGTCACGTCGCGCGCGAACGCGGCATAGAAGCCGGCGCACAGGTAGGCGGCGGCCAGCAGCACCAGCAGCATGGCAGCCAGGATCAGGGCGCGGCGCGCCTCGTCGCGGGCGATGCGCTGCGCCAGCAGGCTGTCCAGGGCGGTGGCCGCGGCGATCGAGAGCGTGTGCAAGGTGTCGATGGCTTGCATGCCGGCCGCGTGGAATTGCGCGCCCGAAGTCTGGTCGTAGGAATTCGTCACTTCATTTTTGCTGCGTTCGAGGAAGGCCAGCGCGGCCGGCACGGCTTTCAGGGCTGCTTGCAGGCTGGCGCGCAGTTCCGGCTTGGCGGCGATGATTTCGTCGAAGCGGGCCGGCAGGCGCTCCAGTTCGTGGCGCGCGATCAGGGCGTTGGCGTTGACAAGTTGATCTTCATTCGCTTCGAACAGGCCCGTGTCGATGTAGGCGGCGCCGCGCCCGGCGATGTCGGACAGGCTCTCGGCCAAGTCGGGCAGGGTGGCCGTGAAGACGGCGCTCAGGTGGTTGGCGCCCGCGTCCGGGTCCAGGCTCAGATGCGAGCGGTCGGCCACCAGTTGGCCCAGTTTGGCCGCCTGGCGCAGCAGTGCCGTGTGCGCCGCGTAGCTGTCGCGCGCCGCGAGGCCCGCCTGGCGGCCCAGCAGGGCTTGCCACTGCTTCGTCAGCTCGGTCGCCTGGGGCAGGCCCGCGCCTGCCGGCAAGCGCGCCAGGGCTGCCAGCGCGGCCGTGATGCGCGTATTCAGGGCCGTGTTGTCCATGCCCGCCTTGCCGCTCAGGCGCAAGTGCTCCAGGCCGCGCCGCTGCTGCAGCAGCCGCGTGCCTTCGTGCAGTTGGCGCACATAGGCCACGCCCTGCTGCGCATCCTGCGCCTGGGCCAGCGACTTGCCCAGCTCCGAGATCAGCAGGGTGGTCGCCAGCGCCAGCGGCAGCAGGAAAACCAGGCAGACAAGCATGAATTTGGGTAGCAGGCGCAATCGCTGCATGAGTCGGATGGCGGGGGTGAGGAGGATTTTCATCGGGTTTCCAGGGTAGGGTGACAACATTTCTGCAGTGCAATGTTGCCTGCGGATTGTGACCTCTTGATGAAGTACGCGACAGCCTGGCTAATTCGTCCTGTCAATTTTGCCGTTCGCCAGAGTGAAGCAGTTCACACGGAAGGGCGATCCTTCTGTAAAATCGAGGGTTTTTTGCGAGGGCCATATTATGGTCACCAATATGGCCAACGAGAACGACATCACTACCCCCGATTCCAGCGACAATGCGGACAACGCCGCAGCGTCAGCCAGCAGCAAGGCGCCTGCCGTGATCGCGCGCGAAGTGCAGCGCCGCCGCACCTTCGGCATCATTTCCCACCCGGATGCGGGTAAAACCACCCTGACGGAAAAACTGCTGCTGTTCTCGGGCGCGATCCAGATGGCCGGTACCGTCAAGGCGCGTAAATCGGGGCGCCACGCGACGTCGGACTGGATGGAGATCGAGAAGCAGCGCGGTATTTCCGTCGCGTCCTCGGTGATGCAGTTCGAATTCCGCGGCCACGTCGTCAACCTGCTCGACACCCCGGGCCACCAGGACTTCTCGGAAGATACCTACCGCGTGCTGACGGCCGTCGATTCGGCCCTGATGGTAATCGATGCGGCCAAGGGCGTGGAAGCGCAGACGATCAAGCTGCTGGCTGTCTGCCGCATGCGCAATACGCCCATCGTCACGTTCATGAACAAGATGGACCGCGAGACGCGCGATCCGCTGGACCTGCTCGACGAACTCGAATCGGTGCTGAAGATCCAGTGCGCGCCTGTCACCTGGCCTATCGGCATGGGCAAGAACTTCCGCGGCGTGTATCACCTGCTGAAAGACGAGATCATGCTGTTCAAGGCCGGCGAAGAAAAAGCTGACGGCGCCTTCGAAATCATCAAGGGCATCGACAACCCGCGCCTGCAAGAGATGTTCCCGCTGGAGATGGACCAGTTGCGCATGGAAGTGGAACTGGTGCACGGCGCATCGAACCCGTTCAACCTGGAGGAATTCCTCTCCGGCGTGCAGACGCCCGTGTTCTTCGGTTCGGCCATCAACAACTTCGGCGTGCGCGAGATTCTTTCCGCGCTGGTCGACTGGGCGCCGGCGCCGCGCGAGCGCGACGCGACCGTGCGGTCGGTGGCGCCGACCGAGCAGCCGTTCACGGGGTTTGTGTTCAAGATCCAGGCGAATATGGACCCGGCGCACCGCGACCGCATCGCCTTTTTGCGCGTCTGCTCGGGACGTTTCGAGCGCGGCATGAAGGTCAAGCACTTGCGCCTGGGCCGCGAGATCAAGGTGTCGAACGTGGTGACCTTCATGGCATCGTCGCGCGAACAGGTGGAAGAGGCGTACGCGGGCGACATCATCGGCTTGCCGAACCATGGCAACATGCAGATCGGCGACAGTTTTTCCGAAGGCGAGATGCTGACCTTTACGGGTATTCCGTACTTTGCGCCAGACTTCTTCCGCTCCGTGCGCATCCGTAATCCCTTGAAAATCAAGCAGTTGCACAAGGGCCTGCAACAGCTGGGCGAAGAGGGCGCGGTACAGGTCTTCAAGCCGGTGCAGGGCGGCGAACTGGTACTGGGCGCCGTCGGCGTGCTGCAGTTCGAAGTGGTGGCCAGCCGTTTGCTCAACGAGTATGGCGTCGACGCTGTGTTCGAGGGCACCAGCATCAGCAGCGCGCGCTGGGTCAGCTGCGACGACAAGCGCGTCCTGCAGGATTTCGAGAACGCGCTGGGTCACAACGTGGCCTACGATGCGGCCGGCAACATGGCTTACCTGGCGACGTCGGGCGTGAACCTGCGGCTGACAGAAGAGCGCTGGCCGAAGCTGAAGTTCCACGCGACGCGCGAACATTCGGCCAAGCTGGCTTGATGTAGTAGTGGTGTCGGATTACGCGCTTTGCGCTAATCCGACACTATCATCGACAGCCATTCAGGCCGGCATGATGCTGCGCGTGCTCCAGTCACGCCGCTCCAGCAGCAATGCCGTCAACTGCGCCGCCGTCATCGGGCGGGCGAAGAAAAAGCCCTGCACGTTGTCGCAGCCGGCTTTTCTTAAAAACTCCACCTGCTGCACTGTTTCCACGCCTTCGGCCACCACTTTCAAATGCAGGCTGTGCGCCATGGCGATGATGGCCGTGACGATGGCTTCGCCCTCGCCAGGCAAATCGTGCACGAAGCTGCGGTCGATTTTCAGCTGGTCGATGGGCAGGCGCTTCAGGTAGGACATCGAGGAGTAGCCGGTGCCGAAATCGTCGATCGACAGGTGGATGCCCGTTTCCTGCAGGCGTCGCATCAGTTCCACGTTGGCGTGGACATTGTCCATCAATACCCCTTCCGTGATTTCCAGCTCCAGCAAGCCATGCGGCAGCTGCGTCTCGTGCAGGATGGCGCGGATATCGTCCATCAGTCCCGGGTCGCGCGCCTGGCAGGCCGACAGGTTGACGGCCACGTGTTCGAGCGAATCGAGCAGGCCCGCCTTGCACCAGAGGGCCGCTTGGCGGCAGGCGCTTTGCAGCACCCAGCGTCCCAGGTCGACGATGATGCCGCTTTCCTCGGCCACGGGAATGAATTCGCTGGGGCTGAGCTGCCCCATCTCGCGGCAATGCCAGCGTATCAGCGCTTCCACGCCCACGATACGCCCGCTGCGCAAGTCGATTTGCGGCTGGTAGTGCAGATACAGTTCCTCGTTTTGCAGGGCCTTGCGCAGGTTCGCTTCCATGCGCAGGCGGCGCTGGGCGCGCAATTCCATTTCTGACTGGAATACGGCGTAGCGGTTCTTGCCCTGGTGCTTGGCGTGGTACATGGCCGTGTCGGCATTGCGCGTCAGGGTCGCCACGTCCTGCGCATCGAACGGATACAGGCTCACGCCGATGCTGGCGCTGACATACAGCTGGTGCCCTTCCAGCGCGAACGGCGTGGCCAGCACGGCGAGGATCTTGCTCGCCACGCTGGCCATTTCCGAGGCGTCGTCGGCCGGTTCGACGATGACGACGAATTCGTCTCCGCCGATGCGGCAGATGATGTCGGTGCCGCGCAGGATCGCCACCAGGCGCTCGGCAACCAGTTTCAGCAACTGGTCGCCGCAGTGGTGGCCCAGCGTATCGTTGACCACCTTGAAGTTGTCCAGGTCCAGCAACAGCAGTCCTACGCTGCTGTCCTGGCGGTCGGCGCGCGCCAGCGCGTAGGCCAGTGCGTCGTTGAATTCATGGCGGTTCGGCAGTTGCGTGACCGGGTCGACGTGGGCCAGGTAATGCAAATGGTGTTCCGCATGCTGTGCGGCGCTGCGCGTGCGGCGCACCATCAGCGCCGTCAGGCCGAATGCACACAGGCAGACCAGCAGGGTGAAGGCGGAAAATTGCGCCAGGCTGCCCAGCAGTGGCGCCAGGCTGGCGCGCAGATACAGTGCGCCGCCGCCGGGCAAGGTCCGGAGGATGGCGGCGCTGCCGTCCAGGTAATCGATTTGCTGACCGGTACGCGGCGCCTGGGGCGCGGCATCGCTGGCGCTGCGCGCGTAGCGGGCGAATGGCGTGCCATACGGGCTGTAGAGCAGCGCTTGCCGGATATGCGGCGCGGCGGCGAGGGAGGCGAGCAGCTGTTGCGCCGCAAGACGATCGTCCTGGCGCATGGCTTGGGCGGCGGCAGGCGCCAGCATGTCGGCCTGGATGCGCAGATTGCGCTGGAAAGATGTCTGGAGGGAAAATAACTGGAAGAGGATCAGCAGCAGGCTGGCCGCGGCCAGCATGGCCGCTGCGGCCAGCAGGTTCAGCCTGGCTATCCGGTCACCGCGCAACTGCACCGAGGGCAGCATCAATGGCGCCATCATGACGCATTCTCCTGCCGGCCTCGCTTGTCGCCACCCCGTGTGATCCCGCCTCGCCCTGCCATACTTTACGTTCCAGTCTGATGAAAACCGAAGTGAGCCGGAACTCTCAACGTGTTGTTAAGGCCGACATATTGTCATTTTGCGGCGTGAAAGTACAGGGCGCGCGGCAATTTAGTGGCGATGCCGCAGGCTGTTGGCCGCATGCAAGGCGACAAGTCAGGCGTAAAAGGCGGGACGTGTCTTTCTAATAATAATACAATCTGAATTTTAATCCTTTTTTTGCCGGCGGGTTTTTTTTCCTAAAAACATGCTGACGGCAAACAAAATGTCATGAAGAATAACTTGATTGCTTCCATTCATCCGGGCACGGATTAACTTTTTGTTTGTATGTGCCATTGCAAGTCATTGATTTTAATAAATTTTAATGAGGAATGCGAGAACGCTATGGCCTTGCTCCGCGAGTTCGTCCATAATCCGCAGATGATGGACGTTCTGATGCTGTTTGTTTTGTCTGCCGCGGCCAAGTAAACAGCCGCCAGCAAAGCCGGACGTCGCCCTAATGATCAATAGTGAGGATATCTTGGAAAAAAAGCCAAAAATTATTTTGTCGTCACAAGACCTGGAACGACTGGAAGCGTTGTTGTATGCCTTGGGAAATAACTTGTCGCCAGACAAGGCCGCCTTGCTCGATGAGCTGGGCCGTGCCGAGGTGCTTGAGCCGCAAGAAATACCGCCCACTGTCGTGACGATGAATTCCACCGTGCGCTTCACAGTGGAAAACAAGGAGGAATTCTGCCTGACGCTCGTGTATCCAAAAGATGTGGAGGGCAAGGCCGAGCGCATTTCCGTGCTGGCGCCGGTCGGCAGTGCACTGCTGGGCCTGTCTGTCGGCGACAGCATCGCCTGGCCCATGCCCGGCGGCGTGGTGAAGGTGAAGATCGAGGAAATCGTTTATCAGCCTGAACGGGCCGGCGAATACCACCGTTAAGCTGTGACGGCGGACGGCGCCTGCCGTTCGCCTGCCAAACCGTGTGTCCAATCATCAACTATTGCGCTGCACACGCACCACCAGCCATCCCGCCACGACGGTAAACGTGACGATGATGGAAACGATGATCCAGAAGCCCTGTGGGTGCTCGGCCAGCGGAATTCCGCCCACATTCATGCCCAGCATGCCGGCGATGATATTGATCGGCAAGGCCAGCACGGTGACGATGGTCAGCACGAACAGGCTGCGGCTGTTTTCCTCGTTGACCCTGGCGGCAATTTCTTCCTGCAGCAGCTTGATGCGTTCCTGCAAGGACGACATATCGCTGAGCACCACAGAAAATTCCTCCGTCGACTGGCGCAATTCCAGGCTGTCCAGCTCCGACACCCATGAAGGCGGGCGTTGCAGCAGGCGGAACAGGGCTGCCGGCTCCGGCGCCAGCAGGCGCTGCAGCCGCACCAGCACGCGCCGCATGGCACCCAGGTCTTCGCGCTTGGGCACCAGGCGCCCGGCCAGCAAGTGGTCTTCGATATCGTCGACCCGCGCCACGGCATCGCGCACGATGTTGACCAGCACGTCGGCCTGGTCGCGCAGCAAATGGATCAGCAGTTCCACCGACGAGCGGATCGGCTCGTGGTTCTTGATGACGGCCTGGCGCAATCGCTCGATCGACTGCAGCGGCGCGCGGCGCGCCGTAATGACGAGATTTTGTGCCACGCTGGCCCACATTGTGGAAATGTCGGACGCTTCGAACGAGAAATTGTGCACCACATCGTTGACCACGGCGATCAGGGTGTTTTCCGCCTGTTCGATGCGCGTGGAACGCGAACCCTGGTGCAGGGTTTCATAGAATTCATCGGCCAGCTGCGTATGCGTCATCAGCCATTTTTCGCTGGCGGCATGTGATAAATTGAAATGCAGCCAGACAAATTCCTGCGCCGGACGGGCTGCGCCATCGTCCAGCCAGGCCAGTGCGGCCATCGAGTCAAGCGCCAGCGGCTGCGTCTCGCGGCCAAACAGGAAGCCCCAGACCAGGCCCGAGGTATCCGAGCCGTAGGTAAAGCCGGCAGTTTCCATCGCCATCGTGAATCTTTCTCGCGCAGTGTAATTGATCGTCGCGCGATTTTAATACACAGATATGTCCGGAAAATGACAAGGCCACCGCGATGGGTGGCCTTGGTGGGTACTACAGCCGCGTATTAGCTGCGGTTCGGGTTGTTTGGCCGGTGATCGTCGCGGTTCCGTACGCCATCGCCGTCGCGGTCGTGGCGGTTGCCATTGTCGCGGTCATAGCGGTTGGGGATGCCGTCGCGGTCGCGGTCGCCGTTCGGACCGCGTGGCGACCAGCGGCCTTGCTCCATCTGCCAGCGGCCATCGCGCTGGTTCCAGGCGGGCGGCGCATATGCATAGCCGGGGCGTTCGGCGATCCACACGCCGGGGGTCCAGGTGTAGCGCTGGCTGCGCCATTCCCAGTGGCCGGGCGCCCACAGGTAGCCGTGGCGGGCGCGCGGGATGGCTTCGCGGCGCGGCGGTGGTGGGGCGATGCGGACCTCGTCATAGCGCACGGGCTGCACTTGCGCGGCGACCCAGCCGCCACGATCCAGGCGCCAGTGCTTGTTCTCTTGTGTCCAGGCGGCGCGGCGGTATTGGTTGCCGCCGCGTTCGCGCAGCCATTCGCCGCCGGTCCAGACATGGCGCTGGCCATCCCAGTTCCAGTAACCGGGCGCCCAGACATAGCCGGCGCGCGGCGCGGGCGCGCTTTCAAACCGTGGCGGAGGCGGGGCGTTGCCGACGACAATGCTGACGCCGAGCTGATTCTGTGCCATCGCCTGCACGGGCAGGAAGGCTGCGGTGCTGATGGCAAGCATGGCTGCTGCGTAGAGTGTGATGGGTTTCATGGTGTGCTCCATTTCGGTGATTGCGTGAAATGGACTATAGGCGCTTGCTGGCGGTTTTTCGTCTTTGATTCAACTTATTACAATTGACACAATACTGTGTGTCCGTGTATCCGTGGCGGATACAAATGGCGGCCTGGCGCGGCAGCTAGCCGTGGTGCGCCAGGCGGCGTGGCGTCAGCATGGCTGGCTCACAGCGTGCTGGCGATAGCATTGCCCAGCAAGGCTTGCCGTTCCTCGATCAGCGAGGTTTTCTTTTCCTGTTCCGTCAGGCGCTTGGCGCTGACCACCACCACGGGGATGGCGCTCGCTTGCGCGGTAGCGGCGGTTTGCTCGGCCTGTGGCTGGACAAAGCTGGCGTAGCTGACGCCGCAGGCGATGGCGACGGCGACGGTGAAGATGGCTTCCATGTTTTTCAAGGCGTTTTTTGGCGTGTTCATGATCGTTCCTTTCGGGTGGGCGGGTGGGTATGTCTGCACTGTAGCCAGGCGCGCGCCGTTACGCCATGCAGATGCGACCAGCCGTGGTTTTGGCGGGATGGCCTGCAAAAAAACGGCGCTGAAATGCCTGCGCACGGCGCCGGCAAGCGACCGCTTGAATTGAGGCCTAATTATCCCTGTATCCCTGCATATGAATGCACTTGCCCTATGGCATTATTCGACACTGCACAGTGTTGTGCGCCTGTTGTGCGCCGTGTTGCGCACGCGCGGCGCGCGGCAGGTGCTGCGCCAGCTGTCCTGCTAGAATCGGCATGGCAGCCGTGTTGCGCACACTTGCGCACACAATCATTCTCATCAGGAGTCACACATGTTCCAATTGTTTGGTTTTGGCGGCGCCCGCTGCCCGCGCTGCGAGCACAAGAACGGCGCCGCCGCCGGCTATTGCGCGCAATGCGGCTTGTCGCTGGGCGCCCCCGACAGCGATGCGGTGCTGCATGCCAATCATTGGCACCTTGCTGACGGGCAACTAGCCCTGTTCTTTGGCGTGCGCGAACTGTCCTCGCTGTTCGGCAGCGCTGCGCGCCGCCTGCAGGTGCCCGCCGAGTCGCACGCCTGGATCGTGCAATCGGACGCTTTCACCGTGATACCGGCCGGTGACTACGACAGCGCCAGCTTCTTTGCGCGCCTGCCGGCGCTGTTGCCGGCGCGCCCGGCCGAAGTGCTGATCGCGCGCGCCGACGCAGTGAGCCTGGAATTCGACTTGCCCGGCCTGCCCAGCACCGAGCTGCTGGGCATTGCCGCATCCCTGCGCGTGGATATCGCGCTGGGCCAGCCCGATGCGTTCGCGCGCCAGTTCATGCGTGCGCCGGGCGCCGTCACGCGCGCCCACCTGCACGCCTTGCTGCTGCCGTCCGTGCGCCAGATTGCGCTGGAGTTCATTGGCAGCCGCGCATTGCGCGAGATGGACGCGAATGCCGACTTGCGGCCCGAATTGAACGAACGCCTGCAATCGGCCCTGACGCAGCGCCTGGCACCCAGCGGCCTGGCCGTGGCGCGCGTGGAAACCCTCAGCCTGCGGCACGACAAGCGCGAGGGCAACGGCGACGCAGCCATTGGCACCCTGTGGCTGGGCGGCTTGCCGGCGCAGGAATTGGAACAGCACAGCCTGGAACGCATGAAGCAGCTCGACCAGCTGTATGACGAGGAAGAGTGGCAGCGCATCCGCCGTGAAGAACTGGCGGCGCGCCATGCGCACCGGCGCGCCGAACTGCAGCAGGATGCGACGCTGGAAAAAGCGGAGCTGGGGCACCAGGAAGCGGAGCGCCTGCAAGCGCTGCGCGGGCGCCAGATCGACCTGTATGGGCGCATCCTGGAAGCGAAATCGCGGCGCCAGGCGCTCGACCATGGCGCCGCGCTGACGCTGGGTGAACTGGAACAGGAACTGGCGCAAAAGGGCGCGCAGCGCGCCGATGAAGCGGCCAACTGGGAACACGTGCGCGCGCTGGCCGCCATCAAGATGCGCAGCGAGCTGGAACTGTCGCAGCTGCATGGGCGCGAACAGATCCAGCTGGCGCAGCAGCGCTTTACCCATCAAGTCCACTTGCAGTCGATCGCGCAGCAAATTGAGAGCGCGCTGCTGATCGATGACGAGACCGGACGCCGCACCCAGCTGGCGCGCCTGCGCCAGGCGCAAGCGGATGCGGCCCAGCGCGAGGCGCAGCTGGAGGCGGAGCAGCACCAGGCCGCCTGGCAGGGCCTGATGCTGGCGAATGCGGCGCGCAAGCGCGAGGCCGAGCGGGTGCAGGAGTGGGAAGACCAGATGCAGCTGGCGCGCCAGCGCGAACTGCTGCGCGCCGAGGCGCACAAGGATGAAGCGGCCCAGGTGCAGGCGGCGGAGATCGCGGAAAAAGTGGCGGTGCTGCGGCGCGGCGGCGCGCGCGAGGACGCCATCGCGCAGCAGGAAAAGCTGCTGCGCACCATCGAGGCCGACGGCGTGCATGCGCGCCAGCTGCAGCAGCAGTCGCAACTGGCGCAACTCGACGCGCTGGCCATCGAGGAACAGCGCCAGCAACTGCGCCAGCTGGAACAGGAAGCGCAATGGCAGCGCGACTTGCTGGCCATGGCGCAGCAGCGCGAAAGCGATTACGCGCGCTGGAAGGGCGAATACGAAGCCCTGCTGGCGCAGCAGGCGCATGCGGCTGAATTGGCGCGCATCGACATCGACCGCATCGAGAAAATCGGCTCCCTGAGCGACACGGGCAAGGTGGCCATGGCCGCCGGGCAGAACGCGGCCGCGCTGGCGCAAGTGCTCAAGGTGCAGCTGCAGGCGGGCATGAGCGCCGAACAGATTCATGCGCTGGCGGCGCTGGCGGCAGCCGAAAACAGCGTCGCGCCGCTCGACGCCATGCGCATGGCGCAGGACAGCGTGGCGCAGGAGCGCAACTACCTGGAAGGCCAGGCCGAGCGCGAACGGCGCCAGCAGCTCGATCTGATCAACCTGCAGAATGCGGCGCACAGCCATGGCCTGTCGGCGCAGGCGCAGCTGGGCGTGGCCGTGGCGCAGGCGCTGCAACCTGGCGCGGCTTCTGCCGCTGCCGCGCCGGCCCGCTGCAAGAACGGCCATGCGCAGCGCGCGGGTCATCCGGAAGATAAATTCTGCGCCGCCTGTGGCGTCGCCCTGCAGCCTTGATGGAAGCGTTTCACCCCAGATGATGCAAAAAGCACGAGACAAACTGCGGGAATTGCGCGCCCTCCACGACGACGGGCTGCTCAGCGAGCAGGACTTTGAACGCCGCAAGAACGCCATCCTCGACGCCGAATATGCGCCGCCGGGCGTCGCCCCTGTGGCCGCGCCGCTGCCCGTACGCCAGGGCACGGAACTGGGCTTCATGACGGGCCAGGAAATCGGTCCGCAAAACCGCCGTTACCGGCTCGAACGGTTGATCGGCACGGGCGGCATGGGGCAGGTGTGGCAAGCGACGGACCTGGCCACGCACGCGGAGCTGGGCAGCAGCGAAATGGTGGCGCTGAAGATTTTGCCGCCGCAACTGACGCAAAGCGCCACGCATGCCAAGCTGCTGATCGAGGAAGCCACCCAGGCGCGCAAACTCGCGCATGAAAACATCGTGCGCGTCTATGAATGGGCGCAGGACCCGGCCACGGCCAGCTATTTCATCATCATGGAATGCCTCGATGGCGAAGACCTCGAGCACTACCTGGGCCGCCAGGGTGCGCTGCCGCTCTCCAGGGTGCAGGAATTGCTGCAGCCGGTGGCCGACGCCCTGTCGTATGCGTGGGAAAAGCACAAGCTGGTACACCGCGACATCAAGCCGGGCAATGTCTTCCTGACGGCGAAAGGCGACGTCAAATTGCTCGACTACGGCATCGCTACACGCGTGCGCAATGCGGACAGCAGCCTGGCGCTGGACATGCCGAACGCCGGCACGCACGGTTATCGGGCGCCCGAGGCAGGCGCCAACCAGCGCCAGCCCAGCCCGCGCCTGGATGTGTATGCGGTGGCGGTGATGATTTACCAGATGCTCGAAGGGCGCATGCCGTTCGACGATGCGCGCAGCGCCAGCCATTTGCCGTCGGCACCGCAAGCGCTCAACGCGCAACAGTGGCAAGTCTTGCAGAATGCTTTTTCCTTGACGGCGGAGCTGCGGCCGCAATCGGTGCAAGCCTTGCTGGAAGGGCTGGAGCGCGCTGCCGGGCCGTCGCCCGAAGAACTGGCGGAACAGGCGCGCCAGCAGCAGGCGCGCGCGGCGCAGCAGGCGCAGCAACAACGGCAGGCGGCGCTGGCCGCCGAACAGGCCCGCGAGGAAGAGATCAAACGGGCACGGATACGCCAGGAAGAACTGGACCAGCGGCGCAAGGCGGAAATCCAGGCGGCCGCGCTGGAAAAGCAGCGGCAGGACAAACTGCGCCGCGAACAGGAGGCGCAGCGCCATTTCGAAGCGGAAGAGGCGCGCAAGCTGCGCAAGGAAGCGCTGCGCGGCCAGTTGCGCGCGCGCCGCGAAGCCGATGCCGCCACCGCCTTGCAAGAACATCAGGAATTGCAGCGCAAGGCTATCGTCGCCAAGGCGGAGGCGGCTTACCGCGCCGAGCAGGAACGGGCGCGCAGGGAAGAGGCCAGCCGCGCCGCCGCATCTGTCCCTGCGCCGGCATCCGCGCCTGCGCCGGCGCCAGAACTGGAACAGGTGGCGAATGCCGAAGGCATCTTGCGCGATGATTTCCTCGATGGCTCGGGGCAGGGGCCGGAACTGGTGCTCATTCCCAGTGGCCGCTTCCAGATGGGTGCGCACGAGACGGAACACAAGGCCGCCATCCAGGCCGGCTCGCAACAGGCCTGGCTGGAGCGCGAGACGCCGCAGCACTGGGTCGGCATCTCGCGCCCGTTCGCGCTGGCGCGCCATCCCGTCAGCGTGGGTGAATGGCGCGTTTTCGTGAACGCGACGCAGTGGGCGGGCGGTTCTGAAACGGACTGGGACAATCCCGGTTTCGTGCAGAACGACCAGCACCCGGTGGTCGGCGTGAGCTGGAATGACGCGCAGCTGTACCTGGCGTGGATGAGCGAACGCACCGGCCGGCAGTACCGCCTGCCCAGCGAGGCCGAGTGGGAATACGCCTGCCGCGCTGGCACGCGCACGGCCTTCAACGTGGGCGACACGATTAGCACCGAGCAAGCCAACTACGATGGCCTGTATGTCTACAACGGCGGCCCGCGGGGCGTGTACCGGGGCGGCACCATCCCGTTGGGCAGCTTCGCACCGAATCCCTGGGGCCTGTTCGACATGCATGGCAATGTGTGGGAATGGGTGCAAGATGTGGTGCACGACAGTTACGAAGGCGCGCCCGTCGATGGCAGCGCATGGGAAGAGGGCAGCGACAGCAGCCGGCGCATCCTGCGCGGCGGCTCCTGGCTGTACCACCCGCGCTACCTGCGCTCGGCCCTGCGCAACGGCTTTTCCACCGTGCTGTCGAACGATATCGTCGGTTTCAGGGTGGCGCGCACGCTCGATTAATTCATTGTTATATCACTCATATTGACGGATACTTCATGCTCCCTAACTGTGCCGGAGTGTCCGTGTTCAAACGCCGCCTGCTGTCCTTGCTGTTCGCCTGCCTGCCCATCGCTGCCGCTGCCGGCGATTTACCCGGCTACCCCTTCATCCATGCGACGGGCACGGCGTTCAGCTTTGTCACGCCGGACCTGGGCGAGATCGATTTCGATGTCAGCGTTTTCGACCCCTCACCCGAAGCGGCCACGGTCCTGGTGCAGACGCGCATCACGGAAATCAAGGCGCTGCTGGTGGAGCAGGGCTTGCCCGAGGCGGCTGCCGGCATCGAGGTGCGCGACGTGCGCAAGGAAATCCGCAAGGGCGCCGAGCAAGACCCCGCCAATCCGCAATACCTGATCAAGGCGAGCGTGCATATCAATGTGGCCGATTTGTCGAAATGGCCCGCCGTCATGCGTCCGCTGCTGGCCATGCCCAACCTCGATGCGTTTGCCGTCACCTTCGGCGCTACCGAACGCATCCGCCTGGAAGAAGAGCTGATGGGCGAAGCCGTCAAGGATGCGCAGCGCAAGGCCGATGCCATGGCGCGCGGCTTCGGCAAGCGCGCCGGCGCCGTGGCCGGCATCTCGTCGGACCAGCTGAAAAACCTGGGCAATGCGGTGGGCCTGGTGCCGTCCGACCGCTACCAGCGCGCGAACAGCCGCCAGCGGCAAAATCCCGACGACATGCTGATGGTCACCAGCCTGAAGATGGGGCAGACGGTTGACGCCGTGTTCCGTATCAAATAGCCTGGCGCCCGGGGAGCAGGCTGCGCAAAGCGGGCAAACGGTGTAAATTGTGGCTTTCCAAACGCACCAAGGAATGTCATGACCATCAAAGCCATCCGCGACCAGTCGCAAGCCATGCGCCACATCGTGCACGTGCGCGATCACATCATTTCCGCCGACGCCTCGGTGGAAGAGGGCGGCGGCGATGCCGGCCCCTCGCCGCACGACCTGTATGACGCGGCCCTGTCGGCCTGCAAGGCGCTTACCGTCGTCTGGTACGCCAAACACAAGGGCATTCCGCTGGAGCACGTGGAAGTGTCGACCGAGCGCGATGCCAGCGAAGAGCGCAAGGGCGTGTACCGTCTGGCCGCCACCCTGCACCTGAGCGGTGACTTGAGCGATGCGCAGCGCCAGGAATTGCTGGCCGCAGCCGGCAAATGCCCGCTGCATAAATTGATGACGGCTGTGACCACCGAAGTGACGACGGTGCTGGCATGAGCGCGGCCATCCTGAAAAGCCATGAAAAGGATCTCGGTGGCGGCTTTGTCGTGCGGCGTTTGCTGCCCTCCGCCGTCAAGCAGGCCGTCGGTCCCTTCATTTTCTTTGACCATTTCGGCCCCATCGACGTGGCGCCCGACGCCAACCACGATGTGCGCCCCCATCCGCATATCGGCCTGGCCACCGTTACCTATCTGTTCGAGGGCGCGATCAATCACCGCGACAGCATCGGTTCCTACCAGCGCATTGAACCGGGCGCCATCAACTGGATGACGGCCGGGCGCGGCATCGTGCATTCCGAGCGCACGCCGCACGACCTGGCCGGCCAGCCGCACCGCACGCACGGCTTGCAGCTGTGGGCCGCGCTGCCGAAGGCGCATGAAGAAGACGAGCCGAGTTTCAAGCACACGCCGCAAGCCGATATTCCCGTCGTGCCGCTCGATGGCGCCGTGGTGAAGGTGTTGATCGGCACGGCCTTTGGCCAGACTTCGCCCGTGCGTACCTATATGCAGACCTTGTACCTGGACGTGGCGCTGCAGGCGGGGCGCGAGCTGCGCCTTGAGGGCTTGCCGCCGGAAGCGGCGGTGTATCCGATCAGCGGGGAAGTGCTGGTCGATGGCGTGGCGCTGCTGCCGCACACCATGGCCTTGCTCGATGCGGGTGCCGCACCTGTCGTGACGGCAGGCAGCGGCCCGGTGCAATTCGTCGTGATCGGCGGCGAGCCGCTGGACGGCCACCGCTTCCTGTTCTGGAATTTCGTCTCGTCGAGCAAGGAGCGCTTGTCGCAGGCGGCCGAGGACTGGAGCGCCCAGCGCATGGGGCAAGTGCCGGGCGAGACGGAATTCATCCCGCTGCCGAAGGCGCCCCTGCGCCCGGCGACCTGACAGCGTTTAGAAGCGCGCGCGCAGGGTCAATGCGGCCTTGCGCGGCTCGCCATAGAAATTGCCCCACGCAGGCGCGCTCACCGTCTGGTAGTAGCGCTTGTCGAGCAAGTTCGTCACGGACAGCGATGCAGTCCAGTTGCGGTCGATCTGGTAGGCGGCGCGCGCGCTCCACAAGGCGTACGCACCTTGCGCCACCTTCACGTCGCGCGTGGTGCGCGAGCTCTCCGTCTGAAAGTTCACGCCGCCGCCCACGCTCCACTTTTGCAGGGCGCCGGACAGGCGATAGTCGCTCCACGCGCGCAGCATGTGGCGCGGCGAGTAGGTGCTGGCGAACATCACGCCCACAATCGACGTCTGGTCCAGGTACTTGAAGTTGTTCAGGGTATAGCCGGCGAACATCTGCCAGCCCGGCGCCACTTCGCCGCTGATTTCCGCATCGACGCCTTCGCTGCGCACCTTGCCCGTCGAGAAATAACACTCCGTGCCACTGGTACAGATATTGACCAGGTCGGCCTCGGCGCGGTTGCGCTGCTCGATGCGGAACAGCGACAGCGAGGTATTGACCTTGCCGTCGAACAGTTCGCCTTTCACGCCCACTTCCAGGTTGCGGCCCTTCAGCGGGTCGAGCAGGGCGCCTTCGGCCGTGCGCTGGTTTTGCGGCTGGAAGATGTCGGAGACGCTGGCGTAGCCGGACCAGCGCTTGTCAAACGCGTAGATAACGCCGCCATACGGCGTGACGACGCCGTTTTCGCGGTACGGATCGAGATACACTTCGCCCGTGTCGCGGTACACGCTGCTCGATTTGTAGTTTGACACGCGCGCGCCGGCCACCACGGTGAGCGGATCGCTGACGCTGAAGCGGGCCACGCCATACGCGCCCGTTTGCGTCATGGTTGTCAGGCTGTGGGCGCCGCCATACTTTTCCTTGCGTATCCAGGTATCGCTCGGTTCCGCTACGCCGTGATTGGGTTGCAGCGCGCTATTGGGCAGCTTCATCATGGCCAGGCTGTAATCGCTGTCGCTTTCCAGTCGGTTCGTGCTGATGCCGGCGCTGAAGCCGTGGCGCCGTCCGAAGGCGTTGAATTTGCCATCGAGCGACAGGTCGATGCCCTTGTTGGTGGTGCCGTAGTCGAACACGCCGGCGTACATCATCATGCCGGCCAGGGTGGCGGGATTGAGCGCGCCCAGGTTGAACATGTATTTCACGTCATGCTGCTCGCGCGTGTAGTTGGCGCTGGCCTTGAGGGCCCAGTCGGCGTCGAAGCGGTGTTCGAATTCTGCGAAGACGGCCGTCTGGCGGCTGTCCCAGCGGTTCCAGTCGGCGCCGAGGAAGGTCGAGCGGGGCAGTTTCGGGTCGCTGCCATCGAGGTAGCGGGGCATGCCGGAGAAGAACGGCGTCGAGTGCAGTTTTTCATGGCTGGTGCCCGTCGTCAGCTTGCTGCCCGGCGCCAGATCGAATTCCAGCACGCCGTACAGCACGTCGGTGCGGCTGTCGGCCACGTCATAAAAATAGTCTCGCTGGTCGTGCGCGGCCACGGCGCGGCCACGGATGCTGCCCGATTCGTTCAAGGGACCAGTGACGTCGATTTCGCCGCGCACGTCGTTCCAGCGGCCCGCGCTGAGCGCCAGTTGCACCTGCTTTTCTGCCAGCGGGCGCTTGCGCACCATATTGATGGCGGCGCCCGGCGAGCCCGTGCCCTGCAGCAGGCCTGTGGCGCCACGCACGATTTCCACGCGATCCAGCATGGCCGTATTGCTGGTAAAGCTGTTCGCCTGCGGGTAAAACATGGCGCGGTTGACGCCATCGAACTGGTAGGTCTCGACCATGAAGCCGCGCGAATATACGTAGCGCCCGCCCATGGGGCTGTCGTACATGGTGATGCCGGTGGTATTGGCCAGTACGGCGTCGATGGTGTTGAGGTTTTGGTCATCCATTTTCTGGCGCGTGACGACGCTGACGGATTGGGGAATCTCGCGCAGGGTTTGCACGCCCTTGCCGACGGTGACGGCGCGCGCCGCGTACGAGTTGCTGTGTTCACTGACAGGGTCGCGCTCCATGCTGGCGCTGACGGTCACGGGCGCCATGGTCTTTTCCACGTCGGCAGCCGAGGCGGAGGATGGCGCCGCCTGGCGCAGCACGTAGGCGCCGTTCGGCAACTGCACCGCTTCCAGGCCGCTGCCGGTCAGCACCTGGGCAAAGCCTTGGCTGACGTTGAAGCTGCCGCGCACGCCGGGCGAACGCAGGCCCCGCGTCTGCGCGGGATCGGTCGACAGGCTGACGCCGGCGGCGACGGCAAAATCGTTAAGGGCGGTGGCCAACGGGCCGGCTTGCACGGCGTATCCTTGCGGTGCTGCAGCGGCAGCCTGGCCCTGTGCCAGGGCGGGTGCGGCGATGAAGGCGGCGGGGGCGGCGCACGCCATGGCGATGACGGCCAGGCGGATGGCGCGCGCGGCGGGATGGAGTACGGGGGTGGTCAGCTGCATGCTCGGTCTTTCTGCTCTAAGGGATAAGAAAATGGCGGATGAATTGGCTTCTTATCTATCAAGCCGAAGCAGCGCATCAAAACACCAACCCCTGGCGCAAAAAAACTGAAAATAATTAGGCCGGCCGGGCCGACACCGTGGCCCAGTAGCGCGTGAAGTACGTCACTTGCAGCCCGTGCGAGGCACACAGGCTTTCCAGCACGGCGTCGATATCGTCGAGGCGGTAGGTGCCTGTGACGGGACGCTGCGCCACCTTGGCGTCGCAAATGAGGCATCCGCGCCGGTAGCGCGCCAGCTCCTGCACCAGTTGTTGCAGCGGCCAGTCGGCGGCCACCAGCATGCCGCGCAGCCAGCTGTCCTGATGCGCGGGCATGGCCAGCACGGCTTCCAAGCCGGTGTCGCCAAAGCGCAACTGCTGTCCCGCTTCCAGGCGGCGCACAGCATCCGGGCGCGCAGCGCAGCGCACTTCCACGGCGTGTTCAAAGACGCTGACGGTGCTGTCATCGCCGTCGCAGCGTATGCCGAAGCGCGTGCCCAGCGCGCGGAGCACGCCGTGCGGGGTGTCGACCAGGAAGGGGCGCGGATCGGGCGCCGTCGTGATCATGATTCCGCCCTGGTGCAGGCGGATCCGACGCTGCGTGGCGCTGTAAGCGACATCCAGGGCGCTATCCGTATTTACCTCCATGCGCCCGCCATCGGCCAGCGTGACGTGGCGGCGCTGCCCCGGCGCCGTGCGCAAGGTCGCCGTCAGGGCTTGCCATGGGCCGGATTGCAGTCCCGCCTGGCCCAGCGCGATGCCGCCACCGGCCGTCACCAGCAGCGCGAGTATCTTGGCGGCCGCGCGCCGGCGCTGCTGCGCCGCCTGTAGTGCGGGAATCGCCAGCGCTGCAGGTATCGTGCCCAACTGGCCGTCCATGCGCTGCAGCAAGTCCCAGGCCCGTTCATGCTCGGCGCTGGCGTCGCGCCATGCCTGCAGGGCGGCCGGGTCGGCGCTGCCGCATTGGATTTCCACATGCCAGTGGGCAGCGGCGGCCAGTATGCTGCGGGCGATGGGAATGGAAGGGGAGGGGCCGAGCATCAGCCGGCCGCCAGCATCAGGCATTCCGTATAGGCGCGCACCAGGTGTTTCTTGACGGTTGGCAGGGATACGCCCAGGCGCCGGCTGATGTCCACATAGCTGAGCTCTTCGATTTGCGCCAGCAGGAAGATGGCCCGCGTGCGCGCGCCCAGGCGGTCGAGCAGGCGGTCGATGGCGAGCAGGGTTTCGATGATGATGGCGTGCGTTTCGGCGCAGATCGTGGTCGGTTCCGCTTGCTGCGCCAGCGCTTCCAGGTAGGCTTGCTCCAGCGCCTGGCGCCGGTAGCGGTCGATCAGCAAGCCGCGCGCAATCGTCGCCAAGTAGCCGCGCGGCTCGCGCAGGGGCACCGCGTCGCGCTTGCCCAGCAGGCGCAAGAACGTATCCTGCGCCAGGTCGGCCGCCTCGGCGCGGTTGCCCAGCTTGCCGCGCAGCCAGCCATACAGCCAGCCGTGATGCTCGCTGTACAGATTCTTCATGTGGATGGCATGGACGGGACTGACGGTGCTCACTGCGATCTCCAGGCAAGGGATGAGCTGGGCTGACGGAACGCGGGGCGCCGGCTGGCTGGGCTGTTTGAGAATGATACTCATTATCACATTGCCACGCCTCTGACGTCAATTGGCGTCGCCGCCCAGGCGCCAGCGCAGCTGCCACTGTTGCAGATTTGCCCAGGCTTGC
This sequence comes from Janthinobacterium algoris, assembly GCF_051380935.1. Classification (NCBI taxonomy): domain Bacteria; kingdom Pseudomonadati; phylum Pseudomonadota; class Betaproteobacteria; order Burkholderiales; family Oxalobacteraceae; genus Janthinobacterium; species Janthinobacterium algoris. Next base: position 97,988 of record NZ_JBNYXZ010000012.1, on the reverse strand, counting down.
TGCAGGGCGGTGGCGGACCAGTGCAGCAGGCTGTCGAACGCCAACAGGGTGCGCCGCAGGTGGATGCCATCGAAAAACACGTGGTCGGCCACGACGGTGGCGGCCAGCCAGGCGGCGATGATGACGATGATGTCGTGGCGGCCGCTTTTCCACCAGCGCAGCGAGTGGCGGCGGAAAATCCACGGCACGCCCAGCGGATTGGGCCAGTCGGCCAGCAAATGCATGATGCCGCCGGCAGCAAAGCCGAACAGGGGCGGCGCCCAGAGGTGGTGCGGCAATTGCAGATACGTGTAGACGAGCAGGGCGATCCAGGCCAGGCCCCAGTGGGTCCACGTGCGGTGCGTGATCCACAGCCGGTGCGTGCGCGCCCACCAGGCCACTTCCAGCCAGTCCGGCGCCGTGCCGCCCAGCGCCCCCATGACAAAGGCGAGCATGCTCAGCACTTGATAGGGGCCACCGGCGCCAGCGTGTGCGACCAGGGCTGCGGCGATCACGCCAGCAGCCCAACCGGTCGCATGATGCGCTTTGTTGGAAGCCATAGAAAATGTAAAACGCCATGCGGGCGCTTTGTGAAATGCAAGGGATATTAACTGGATAAATATACAGTATTCAGGGGCGTGGAGGGGTGCTATTTGCAGAATATCTGGCGATAATTTGTTAAATTATGTGTCACGATAGTCTTGCCAGCGAACTCGGCATGTCATGCTGGTTGGTCAAGTGTGTTGTGCGGCTGATAATGCAATTGGCGCAGGGGGCGCTATGCTGAAAGCAGTCGCATGATTTGAAGAGGTATTGCCATGAAAATCCCGCGCGAATTACAGATTCCCGCCATCGTGTTTACGCTGGAAGCGGTGTTTATATTCGGCCTGTCGATGATTTTTCTTGTGCTCGTTCCCCGCTAGCGAGCAGGGAGGTGCGAGGCGTCGTTGTGTCAGGCGGTCAGGGCGTTATCGCAAAGGGCAGCACCCTCGGTGCGGATGATCCAGCATTCCGGATACGGTTCGCTGGCGAAGCGGTTGTGCCGCGCGAAGCCGCTGAGCTTGTCGAGCGCGGTGGCGGGGGCCAGCGCTGTTTCCTTGCCGCTGGCGGTATCGAGGTGCCAGAAACCGCCATTGCGGTGGAAAAGCACGGGAAGGCAGCTGGCCTGCGGCGTGGCAAGGTGGCTTGCCGGCGTGGGCTGGGTGTCGGGCAGCAGCAGGTAAAAGCATTCGGCGCGGGCACCGTGGTCGATGCGGTGTAGGATCACGCCGTGCGCGAGCAGGGCCGTGACGCTGAGCACGACGATGCCCTTGATGCTGGCAGACAATTCGATGCGCATGCCCAGACGCAGGGCGACGGGCTTGTGCTTGCCGGGCCACACGCCGTCGAGCAGCAAGCCATAGCGCGACACATCCTCGATTTCAAAGCCTTGCTGGCTGCGCCGGATAATGGCATGGCGGCCCGACAGGCGACGCGTCAAGCCGTTGTTGTCCTGGCCATCGGGACTGAAATGGCTGAGCAGCACATCGGCTTCCGGGTCCACCAGTTCGAAACGGCCCAGCATGCATTCTTCCAGCGCGAACAGGCGAATCTGGCGCTGTTCGCCCGCTTCCGGCGCCGCATTGACGAGACAGGCAGCCTGGCTCGGGTGCGGATGGCAGTGGCTGGCGGCGGGCAGGTCGACTTCGATCAACTCCTCATCCCAGGCGATGGTGGTAAAACCCATGTCTATCTTGCCTTGCGGCGCTGATAAATCCACGTGGGCAATGCCGGCATTGCGCGCCGTCACGTCGAGGTTGCAGCCGTCGCCCCCAGTCACGCGCGCGATTGAGGCGTCGTCGGCCATCACGCGCACATTCTTGTGCGTGCTGAGGAATATCTGGTGGATTTCCGTCAGGGTGGCGTCGCGGCGCGGCACCAGGATGACGAAGGTGCATACCCATTTCTGCGCCACGGCACCATCGAGGTGGCTGTGGACTTCGACGTCGATCTGGTATTGCCCGTGTTCCTTGTTGCGCGAGGAGAACTCGACAAACACGGGCCGCCAGTCGCCGCGCGTGGTGCGCACGAAATCATGCTGGACGGCGCCGCGCGGTATCAAGTCCGAGCGCAGGCGCAAGGTCAGCTGTGGCGCGCAGGCGGCGCTCATGCCGCGCAATTCCATTTTCAATGTCTGGCGCCCGCCTGCCGCACGGGGATCGAAGCCGCTGATGTGCAGATGGGCTTGCACCGGCTGGTAGACGGGGGGAACTGCTGGCGAGGCAACGGGGACTGGCGTGAATGCCAGGGGCGCCACGGAGGCCGGCACAGGGCCGGTCACGGCTTGGAAGGCAGCGTCATGGGCCGGGGCGTGCGAAAGCGCCGTTGCCGATAGCTCGGAACGGGCGCTGCGCAGTGCGGTCAACAGGTCGTAGCTGCTGGGAGCAGTCATCGCTTGCGGGTGGTTGCCCGCACAGACTGTATCCCCAGGCAAGACCCAGAACGTACAGTGCGGGTGCTCCGGGTTGCTGCATTTTTTCATGACATTCTGACTCGAATCGAGCGGGGATATTTTGCCCTCTGTTCTGCCTAAGAGCTTACGCGCTTTTGCGCCTGCTTGGCAACTTTCGCAGCGCCGGAATGTGCTCTTTTTGCCCAAATTCATGTCCCTGGTCACACCTCGCCCTATATGTCATGGAAACTATTGCCATAAAACATATTTTATATCTTTTTGGATATGTTTTTTTGATATTTCATGAAATTGCACTCCCATCAATGCGCGTGCGCGCCGGTGACGTATTTTTACGTCCGCTATGCGGGCCTGCAGGCGTTTTGCATTATGCTGGCGCAACTGTTCCCCTAACGCTGCCTGACGCCGAGAGATGACCATGCCTGCCCAACGCCCGCTTCAGCTTGCCATAGCCTATGGCGCCACCTTGTGTGTGTTTCTATCCATCGATGCTTTGTGGCTGGCGGTACTGATGAAGTCCGTGTACGCCGCGGCGCTGGGGCCGTTGCTGGCGGACACGCCGCGCTGGGCGCCGGCCACGCTGTTTTATCTGCTGTACGTGGCGGGACTGCTGGTCTTTGCCATTTTGCCCGGACTGCGCGCGCGTCGCGGGCGCACGGCGGCAGCGCTGGGCGCGCTGCTGGGGTTGCTTGCCTACGGCACCTATGATCTGAGTAACTATGCGACCTTGCGTGATTGGCCGCTGACCCTGACGGTGATCGACATGGCTTGGGGTAGCGTGCTGTCGGCCGTGTCGGCGACGGCCGGCTATTGGACAGCTAGCCGCCTGGGGCGGTGAACGCCGCATCGAAGCGTAGCACCAGCAAGGTAATGTTGTCGCTGTGCAAGCCCTTTGGTGGGTGGGCGAGGAAGTCGTCAAACAGGGCGCTGACAGCCTGTGCCGCAGTCTTGCCGGCACACAAGGCGGGCCAACGGCCCGTAAGTGCCAGCGGATCCTCGCAGGCCCAGAAGCCGTCGCTGGCCAGCAAATAATGGGCGCCAGGGCGCACACGCAGCACGCGGCGGTCTCCCAGGTGCGCCAGGAAAGGCGGCAAGGTGGATGCATCGAGGCCGCGCAGCGGTTTGTCGAGCTGCAAGCTGTCACTGATGGCGTTGCCTAAAATGAATGCCTGCGAGATTTGCGGATGGTGCTCGCCATGCACGGCGGCGCGCCAGCGCGTTTCGTCGAGCGCGCCGCGCATGGCATACACGGTGGCCGGCACGTGGTCGACGGTCAGGACGCTGGCCGCGCCGTCGACCAGTTCATACAGGCGCGAATCGCCCACGTGATACAGCAGCGGCGCTTCGCCGGGTGGCACTTCCAGCAAGGTCAGGGTGGTGCCGGGCGGACGCGCCTGGGCTGGCGCGTCCCTAGCGAAACCGTCCTGCAAGCGCGTGTGCAAGGCGTCGAGCCTGGCTGCCAGGCTGGCCGTGTCGAGGCAGGCCGGTACGGCCAGCAAGCCTTGCACGGCCGCTTCCGCCGCCTCGCGCCCTTGGCCGTGACCGCCCATGCCGTCGAGCACGGCGGCGCGCACATGGCCGGGCGGCCAGCCCGGTACCTGGCAGTGGAACGGTGCCTGCCGCGACAGGCAGACGGCATGACCGCTGGCATCGATCAGCAGAAAGTTATCCTGGTTTTCGCGCCGCGGCACGGTGCCGGCACCCACGCTGCTGCCGGCGGCGGCATCAAGCCAGGGGCCGAAGTCTAGCGCGTCTTTGAGTAAATGCATCGGTTGGAGCGGTCCAGGCGGTCAGCAATGTTGATCATGGGGGACAGCTTAGCCGAAATTGTGCGTCGGTGATACCTTGCTTGTCGCATAAAAAAACCTGCGGCAGCAGGCTGGCGCAGGTTTTAGAGGGTGGCGGGTGCCGATCAGCGGCGATGGCCCCAGCCATGACCGTGGCCGCGGCCGCGGTCATAGTAATCGCGGTGGCCATGGTCGCGGTAGTAGCCGCGGCCCGGTTGCACGTAGACGACAGCAGGCGGGCCGTAGTAGCGCGGTGGCGGTGCGTAATACACAGGCTGCGGCGCAGGCTGGTAGTAAACGGGCTGAGGCGCAGGCTGGTAATAGACGGGCTGTGGTGAGGGCTGATAATACGTTTCACGGTAACCGCCGCGATAGCCGCCACGGTCGTAAGAGCGCTCATTCGTGCTGATGCTGTTGCCGACGGCGGCGCCAAGCACGCCACCGACGATTGCGCCGTTACGGCCACCGGTGCTATTGCCAATAGCCGCTCCGACGACGGCGCCTGCAACGGTATTGAAGTCGCGGTCACCGGCGACTGCGGCCGAAGACACAGCCACTGCCGCTACCATTACCGCACCCAGGAGTTTCTTGTTCAACATGGCATTTCCTTCCATTCCGGCGAGATCACAATGATCTGCATGAACTGGACTATATCCGCTGCCCACCGCTTGTTCCACGTCTAATACAACTTATTACAATCAGGGCGGCGTGGTAACAGTTTTCAGCCGAACACGCTAGGCGCATGCGCTTGCCATTCCGGACGCAGCAGGCTATACATTTTGACGTCACGCATGACGCCATTGATGAAAAAGGCCTGGCGCTTCACGCCTTCCTCTGTAAAGCCGCACCTTTGCGCGATGCGCTCGGAAGCCGTATTTTGCGGGTCCATCAGCAATTCCAGGCGGTGGTAGGGATAGGCCTTGAACAGGTAGTCGACCACCAGGCGCGTCGCCTCGCCACCGTAACCGCGCCCGCCCCACTTGGGGTCGAACAGGCGGTAGCCGATTTCGCGGCAAGCCGGGGTGCGGCCCTTGAAGTGCGTGATCGACCCGATGATGTGCTGATGATGGTCTTCAATCAGAAACAGTTCACTATCCTCCGTGACCAGGCCCGTCTGCATGAATTCGCGCCGAATCGCTTCGGGCGATTTGAAATGCATGGAAAAGAACTCATTGCGCGCGGGCAGATCATTGGTCAGCGCGATATAGGTATTCAGGTCGGCGGCGGTCAAATGCCGTATGGTGCAAAGAGTTCCCTTGAGCATGGCGGTATCCGGTAGCGATCACGATCTGCATGGTAATCGACTATGGGGGAAATAGGCAATCGCTCCCGTAAAGTTGCTGCAACGCCAGAATAAATACGCTATCGTAGAACGCCACGCCTTGCCCAATGGCCACGGCGCACCCGCTTCGACCTTGTTGACTGGAACTCAATTCATATGCATACCATCCTGACTGGCGCGCCACTGCGCCGTTCCGCTTTATCCCTTGCCCTTGGCTGCATCGTCAGCGCCGGCGCCTTTGCCGCCGCGCCAGGCAATACGCCGCAAGCGCTGGTGCAGGTGCGCGACACCGCGCTGCAAAGCGACTGGGCATATGCCCGCCTGGCCGACATGACGGATTTGATCGGCCCACGCCTGTCCGGTTCCGCCGGCGCCGCCGCCGCCGTGCAGCAGGTAGCCGACACCATGCGCCAGTTGGGCGCGAAAGTCACCTTGCAGCCGGTGAAAGTGCCGCACTGGGTGCGCGGCGTGGAAACGGCGGAAATCGTCGATTACGCGGGCCGTCCGCAGGGTGTGTCGCAGCGCGTGGTGCTGACCGCCCTGGGCGGCTCGGGCGCCACCCCGGCTGCCGGCCTGACGGCGTCCCTCATTATCGTCAAGAGCCTGGAAGAACTCAAGGCGCGCGCGTCGGAAGTGAAGGGCGCCATCGTGTTGATCGATACGCCGTTCGACCAGGAGATGGCCGAGCGCGGCCTGGCCGGCGTCACCTATGGCCAGGGCTCGCGCGCGCGCTTCCTTGGTCCGAAGACGGCGGCCGACCTGGGGGCGGCTGCCGCGCTGGTGCGTTCGGTCGGTGGCGCCGATTTTCGCATTCCACACGCGGGCGCCACGGGCTTGGACGACAATAAACGCATTCCCGCCGCCGCCGTCACGGTGGAAGACGCCTTGCTGATGGGCCGCCTGGCTGCGCGTGGGCCGATGAAAATGCACTTGACCCTGACGCCGCAAAACCTGCCGGACGCGGACAGCTACAACGTGATTGCCGACTGGCCGGGCACGGACAAGGCTGACGAAGTGGTGGTGGTCTCGGGCCACCTCGATTCATGGGACCTGGCCACGGGCGCGCACGACGACGGCGCCGGCGTGGTGGCGGCCATGGGCGTGCTGGAAACCCTGAAAAAGCTCGATTACCACCCGCGCCGCACCATCCGCGTGATCGCCTGGATGAACGAGGAAAACGGCGGGCGCGGCGGTCAGGCGTATTTCGAGGCCCACAAGCAGGCGCTGGGCAAGCAATATGCGGCCATCGAGATGGACAGTGGCGCCGGGCGCCCGTTCGGCATCCTCGCCAGCGTGGGACCGAAGTCGGAAAAACTCTTCGCCCCGCTGCGTGCCGCCCTGCAGCCCATGGGCGCGCACGCGTTCACGCGACGCGACGCGCTGGGCACGGGCGACTTGCACCGCCTGGAAACGGGCGGCGTGCCCAGTTTCGAGCCGCTGGTCGACAGCCACAGTTACTTCCACTATCACCATACGCCGGCCGACACGCTGGACAAGGTCAACCCTGATAACCTGAAGCGCAACGTGGCGCTGATGTCGTCGCTGGCCTGGTTCCTGGCCAATATCGACGGCGAGATCGGGCGTGCGCCGGAGCAGTCGGAGTAAGGGGGCGCTTGCCTCTTTACTTCGAGTAACCCTGCATATCAGCCGCCGCATCGTGGCGGATGCCCCACCACGGCAAGTAGGCATTGTTTTCGCCGCGCGCGCGGAACCACGGCTTGTCGTGGGCTATGGGGCGCACCGTGCTCGGCGGCGCGACCAGCACGCCCGTGACGCTGTCAAGATCGCTGGTGCCCGCCACCAGCACGGGCTTGCCGACATGGTTTGCATGGGCGATGCCCAGGGCCACGTTGGTCAACGCCGTGCCGGCGCCCATTTCGCCCAGCAGGGCCGGCGTGTTGAAGGTTTGCGGCAGGAAGTCGAAGTCCGGCACTTCCAGGGTCAGCGCCTGCGCCAGCTGGCCCAGCCGGTCGGAGGAGGTGGGCAGGGTCCGGATGGCGTCGTGGATGACGTAGCCAATATCGGACTCCTTCTTGCCGCCATGGCTTGCGCATCGCCCTTGCCCTGGGAACGGTAAGGAGCATACGCGTCATCGGCTTCGGCGGCGCGGTCCTTGTGCAGGGAGTCGGCCGGGGCATCGCAGTCCTCGTCAAATTGTTCGCCGGTGTCGGCAAAGCGCTTCGAACGCGCCAGGAATGCCTCGGGCAGTTTGGGTGCCTTCATCGGCAGCAACCAGGCCTTGGGCGGCAGGGCGTTGATGCGCGTGCCGGCAGTCTTGGCGAGAATGATGACGATGGGCGCGAACAAAAAGGTCAGTATCTTGCGCCCTATGCCTCTGCTGGCCCGCATGCCCTTTTCGATCGAGTATTCGGCGACCAACGAATGCGGGTACCAGAAATCGATGCTGTCCGGTGTCAAGGGCTGGCCATTGCGCTGCCAGATATCGTAGTCCTTTTCATTTTCCTGGCCGACAAGGTGATTTTGCGCAAACACGCGCTGGGTGAAGACGCCGTCACCGCCCGTATCGGCAATTTCCTGCGCCGACATGCCGCGCCAGCCTATGCCTTGGACGGGCGTGGCGGAAATCACCTGGTCGTGCGGATTAAAATACAGGCTGACCCTGCCATAGGTGGAACCATGCAAGCCGTAGTCTGCGCGGTCGAAGGCGGCCGTATAGCTGTCCTTGCGTTCAGGCTTGCGATTGGCGCTGAACTCGTCGACAAAGGCCGCATCCTGCTGGCACGCCCTGATCGATTGCACGAGCCGCGCCAGGCGCCAGGCGGCAAACACGAAATACGGGCGCGGCGGGCAGGCATACACTTGCCGGTCATTCGTCGGGTTCATGTGCTGGATATGCATCCACAGGAACAGTTCTTCGGACAAGCCCTGGCCCCATAGGTCAGGCAGGGCGCTGCAACCGTTGGCGAACGGCCCGCCGCCCCAGTAATTCTTTTCGTTGAGATAGATGCCGTCGCCAAATGCCTGCAACTCTTCGCCGTTGGCCCTGTAGCCCCAGCGAAAGCGGATCACGGGTGAATTACCATGGTCAGCCAGCAAGAAGGTAGTGGCGTTGCGCTTGGGATTGAGGAAGTCGTCATCCGTCAATTCGCGTGCGTAAGTGGCGGCCTGCATCTGCCCGGCGGCCGGGCCAGGTATCACCAAGTCTTCATGGCGGCGCTTCAGGCGGGCATTCAGGCCGTCGCACAGGCCTTGTTCGGTCTGGTCATACCATTCGCCGTCGGAATTGACGCCGTGCACAAAGATGATGGTGCCGGGACGCGGCAAGCGCGTGACGGCCTTGAGCAACGCATGGCTGAACAAGGTCGTGCCTTCAGCTTCGGCGAGCAGGATGCAATTGGTATCGAGCGTAGGGGCGGGCGACATGCGGGCGCTCCCTCCAGGATGGGAAAGCAGAAACAGCTGCGCCCAAGCAAGCTCAGGCAATCTGCACTATATGCGGATTGCCTGAAGCGGGACTTGCGTGGTGTCAAGAAAGGAGGAGCGGGGGGGGCGTGCCGGGGGAATCAGATCGCGTTCAGTGGTATCTTCAGGTAGCGTACGCCGTTGTCTTCCGGCTCGGGCAGCTTGCCCGCGTTGATGTTGACCTGGATGGCGGGCAGGATCAGGGTCGGCATCTCCAGGGTGGCGTCGCGGCCCGTGCGCATGGCCACGAATTGTTCTTCCGTGATGCCGTCGCGCAAGTGGATGTTGCCGGCACGCTGTTCGGCCACCGTCACTTCCCAGCGCGGCGCGCGGCCGTTGGGTGGGTAGTCGTGGCACATGAACAGCCGCGTCTGCGGCGGCAGCGCCAGCAGGCGCTGCGCGGAGCGGTACAGCAGGGACGCGGAGCCGCCTGGAAAGTCGCAGCGGGCCGAACCCACGTCCGGCATGAACAGGGTGTCGCCGACGAAGACGGCGTCGCCGATCTGGTAAGCCAGGTCGGCCGGCGTATGGCCGGGAACGTGCAGGGCGCGCACTTCCAACTTGCCAATATGAAACACCTGGTCGGGCGCGAACAGCTGGTCGAACTGCGAGCCGTCGGCCTTGGCGTCATCCTGGTGGTAGACGGCGGCGAACGCCTGCTGCACCGTCCGGATAGCGGCGCCGATGGCCACGTCGCCGCCCAGCTGCTGCTGCAGGTAGGGCGCGGCGGACAGGTGGTCGGCATGCGCATGGGTTTCCAGCAGCCAGCGGCACTGCAAGCCGTGTTCGCGCACGAAGGCGACCACCTTGTCAGCCGACGTGGTCGAAGTACGGCCCGCCTTGGGATCGTAGTCGAGCACGGAATCGATGATGGCGCAGTCCTGGCCATCCGCTGCGTAGACGACATAGGTGACGGTGGCGGTGGCGGGGTCGAAGAAAGCTTGGATTTGTGGGGTCATCGCGGCGGCAAGGGACGGGTAAGGAACGGACAGGGAAAGGCATTATATCGCCAGTGTGCGCTAAAAAAATGTTGAGAATTGACATTGAACATGCGAAAAACAGATAAGTAAGCACGCATGCACCCATCACAGTTGTGCGCAGCCTGGCGCTTGCTGCGTGGTAACCTCATTCTTCCAAGGAGGAATTCATGAACGATATCACTGCACGCAGCGAACAGTACCGCGGTTTTACGATTTCGGTGACCCCGCAAAAGGATAACGACGATTTATGGGATTTTACCTACCGCCTGCAGCGCGAGGGCGAGAGCGCGGCGCAAGCGATCACGCGCAGCCGCACCCTGGGCGGCTATGCGGCGCCCGAGACGGCTTGCACGGCCGGCCTGGAAGTGGCCAGGACGGAAGTGGATAATCTGCTGCGTCCTTGAACCAGCGTAAATCGTTTAGCCCGAAAGTCAGCCTGACCGTGCGCTGGCGCGTGAAACACGTCGCTGGCGGCCGCGCTTCATGCTACGATTTCCACTATTGAGTCAGTCACAAGGAGGCACCCCATGGAAAACAGTTCTAAAATTCACTATAAAGGCTGGGAAATCGTTCCCCTGGCCGTGCCCACCGCCGATGGCAAATGGTCGGCCAGTTGCGACATCGAACGCGCCACCGCGGAAGGCCTGGAAGTGTTTGAAGGCTCGACCATGCAATTCGTGCGCGACGACGAGGATGGCGCGATTGCCGCCGCCTGCGAAGAAGCCGTGCGCCAGATCGACAACATCATCGCCAACCCGCTGGTGCGCCTGGCCTAGTTTTTTCAGTCTCATCGTGTTCCTGCAGCCGGCGCCCGCCGGCTGTTTTGCGTCTTGCGTCTTGCGTTTGGCGCGAAACAAGGTCTGCGCCCATCCAGTTAAATCCACGGCCTGTTGCATGTTTCAATATGATGTTCCATATGAAATAGTTGAAGCAAAATTGAAACGTAATTGAAACATTGCGACCATCGGGCGTGATATCGCTATTCCCTTGCGTGACAGTGCGCGCCACGCCGCTGCCTGGCCATTTCCCTCGCATTACACTGTGCCGTAGCGCACTTTGCGGGCAGGTGCAGGGTGCTGGCACGGCATTTGCACTACTGATGCTCATAGCAAGTCCATGAAACATTCGGGACGACCCGAATCCCATAAGGTGAACACATGACTCAATACTCTGCAGGTGCCGCATTCCGCAAGGCCGTCCAGGAAGAATCCCCGTTGCAAGTCGTCGGCGCCATCAATGCCAACCACGCCTTGCTGGCCAAGCGCGCCGGCTATAAAGCCATTTATTTGTCCGGCGGCGGTGTCGCGGCCGGCTCGCTGGGCTTGCCCGACCTGGGCATTTCGAGCCTGGATGACGTGCTGACCGATATCCGTCGCATCACCGACGTGTGCGACCTGCCGCTGCTGGTCGATGCCGACACGGGCTTCGGCTCGTCCGCCTTCAACGTGGCGCGGACCGTGAAATCGATGATCAAGTTCGGTGCTGCCGGCCTGCACATCGAAGACCAGGTGGGCGCCAAGCGCTGCGGCCACCGTCCGGGCAAAGAAATCGTGAGCAAGGAAGAAATGGTCGACCGCATCAAGGCGGCCGTCGATGCGCGCACGGACCCGAACTTTGTCATCATGGCGCGCACCGATGCGCTGGCCGTCGATGGCCTGGAAGCGGCACTGGAACGCGCCGTCGCCTGCGTCGAGGCGGGCGCCGACATGATCTTCCCGGAAGCGATCACGGACCTGGAGATGTACGCCACGTTCGCCAAGGCCGTCAATGTGCCTATCCTGGCCAATATTACAGAATTTGGTTCCACGCCGCTGTTCACGCTGGACGAACTGCGCAGCGCCCACGTGGGCCTGGCCCTGTATCCGCTGTCGGCCTTCCGCGCCATGAACAAGGCTGCCGACAATGTCTACCGGGCGCTGCGCCGCGACGGCACGCAAAAGAATGTCGTCGACACCATGCAGACGCGCATGGAGCTGTATGAATCGATCAATTACCACGACTTCGAGCAAAAGCTCGATGCGCTGTTCGCCGCGCAAAAGAAATAAGTAAAGAAGCAGGGACCGCATGCCGGTCCCGCAGTGACGCACCCGAGACTATTCAATCTGGAGAACACAATGACCGCACCGCAAGTCGCTACTTTCAAGCCTAAAAAATCCGTCGCCCTGTCCGGCGTTACCGCCGGCAACACGGCGCTGTGCTCGGTCGGCAAGACCGGCAACGATTTGCACTACCGCGGCTATGACATCCTGGACGTGGCCGACAGCTGCGAATTCGAGGAAATCGCCTACCTGCTGGTGCACGGCAAGCTGCCCACGGCGGCCGAGCTGAAAGGCTACAAGGCCAAGCTGAAATCCCTGCGCGGCCTGCCGTCGGCTGTCAAGTCGGCCCTGGAAGCGCTGCCGGCCGCCGCCCACCCGATGGACGTGATGCGCACGGGCGTGTCCGTGCTGGGCTGCACCCTGCCGGAAAAAGACGACCATAACGCGCCGGGCGCGCGCGATATCGCCGACCGCCTGATGGCGTCGTTCGGCTCCATGCTGCTGTACTGGTACCACTACAGCCATAACGGCAAGCGCATCGAAGTGGAAACGGACGACGACTCGATCGGCGGCCACTTCCTGCACCTGCTGCATGGCGAAAAGCCGTCGGCGTCGTGGGAAAAGGCCATGCACACCTCGTTGATCCTGTACGCGGAACACGAATTTAACGCCTCGACCTTCACCAGCCGCGTCATCGCCGGCACGGGTTCCGACATCCATTCGGCCATCACGGGCGCCATCGGCGCGCTGCGCGGCCCGAAACACGGCGGCGCGAACGAAGTGGCGCTGGACATCCAGAAACGCTACGACAATGCCGATGAAGCGGAAGCGGACATCCGCGAGCGCGTCGCCAACAAGGAAGTGGTGATCGGCTTCGGCCACCCCGTTTACACGATTTCCGACCCGCGCAATAAAGTCATCAAGGAAGTGGCCCGTTCGCTGTCGCTGGAAGCCGGCTCCACGAAAATGTTCGACATCGCCGAGCGCCTGGAATCGGTCATGTGGGAAATCAAGAACATGTTCCCGAACCTGGATTGGTTCTCGGCCGTGTCGTACCACATGATGGGCGTGCCGACAGCGATGTTTACGCCGCTGTTCGTCATTTCGCGTACCTCGGGCTGGGCCGCCCATATCATCGAGCAGCGCATCGACAATAAGATCATCCGTCCGAGCGCCAACTATGTCGGCCCGGAAGATCTGGAATTTGTACCGATCAAGGATCGCAAATAATGAGCTCAGTAATGACTACCCCGATGAACACCTTGCACCGCAAACCCTTGCCGGGCACCCAGCTAGACTATTTCGACACGCGTGCCGCCGTCGATGCGATCCAGCCAGGTGCCTACGCCACCTTGCCCTACACCTCGCGCGTGCTGGCCGAAAACCTCGTGCGCCGCTGCGACCCGGCGACCTTGAACGCTTCCCTGAGCCAGTTCATCGAACGTCGCCGCGACCTCGATTTTCCATGGTTCCCCGCCCGCGTCGTCTGCCATGACATCCTGGGCCAGACGGCCCTGGTGGACCTGGCAGGCTTGCGCGACGCCATCGCGGCCCAGGGCGGCGACCCGGCCCTGGTCAATCCCGTGGTGCCGACGCAGCTGGTCGTGGACCATTCGCTGGCCGTCGAATGCGGCGGTTTCGATCCCGACGCCTTCGCCAAGAACCGCGCCATCGAAGACCGCCGCAACGAAGACCGTTTCGACTTCATCGACTGGACCAAAAAGGCATTTAAAAATGTCGACGTGATCCCGCCGGGCAACGGCATCTTGCACCAGATTAACCTTGAGCGCATGTCGCCCGTGATCCAGGTGCAGGATGGCGTGGCCTATCCCGATACGCTGGTGGGCACGGATTCGCATACGCCAATGGTCGATGCGCTGGGTGTGATCGCCATCGGCGTGGGCGGCCTGGAGGCGGAAAGCGTGATGCTGGGCCGCGCCTCGTGGATGCGTTTGCCCGATATCATCGGCGTCAAGCTGACGGGTAAACCACAGCCGGGCATCACGGCCACCGACACGGTGCTGGCGCTGACGGAATTTTTGCGCAAGCAGAAGGTTGTATCGTCCTACCTGGAATTCTTCGGCGAGGGAGCGTCGCACCTGACCCTGGGCGACCGTGCCACGATTTCCAACATGGCGCCGGAATTCGGCGCCACGGCCGCTATGTTCTACATCGACGCGCAAACCATCAAGTATTTGAAACTGACGGGCCGCGACGACGAGCTGGTGAAGCTGGTGGAGCTGTATGCAAAAGAGACTGGCCTGTGGGCCGACAGCCTGGTCGACGCGCAGTACGAGCGCGTCTTGAGCTTCGACCTGTCGTCCGTCGTGCGCAATATCGCGGGACCATCGAATCCGCACAACCGCGTGCCGACCTCGGAACTGGCCGCGCGGGGGATTTCCGGCGTGGTGGAAAACGAGCCGGGCAAGATGCCGGACGGCGCCGTTATCATCGCGGCCATCACCAGTTGCACCAACACGAACAACCCGCGCAACATGATCGCCGCCGGTTTGATCGCGCGCAATGCGAACCGCCTGGGCCTGACGCGCAAGCCGTGGGTGAAATCGTCTCTGGCGCCGGGCTCGAAAACCGTGGAACTGTATCTGCAGGAAGCGGGCCTGATGACTGAACTGGAGCAGCTGGGCTTTGGCGTGGTGGCGTTTGCCTGCACTTCGTGCAACGGCATGTCGGGCGCGCTCGATCCGGTCATCCAGGAAGAAGTGGTGTCGCGCGACCTGTACGCGACGGCCGTTTTGTCGGGCAACCGCAACTTCGACGGCCGCATCCACCCGTACGCGAAACAGGCTTTTCTCGCCTCGCCGCCGTTGGTGGTGGCCTACGCGATAGCCGGCACCATCCGCTTCGACATCGAAAAGGACGTGCTGGGCATCGCCCCGGATGGCAAGCCTGTCCTGCTGAAGGATATCTGGCCGTCCGACGAGGAAATCGACGCCATCGTCGCTTCCAGCGTCAAGCCGGAGCAGTTCCGCAAGGTGTACATCCCCATGTTTGCCGCGCAGGTGGACGATGGCATCAAGGTCAGCCCCCTGTACGACTGGCGGCCTCAGACAACGTATATCCGTCGTCCGCCATACTGGGAAGGCGCGCTGGCCGGCGCACGCCCATTGAAAGGCATGCGTCCGCTGGCCGTCCTGGGCGACAACATCACGACCGACCATTTGTCGCCATCGAACGCCATCATGCTCGATAGCGCGGCCGGCGAATATCTGGCGAAGATGGGTTTACCCGAGGAAGACTTCAATTCCTATGCCACGCACCGGGGCGACCATTTGACGGCGCAGCGCGCCACGTTTGCCAATCCGACCCTGAAAAACGAAATGGTGATCGAGGATGGCAAGGTGAAGGCCGGCTCGCTCACGCGCATCGAGCCGGAAGGCACCATCTCGCGCATGTGGGAAGCCATCGAAGTGTACATGGAGCGCAAGCAGCCCTTGATCATCATCGCCGGCGCCGACTATGGCCAGGGTTCTTCGCGCGACTGGGCCGCCAAGGGCGTGCGCCTGGCCGGCGTGGAAGCCATCGTGGCCGAAGGGTTCGAGCGCATCCACCGCACCAACCTGGTGGGCATGGGCGTGTTGCCGCTGGAATTTCTACCTGGCGTGAACCGCAAGACCCTGGGCCTGGACGGCAGTGAAACCTATGACGTCGTGGGCGAGCGCACGCCGCGCTCCAGCCTGACTTTGCTCATTCACCGCAAGAACGGCGAAACGCTGGAAGTGCCCGTCACCTGCCGCCTCGATACGGCGGAAGAGGTGTCGATCTATGAGGCGGGCGGCGTTCTTCAACGCTTCGCGCAAGACTTCCTCGAATCATCCAAGGCAGCGTAAGCAGCTCGTCATTCACCGGGTGACGTGCAGGCGCGCGCTGCCCGGCTTTTCAGGAAATCCTATGACCCACGTACCCCAAATGAAAATCCCTGCCACCTACATGCGTGGCGGCACCAGCAAGGGTGTGTTCTTTCGCCTGCAGGATTTGCCCGCCAGCGCGCAAGTGCCGGGCGCGGCGCGCGATGCCTTGCTGCTGCGCGTGATCGGCAGCCCCGACCCATACGGCAAGCAGATCGACGGCATGGGCGGCGCCACGTCCAGCACCAGCAAGACGGTGATACTGGCAAAAAGCGCCAAGCCGGAGCATGACGTCGACTATCTGTTCGGCCAGGTTTCCATCGACAAGCCGTTTGTCGACTGGAGCGGCAATTGCGGCAACCTGTCGGCGGCCGTCGGCTCGTTCGCCATTGCCAGCGGCCTGGTCGACGCTGCGCGCGTGCCGCGCGACGGCGTGGCCACGGTGCGCATCTGGCAAGCCAATATCGGCAAAACCATCATCGCCCACGTCCCCGTGACGCATGGCGAAGTGCAGGAAACGGGCGACTTCGAGCTCGATGGCGTGACTTTCCCGGCCGCCGAAGTGAAACTGGAATTCCTCGACCCGGCTGCCGAGGAGGAGGGTGGCGGCGGGGCCATGTTCCCTACCGGTAATTTGGTCGATGACCTCGACGTGCCTGGCATCGGTGTGTTGAAAGTCACGATGATCAACGCCGGCATCCCGACGATTTTTGTCGATGCGCATGCCATCGGCTACACGGGCACGGAATTGCAGGATGCCATCAATGGCGATCCTGCCGCGCTGGGCCGCTTCGAAACCATCCGCGCGTACGGCGCCCTGCGCATGGGCCTCATCACCCACCTGGATGAAGCGGCGAAGCGCCAGCACACGCCGAAAGTGGCCTTTGTCGCCAAGCCGGCCAGCTATGTCTCGTCCAGCGGCAAGCGGGTGGAAGCGGGTGAGATCGACCTGCTGGTGCGCGCCATGTCCATGGGCAAGCTGCACCACGCCATGATGGGCACGGCGGCTGTCGCCATCGGCACGGCGGCGGCCATTCCCGGCACCCTGGTGAACTTGGCGGCGGGCGGCGGTTCCCGCAACTCCGTGCGCTTCGGCCACCCGTCCGGTACCCTGATGGTGGGCGCGGAAGCGGCGCTGCTCGATGGACAATGGAGCGTCACGAAGGCCATCATGAGCCGCAGCGCGCGCGTGCTGATGGAAGGGGTGGTACGCGTTCCCGGCGACGCGTTTTAGTCTGAACACGACGCTGCCTGGCCAAATGGGCAGATGCATTGCAGATAAGTTGATATTTCTGCTAGCAATGAAATTGAGCGACAAGGAAAATGGCGAGGCGCCAGCCGCGATGCGCGTGCAGCGTGCAGCGTGCAGGGTGCGTTAGCGGCCTGCCATCCTTCTGACTGGTGAACTGATGCTATTCAACTCCTATGTCTTCCTGTTTGCCTATTTGCCCATCACGGTGGCCGGATTTTTTATCCTGGGACGGCGTAGCCAGCTAGGAGCGGCCGCCTGGCTGGCGGTGGCATCGCTGTTCTTCTATGGCTGGTGGGATTACCGCTATCTGCCGCTGCTGCTCGGCTCTGTCATCTTCAACTACGGCTGCGCAGCCCTGCTTGGGCCAGAACGCAGCATCCATCGCAAGGGCCTGTTGATGGCGGCCATTGCCGCCAACCTGGGCCTGCTCGCCTATTACAAATATGCGGGGTTTGTTGTTGCCAGCCTGGCGGAGCTGCTGGCGCAGCCACTGCCCGCCCTGCACGTGGTGCTGCCCATCGGGATCTCGTTTTTTACGTTCACCCAGATCGCTTTTCTGGTCGATACCTATCGGGGCAAGGCGCAGGAAAGCCGTTTTGTCCACTATCTGCTGTTTGTCACGTACTTCCCCCATCTGATTGCCGGCCCCGTACTGCACCACAAGGAAATGATGCCGCAGTTCGCGGACCGGCGCATCTTTCGCCTCTCGGCCAGGAATGTCGCCATCGGCAGCACCATCTTTTTCATCGGCCTGGCAAAAAAAGTGTTGATTGCCGACAATATCGGCCCATATGCCGCGCCGCTGTTCAACGACCCTGCCACGCCCTCGCTGCTGGTCGCCTGGGGCGGGGTTTTGGCGTACACCTTCCAGCTGTATTTCGACTTTTCCGCTTATTCCGACATGGCCATCGGCTTGTCGCGCCTGTTCGGCGTGCGCCTGCCTTTGAACTTCGATTCGCCGTATAAATCGCGCAATATCGCGCAATTCTGGCGCCGCTGGCACATGACCCTGTCGCGCTTCCTGCGCGACTACTTGTATATCCCGCTGGGCGGCAACCGCTGCGGCCCCGTGCGGCGCTACCTGAACCTGATGATCACCATGGTGCTGGGCGGCTTGTGGCATGGCGCCGGGTGGAATTTTCTCGTCTGGGGGGCGCTGCACGGCGCTTACCTGGGCGTCCACAAGGGCTGGAGCACGGTGGCGCGCACGCTTCGCCTGCCGTCCGGTACGCGTGCCGGCAATGTCGTGGCGACTTTGCTTACTTTTACAGCCGTTTGCATTGCCTGGGTTTTCTTCCGCGCGCCCGATGTGGCCAGCGCCCTGACGATACTGAAAGGCATGGCCGGTGGCTTTGGCCTGGCCTTGCCCGATGCACTGATTCCCTATCTGCTGCCCGTGCAGCCCGTGCTGGCTTCGATGGGCGTGACCTTTTACCTGGGCGGCGGCACGGCCTTTATGGAAAGCTGGACGTGGATTGCGCTGGCGGCCGTGCTGGTTTTCGGCATGCCCAATACGCAGCAAATCATGCGGCGCTTCGGGCCGGCGCTGGATTTCCAGGAAAGCCACGCCGCGGCAGGGCGGGGCGGGTTGGGCGTCTTGCGGCTGCTGACCTGGCGCGCGTCACCCGCGTGGGCGGCCGCCATTGCCGCGCTGGCGCTGACGAGCCTGCTGGCCTTGAACCGGCCCGCCGAATTCCTGTACTTTCAATTTTAGGGGGCGGCCATGACACGTTCCCCGTTCAGGTTTTATCTGCTTACGCTGCTGCTCTTGCTGGTGTCGGGCGCCATCATCGTCTGCGCCTTTGTTCTCATCGTCGATCCTTATGGTGTGTACGGGATCGTGCGCCGCGACCATTTCAATGCCGTCAAGCCGGGATTGACCCGCTATCAAAGCCAGATCAAGCAGGAACATGCGCTGCGCCTGCGGCCGCAATTCATCATCCTGGGGAACTCCCGCGCCGAGATCGGCTTCGATCCGCGCGCCAGCGCTTTTGCCCCGCTGGGCGGCGCCGGTTATAACCTGGCGATTCCCGGCACAGGCCTGGCCACGTCCGCCAGCCAGTTCGCGCAATTGCTGCAGGCTGGCGTCAAGCCGCGCACCGTCATCGTGGGCATGGAGTTCATCGATTTTCTCAATCCGGTTGCGGCGTTGCCTGCACCTGCGGCGACTGCGGCGACGCCTGCGCAAGGGCGCGCATTCTGGCGTTTCGACACGCTTTTTTCGTTGGCGTCCATGCGCGATGCTGCGCATACCCTGCGCATCCAGCACGACGGCGAGGCGGCGACGCTGTCGCCTGATGGTTTCAACCCCTTGCTCGAGTATGGCGCGTATGTGCGCCACGATGGCTACCACAAGCTGTTTCGCCAGCGGGCACAGGAAAGTGCCGCCAGTTTCAAGCGGAAATCGAAGAGTGGCCTCGCCACTGAAGACTTTCAATCCTTGCGTACCTTCCTGCTGGCGATGGCGGCCACGCAGGCCGATATCAAGCTGGTGGTCTATCCCTATCACGCGCAGATTCTCGCCATGTTTGAATCGGCTGGCCTATGGCCCCTGTTCGAGGCGTGGAAACAGCAAGTCGTGCTGGAAGTCGACGCCGTCAAAAAACAAAATCCATCGGCCAGCATCAGCGTGACCGATTTCAGTGGCTTTGGCCCTTACAACTGCGAGCCGATTCCCACGCAACAACAGCGCCACGCCAGCACGCGCTGGTATTGGGAAGCAGGGCACTTCAAGAAGGCACTGGGCGACATTGTGATGCAGCGGGTGATGACGCAAAAAGACGGCGCGCCGGACGACGGGCAGTTCGGCATGCCCCTGACCAGCGCCACGCTGGCCGCGAATCGCGACAGGATTGCCGCCGAGCGCAGCGCCTGCATGGCGGCGCAGCCGGAGATGTTCGAGTTCTCGGAAAAACTGTTTGAAAAATCATTGGAGGACGCACCCGTACGCAGATAAAGGAAGCAATACGCAGGCAGATGGTACACAGGTGGTACACATAAGCGGCGCCCAGGCCGGTTCGCCCAGGCCCGATACAGATTGCACGCATACCGGAGGAGACATGAATTTCGCAGCATTTTATCAACGCTCGATCGACACGCCAGACGCTTTTTGGCGCGAGGAAGCGGAAAAGATCGATTGGCATAGCGCGTTTTCGCAAGTGCTTGATTATTCCCGTCCGCCGTTCGCCAAATGGTTCGTCGGCGGCACCACCAATTTGTGCCACAACGCCGTTGACCGTTGGGTGGGCAGCCAGGGCGATGCCGCCGCGCTGATCGCCATTTCCACCGAGACCAATACCGAGCGCACCTACAGTTTTCGCGAACTGCAGCGCGAAGTGGAGCGCTGCGCCGCCATCTTGCAGTCGCTGGGCGTGGTCAAGGGCGACCGCGTCTTGATTTATATGCCGATGATCGCCGAAGCGGCCTTCGCCATGCTCGCGTGCGCACGCATCGGCGCCGTGCATTCCGTGGTGTTCGGCGGTTTTGCCGCCAACAGCCTGGCCAGCCGCATCGACGATGCGCAGCCCAAGCTAGTGTTTTCCGCTGATGCCGGTTCGCGCAATGGCAAGGCGATTGCCTACAAGCCGCTGCTCGATGAAGCCATCCGCATCGCCGCGCACAAGCCGCAGCAGGTGCTGCTGGTCGACCGCCATCTCGTGCCGATGGAATTGACGCCGGGCCGCGATGTCGATTATGCGACCCTGCGCGAGCAGCACCTGGACGCGCAGGTGCCCGTCACCTGGCTCGAATCGAACGAGCCGTCGTATGTGCTGTATACCTCGGGCACGACGGGCAAGCCGAAGGGCGTGCAGCGCGACGTGGGCGGCTATGCGGTGGCGCTGGCGTCGTCGATGCAGTACAACTTCTGCGGCAAGGCCGGTGAAACCTTCTTCGCCACCTCGGATATCGGCTGGGTGGTGGGCCATTCCTACATCGTGTATGGCCCGCTGATTGCCGGCATGGCCACCATCTTGTACGAGGGTTTGCCGATTTGTCCCGATGCGGGCATCTGGTGGAGCATCGTCGAAAAATACAAGGTCACGCGCATGTTTTCGGCGCCAACGGCGATCCGCGTGCTGCGCAAGCACCCGGTGGAATTGATGCGCAAGCACGACCTGTCTTCCCTGAAGGCGCTGTATCTGGCGGGCGAACCGCTCGATGAAACCACCTCGCAATGGATCGCCGATGAACTCAAAGTGGACATCATCGACAACTACTGGCAGACGGAGACGGGCTGGCCGATCTTGTCGGTGGCGAAAGGCGTGGCCGATACCCCGACGCGCCTGGGCAGCCCGGGTATGGCCATGTACGGCTACCAGGTCAAGCTGCTCAACGAAGCGACAGGCGATGAATGCGGCGCCAACGAGAAGGGCGTGCTGGTGCTGGAAGGCCCGCTGCCACCGGGCTGCATGCAGACCGTGTACGGCGATGACGAGCGTTTCGTCGACACCTACTGGTCTACCTTCAGCGGCCGGCAAGTGTATTCCACCTTCGACTGGGGCGTGCGCGACGCGGATGGCTATTACTTCATCCTGGGCCGCACCGATGACGTGATCAACGTGGCCGGCCACCGCCTGGGCACGCGCGAAATCGAGGAAAGCATTTCCAGCCATCCGAACGTGTCGGAGGTCGCGGTGGTGGGCGTGGAAGACAAGCTCAAAGGCCAGGTGGCGATGGCCTTCGTGATCCTGAAAAACCCGCAGGGCTTCGACAGTGTCGAAGCAAAAGCGGTCCTGGAGCGCGAAGTGATGGCCGTGGTCGACCGCCAACTGGGCGCCGTGGCGCGGCCCGCGCGCGTGCTGTTCGTGCCGCAGCTGCCGAAGACGCGGTCAGGCAAGCTGCTGCGCCGCTCGATCCAGGCCATCTGCGAAGGCCGCAGCCCGGGCGACCTGACGTCGATGGACGATCCGGCATCGTTGCAGCAGATCCAGGCAGCATTGGCTTAAGCACCAGGATGGTAGTGGAGTTTATCAATCGATAAATTTCACTCTCAAATGCGGTCGCTTTCCTTGCGCACGACCCTGCCCACGATCAGGCATTCATTGCCGCGGCACAGCTTGCGGTGGTATTTGCGCTGGTCCGGGTTGTCCGAGGTCAGCCACCATTCGCCGATATCGCGCGCCATGCGCTTGACCACCGGTTCGCCTTCGTAATTGATGGCAAACACGATGCCGTCGGCCGGTCGGTTGTCGGCCGTATTGATGATTACCACGTCGTCCTCGTACAGGGCCGGCTCCATGCTCTCGCCCTTGACCTTGATCGCCACCAGTTTTTCAGGGTGGTAGCCATTGCGCTCGACCCAGCTGCGCGGCACGCTGATGGTGCTGCCGTCGTGCGTTTCCGGTTCGATCGCAAAGCCCGTGATGCCGGCCGACAGGCGCAACTTGACTTTGCGGATCGGGTAGAAGCGCTCGTCCTCGCCATCGACCACCACCACCGGCTGTAGCTCACCCAGCGCACGCGCCGCCAGCGCCGCCTGGTCGGGCGCCGCGCCTTGGTCGAAGTACATGCTGTCCAGTTGCAGGTCCGCTTCCAGCTTGCGTGCGATTTTTTCACTGAAGGCGCGTCCCTCGCGGTAGGTGGGCGAGAGGATTTGCGAGATGCGCGCTTCGCTCCAGCCGCTGACGTCGGAAATTTTCTTGCGCGTGTTGTCGTAGTGCTCGCGGATCAGGGCCAGCAGGCGGTCGCGTCTGTATTGATACATATTCATCTCCACATTAAACCTGAAATTTACCGTTTGATAAATTACCAAATGCTTGACTTTAACATTAGCGATTGATAAAGTCCACTCGTTGCCTGTCGCAAACGCACTACAGCGTTTGCCGCTTGGTGACACCACGGGAGGTCAGGCAGATGTTGAACAGCAGTCAGTTGGTAGAAAGCAGGGCGGTGCCACGGCAGGGGCGCCAGCTACAGGGACGCAGCAAGAAGTCACAGCTGCATATCGCCCGCATCGTGCAGTATGTGGGCGAGCAAGGCCAGGCCAGCGCGGCGCAATTGTCCGCCTTGCTGGGACTCGATGCGGGCACCATGAGCCGCTATTTGCGCCACATGTGCGGCATGGGACAAATCCACCTGGCGCAACGCCATTGCACGGAACCGGGGCGCCAGCGGCCCGCCCTGTACGCGCTGGGCGAACAGGACGAGGAGGTCGACGGCTGGGCCGAACTGCCGCCGCAAGTGCGCCGCACGGCCAGCTGGCCACGCGGTGCGGCGCGCCGCGATCCACTGGTGGCGGCCCTGTTCGGACCGGCGCAGGAAAACTAAGACAAGAATCAACGAGGAGAAATCATGGGGTTTGCAGAAAAATATATCGCATCGCTGTCGTCGCAGAACCTGCGCGACAATGCCGTTCACCACGACCTGGATGTCATCGCGGCCGCCGCGCTGGCCGGCGACATGGGCGCCTTGCTGTGCCGCGTCAAATACGCGGACGGTACCGTCAGCCGTCTGTTCGAGGGCAATGCGGGCAACCTGGCGCAGTTGCTGCGCGCCTGGACGGCGGCCGTGACGCAGAAAGGCCGTTCGCGGCGCTGGGTCAAGGCGCATACGGCCTGGGATGCGCAGGCGGCCAATACCTTGTACCGCCGCGTGGCCGAAGCGTCGCTCGCGCATTGGCTCGACAGCAAATGCAAGGTCTGCCACGGCACGGGCGTCGTCGCTGCCATGCGGGCCTGCGCGCCTGTTGTCTGCCAGGCTTGTCACGGCGTCGGCGAAGCGGCCATCAGCTGCTCCGGCGGCTTCGAGCTCGAACGCATCAAGGACATGGTCAGCGAACTGGAAGGCATCTTCCAGTCGCACGGCGCCCGCGCCATGCGTCGCCTCGGTCACTAAAAAGTTTTTTGCAATATGCCCGATGCTGGAAAAAACACCCATAGAATAGAGTCTCGATCACGCAGTAATAGAAACACCGGAAACACCGGCAACACCGCAGTACACCACATGCTTCTCCACTCGTAATAGACGCGCTCAAGGCGCGACACCGATAGGGGAAATCAGCGCAGCGAACCGCCTTCATGGCCGCATTCGCCCATCTTCCGCCCGGTATGGCCCCGTGCCATCCGGACGCCAGCCCGCCGCCTCACCGCGCGCGGGTTTTTTATTTTCCTGATACTTGGCAGTTCCCCCTCAAGACCGCATATGCGGTCTTTTTTTTCATCCCACGAAAGGTATTACTTATGGCATCGACAGCAAACGGCATCGACAGCTTGATCGTTATCAGCAAACAAAGCGCGGAAGGCAGCAAGGCAGCCGCCGGCGCCGGCCAGATT
This sequence comes from Janthinobacterium algoris, assembly GCF_051380935.1. Lineage (NCBI taxonomy): Bacteria > Pseudomonadati > Pseudomonadota > Betaproteobacteria > Burkholderiales > Oxalobacteraceae > Janthinobacterium > Janthinobacterium algoris. Next base: position 73,660 of record NZ_JBNYXZ010000012.1, on the reverse strand, counting down.
TACCCCCGCGTCACCGCCACTTTCGACACGGAAGCGGACAAATACGCGAGTGCCGAAATCGACGCCAGCCAGCAGCAGGGCGATACCCGTCTGGGCAACTTCCGCACCACGGGTGCCATCAAGGCCGAAGCGGCGTGCGGCACGTATGCGCCGCTGATGGCGGCGCTGCTGCGCCGCGATTTCACGGCCGGCGGCGTCGCTGCCGCGCAAACCACCATCGCGGCGGCCGCCACGGGCCTGACGCGCAGCGCCGGCTCCTGGCTGGCAGAAGGCTTCCGCGCCGGCAGCGTGGTGCGCATCACCGGCATGACGGCGCCGGCCGCCGCCAACAACGCGAAGAACTTCTTCGTCACCTCGGTGACGGCGACCAACCTGAATGGCCAGTTCATGGATGGCTCGGCGATGATCGTCAAGGCGGCCGGCGACTCGGTCGGCGTGGCGGCAGTGGGCAAGCGCAGCTTCACCCCGTTGACGGGTCATACCACCGACTGGTTTACGGCCGAAGTGCAGGACCCGAAGATCGGCGTGCACCGCAGCTTCGTCGACCAGCTGGTCAGCAAGATGGATATCGCCGTGCAGCCGAACGGCATTACCAGCCTGGACTTCACCCTGATGGGCAAGGCGGAAGGCCCGACCACGGCCGTGCCGTACTTCCCCACGCCGCTGGCCGCGCCTGGCTCCGGCAAGTTTTCGGGCGCCACGGCGATGCTGTCGGTGAATGGCATCCCGTCGCAGATCTGCACCGGCATGTCCGTCTCGCTGGACGGCCAGGTCAAGGTTGACCCGGTGATCGGTTCGAAGTACGCCACGGCCGCCTCGCGCGGCAAAGTGATGGGCTCGGGCCAGTTCACGGTGCTGTTGCAAGACGCCACCTACCTTGACTACTTCAAGTCCGAGACGGAAATCCCGTTGGCCTACGCCATGGCGTCGGGCACGGCGCCGGCAGCAGACGTGCTGGCGCTGGCCATGGGCCGCATCAAGATCACCTCGGCCAAGATCGACGACGGCGAGAAAAACAAGATCGTCACCTGCGCCTTTGACGTCCTGCGCTACAAGGGCACCGATGCGCAGCACGAGGCGACCACCTTGACCATTCAGGACAGCGCGCTGTAAGCGGCTGACATTTGCACTGGGGCCGCCGTGATGGCGGCCTTTTTAGCTCTTACCCCATTTGAATTCATTCAGAAAGCAGTACACATGAACAACGCACAAAAAATCCAGGCAGGTTTCGACATCGGCAACATCCATGCGGCTACCACCCCCGTGACCTTCGACGTGCCCGTCATTTTCGACGCGGACGGCGAAGCGGTGGCTGGTTTGACCATCGTCGGCAAGAACAGCGAGCAGTATCGCGTGGCCAACAACGCCGTGCGCGCAGAAGGCTACAAGAAATCGGCGCGCCGCAAGACGGCCATCGACGCCTCCACTGACGAAGGCGCGGAACTGCTGGTGCAAGCCATCGACGGCAACCAGAAGCGCCTGGCGCTGGCCGTGGTCACGGGCTGGTACGGCTTCACCAGCAACAGCGCACCCGTGCCGCTCGATCCGGCGCTGCTGGAAGCCGCCTTTGAAAAATACCCGACCTGGCAGGAAAAGGTCACCACGGCGCTGGAAAACGAGTCGAATTTTTTGAAACTCTGACGGCCAGCCTGCTGCGCTACGCCGGGCACCAGTTCGAGCGCGGGGCGCGGGCGGCCGATGGCCATGCCAAGGGCGAGCATATCGACGCCGCCCGGCGCCATCCGTTGTACCGCGCGCCGCCCGAATCGGCGACGCCGCCCATGCCGTTCGAGCTGGCCCACGTATGGGAATGGTTTGCGCAATTAAACCGCAAGCGGCAGAACGGCATGGCCGTCAACCCCATCGCCAGCACGGAAATCCTCGCATGGCAGGCGCGCCACGGCATCGCCATCGAGCCGTTCGAGCACCAGTTGCTGGACCAGCTCGACGCGCTCTTCCTGTCGCACCAGCATGCGGCAGGCTGACCCGCATTTTCCAACCCGGCCGCCATGCGCGGCCTTTTTTATGGGCCAACCATGCCAGAGATAACAGAGTTAAAAATTGCCGTGAATGCGGCGGAAATCAAGGCGGGAACGCAGGCAGTGAATGACCTGGCGGCCGCTAGTAAACAGACAGGCGATCAAGTCGAGGAGGCCAGTACCAAGTTTCGCAACTTCGAACCACGGGTGCGCGCGCAGGCCGAAGCGGCACGCGCGGCGGCAGACGCTTCCAAAGTACTTGGTGACGAAAGCAGCGCCGCTGCGGATGCCATGTTCAAGGGCATGACCGCGGTCGATGGCTTTGCCAAGGCTTCCGCCAAGATTGGCGAAGGCGGTTTGAACGCCGACATCGGGCAGATCAAGGATGGCTTGGGAGAGATGGCCAATGCCACCGGCTTGACGGAACTGGCCATGAAACGCCTGGGCGCGGGGCCGCTGCTGGCGCTGCAGATGGCGGCCGACGTGGCGGCGTTCGTGGCCGAGGCCTTCGTGCAGGGTCAGCTGGAATCGGACAAGTTTTCCCGTGCCCTGGAGCTGACCGGCAATGCCGCCGGCATCACGGAAGGCCAGTTCAACACCATGGTGGCGTCGGTCTCCGATGCCAGTCAAGGCGGCCTGGGCGATACCCGCGTGGTCTTGCAGACCCTGGTGGAAACGGGCCAGTTCACCAGCGAAGCGCTCAATTCCGTGGGGGCGGCCGCCGTTACCATGGCGCAAATGAATGGCCAATCGGCCGGTGCCGTGGCGGCCGACTTCGCGACGATGGCCGATGGCGTGACCAACTGGGTCGACACGCACGATAAAAACTACAACATCTTGACAGGCGCCCAGTACGCGCATATCGCCGCCCTGGAAAAAGAAGGCAAGACGCAAGAGGCCATGGTCATGGCGAGTGACTTGATCAATGCAGGCCTGCAAAAACGCGCTGAAAAGCTCAGCATGATCGGTACCTTGCTGCAAGGTAGCAAAAATCTCTGGTCCAGTTTCATGGATGGCATGCGTTCCATCGGACGCGAAGAGACGCCGGAGGACGAGATCGAGAAAATCAAGAAACGTACGGCCGAAGTACGCCGCACGGGCCAGTTGGTTCCGGGTACGCATCCGGGGGCACGCCTGACGGGCGAGCAGATGCAGCAGTTCGAGCAGGAGCAGGCCAAGGCCCTGGCTGTGGCAATGAACAAGCAGACGCAGCTCGAGGCAAAGGCGAAGGCCGATCAGGCGGAATCGAAACGCAATGCCGAGGGCAAGCAGGCGGTCAAGGAGCTGGACGAGTTGCAGAAGCGCTATGTCACCAGGGCGCAGCGCGAAACAGCGGAAATCAAACAGCTTGAGGAGACCCTGGCCAATGCCAGGGCCGCCGGTGTTCCCTTCTCTCCCGAAAAGGAGAAAGAGCTGCGGCAGAATATGCGAGCCTCGTTTGCGGCACCTTCCCGGACTGCCGCACCTGCCAGGACTGCAGCACCTCCAGAGGCAGGTTCCGATCCCCGTGATGCCGTGCTGGCAGGTGAGTTGCAATCGATCCAAACCGCATTGCGCATCAAGACCGAAGGTTATGACCAGCAGGCCAAGCTCGATGAAGCGCGCCGCAAGGGCGGCGCCTTGAGCGAGGACGAGTTTTTTGCGAGCCGTCGCATGGCCATTAGCGCGCGTGGCGCCGCCGAGGTGGCGGCCTACCAGCAGCAAGCCGACGTATTAAAAGGTTTTCAGGCGAAAACGGCGCAAGGCCGTCAGGAAAACGTCAACAAGATCGCAGAGGCGGGCACTGCGCAGCTGCGCGTGCAGCAGCAAGTCAACGCCGATCTGGCGCAACTGGAGGAAGCGGCGCGCCAGGAGAAGGAAGCGGCAGCGAAGAAGCGCGACGAGGAGGCCAAGGCAAAAGAGACCAAGAACCGTGCCGATGCCAAGGCGGCGGATGAAAAAACGTGGAAAGACACGGTCGATGGCGCCAAGGCCATGGGCGACGCGCTGGAAAAAGCCTTCGGCAAGGCAGGGGCTGCGGTCGGCAAGTTGGGCACGGCCTTTGCCGATTATCAGAAGGCCCAGCGCGACGTTCAACGCACCCTGAGCGAAGGGCTCAAGGACGCTGGCAACGACGAACCCAAGAAAGACGCTGCGCATGCCAAGGCCCGCGAGGATGGCGCGCAGGCGCAGATCAAGGGTTACCGGGACATGGCCGGGGCCGCCAAGGGCTTTTTCAAAGAAAACAGTACTGGCTACAAGTTGATGGAAGGAGCCGAAAAAGCGTTTCGCGCGGTGGAAATAGCCGGCCAATTGCAAAAACTGGCGACCAGCCTGTTTGTATCGGGCTCGTCTGCCGCGGGCGTGGTCGTCGGGCAGGCGACAGAGACGGGTGCAGTGATGGCCGGCCAGACCGCGCAGAATGCGGCCAAGGTACCCGGCGTGTTCATGTCCTTCATGAGCGCCATGGGACCGTGGGGCTATGCGGCAGCGGCAGCGGCGATTGCCGCCGTGCTGGGCGGCGCCTTCAGCGGCGGCGGTGGCGGCGTCGACATGACGGCCAAGGATCGCCAGGCCGCCAACGGCACTGGCACGGTACTCGGTGATTCATCCGCGAAATCGGAGTCGATCGCCAACAGCCTGGAAATCATGGAGAAGAACTCCGGCCTGGGCCTGGTGTATTCCTCGTCGATGGTGGTCTCGCTCAAGCAGATCGTTTCGGGCATCGGCGGCTTGGGCAGCTTGCTGGTGCGCTCGGACATCCTGATGTCCGCATTGGGAACCAAGGGTAGCTCCAGCGGGGGCTTCATCGGCAATGTCGTCAGCAGCATTTTTGGCGGCAAGACCACGGTGCAGGATGTGGGGATAGTCACCAACTCGTCGCGCCTGGGCGACCTTGATACTAAGCGCTTTGACGTGAATTCCTATGTCGATATCAAGAAGTCCGGCGGCTGGTTTTCCAGCGACAAGAAGTCCACGAGTCTCACGGCCATGGGCGCGGAAACGAATGACCAGTTCACGAAAATTGTTCTCGGCCTGCGCACGAGCATCGTGGCGGCAGCCGACTCCCTGGGTATGGGCGGCGATGCCTTCACGACGCGCTTGAATTCCTTCGTCGTCAGCCTGGGCAAGATCAGCCTGAAGGACCTGAAGGGCGAGGAAATGCAAAAGGCCCTGGAAGCGGCCTTTTCCAAGCTGGGCGACGACATGGCGAAGTTCGGCGTGGGCGGCCTGGAAAAATACCAGGCCGTGGGCGAGGGCTACCTGGAAACATTGGCGCGTGTGGCCAACAACTACATGCAGGTGTCGGACGTGCTGGGCGTGTTGGGCAAGTCGTTCAACACTTCCGGCCTTTCCGCCGTGGCGCTGAGCGAAAGCCTGATTAACGCGGCGGGCGACCTCGATACCCTGACCAGCGGCACCAGCTTCTTCGTGCAGAATTTCCTGAGCGAGGCCGAGCAGATGGACCCGGTCACCAAGTCGGTGCGCAGCGCCATGGCGGCGATGGGGCAATCCGGCGTGATAACGAGCGAGCAATTCAAGGCGCTGGTGCTGGCGCAGGACTTGAACACGGTCGCCGGCCAGAACATGTATGTCCAGTTGCTTGCCATTGCCGAACCGTTCAAGAAGGCTGCCGACTATGCGGCCGACCTGGCCACCACGACGGGTGAACTGGCTGAAGTGAGCAAGACAGCCAGCGACATCGCCAGCGAACGCAGGGACCTGCAACAGCAGTTGAACCAGCTGACACACAGCGAAGCGCAGTTGCTGGCTGCCCAGCGCGCCGGCATTGCCGACGGCAACCGGGGATTGTTCGACCAGATCCAGGCCGTCAAGGCGGTAACCAGCGCGAAGGATGCTCTGGCTAAAGCCTACGAGACGGAATCGGCGGCGGCCAAGTCGGCGCTGGAGAAGTCGAAATCGTGGGTGAGCACCTTGAACGGGCTCAATTCCAGCATGGCTTTGGGCGCCCAGTCAACGCTGACGCCGGAGCAGAAGTACGCTGAAGCGCGCGCCCAGTTCGAGAAAACCCTGGCGGCCGCGAATGCGGGTGACACGACGGCGCAATCAGGGCTATCTGCCGCCGAACAGGCGTTTTTGACGGCATCGCAAGTGGTCAACGCCTCCGATGCACGTTATGCGGCGGATTATGCCCGCGTGGTGGCAGCGAACAAGGAAGCGTTGAAATGGGCCGCCGCGCAGGTCGACGTGCAGCAGGCCAGCCTGGACGCGCTCAATGCCCAGGTATCGGGCTTGATCACGATTAACGACAGCGTGCTGACGGTGGCGCAGGCCATTGCCGGCCTGCGGGCGGCGATGGGCGGTGCTGTGGACCTGGGTGTGCAGTTCAATAATCCTCCCGTGGTCGCTGCACTGGCGGCGATGACAACCCCGGTCGCGGCGGCCGTCTTCGACCCCGTGCGCTACTCGTCGGCGGTGAACGTCGGTTCCGAGGTTCTTGTCGCGGAAATCCGCGGCCTGCGCGAAGACAACCAGGCCATGCGCGTGGAACTGGAAGGCTTGCGCGCCGATCAGCGGGCGCAAACGGGCGCCACCATCCAGGCCACCTTTGAATCGAACGCCAACGCCGCCAGGACGGTGGTCGATGGCGTGGACAAATCGTCCAGGGCATCCGCCTGGGCCAACGCAGTGAAAGGAGAGTACGCATGACCGCTGCACAATTTCAGGAATGGCTGCAAAACCCGTCGGCCATCCGCATGGTGCTGATCGAGGCGCAAGTGAATGTGACCGGTAGCGAGGTGACGCGGTATATCGCTTCGCGGCCTTACGTTACCCGGCCGGATGAGTTGCCGGCGAATACCGCGTACCAGCCGCTGGCCAAGGGCGGCCTGGCCTTCACGGAACAGGTCAGCCTGTCCGGCGAGGCGGGGCTGTCGGGCGGCGATATCGAACTCGATAACGCCGATGGCGCTCTGGATGGCTGGCTGGGCGACGTCTGGATGAACCGGCCGATCAAGGCTTGGGCCGGCGATCCCTCCTGGCCGCGTGCCGACTTTCAGCTGGTCTTCGACGGCATCATCTCCGACGTGGCCAGTGCGGGGCGCGAGTCGGTTAACCTGGTACTGCGCGACAAGCTGCAACGCCTGAATACGCCGATCTCCGAAGCCAAGCTGGGTGGCACGACGCCGAACAAAGACGCCATCCTGCCGATTCCCTTCGGCGAGTGCCACAACGTGGCGCCCTTGCTGACCAATCCCGCCACTTTGGAATACGGTTTTCTCGGCGCGGTCGAATCGACGTTCGAAGTGCGCACCAACGGCAAGCCGATTGCCGTGGCCTTGAATGACCAGGCGGGCCGCTTCAACCTGACCACCGATCCGTTTTCCACCACGATCACGGCCAGCGTACAGGGCGACAAGGGCGGCGGTTTTGCGCCGCGCATCGCGCCGCTGGCGCAGCGCATCGCCACCACCTACGGCAAGGCGGCCGACCGTTTTACCACGGCCGACCTGGACCTGGACAACCTGGCCGCCTTCGACGCGTCCCATCCGCAGCCGGTGGGGCTGTATGTTGCGGACCGCACGAACCAGGCACAGGCCATCCAGCAACTGGCGGCCAGCGTGGGCGCCCAGGCGATCATGTCGCGCACCGGCCAACTGCGCCTGGTGCAGATCGCGCTGCCTGCCGCCGGCGTGCCGGTGGAAATCGGTCCGGAGCAGATGCGCGAACGCTCGCTGCGTCCCGCGCAGCGCCTGCCCGTGACGGCGGCCGTGAAGATCGGCTTCGACCGGAACTACACGCTGCAGGCTGGCTTGACGACCAGCATTCCGCCCGCGCATGCGGATTTGTATGCCACGGAATGGCTGACGGAGACGGTGGTCGACGAGGCGGTGCGCGCGCGCTATCGCCTGAGCGACGACCCGGTGCAGATCGATACGTGCCTGAAGACGCGGGCCGATGCCCGTGTGGAGGCGCAGCGGCGCCTGGCCTTGAGCAAGGTGCCGCGCACCATGTATGAATTCGATGGAGAGCCCGAGATGATGATGCTGGAACTGGGGCAGCCCGTACAACTGCGCGCTGAGCGCTTTGGCTTGCAAGAAGGCGTGCCGGGAGTGGTGGTGATGCTATCGCGTTTCTGGCTGACGGGCAGAGTGACTGTGGGGGTGCTCGTATGAGCGCGATTGTGGGGGAGCGCGACAGGCTCATCATGAATACCGTGCCGCGCTTCGCGCCTGCCAACGACCGCGTGCTGCTGCTGGCGGCCACGGCGCAGGCGTTCAAGGTGGCGGCGACGACAATTGCCGCGCCGGCAAGCATCGACTTTACGGCAGGCTTGGTGAACATGCAGGGCCAGGTGGCGTTTTCTGCCAGTAACGCCAGCGTACTGACGCGCGTCGGTAACATGGCCACGCTGGCGTATGCCGGCATGGTGGGCGACAGCGTGACGGTCACGGCCACGATCGTGGTCGACGGCCTCACTTACACGGCCAGCCAGACGGTCAGCAAGATTTTTGATGGCGTGACGGGTAACTCAATGCGAGTCTGTTACAGCAAGACCAGCTTGTTGTCACTGGCCAGCGCGCCGGCGACGATCAGCACGCAGGGCGATGCGTCCTTCCCGCCAATTAACACCTGGGGCGCTGGCACGGTGTGGGAAGGTTCGCCGCAGGCTTTCGGCGCAGGTGAATCGCTATACCGGTCTGATGGTATTTTCAATCCGGCTAGCGGCACCACCCAGTGGACGGCGCCGTATTTGAATGCGTTGAAAGTGGGCAGTCTGGAGGCTGTCAATACGAAAACGGGGAACTTGCTTGTAACCGGCACCGTCAGCGACGCAGCGGGAAATTGGTCCGTCAATGCGGCAGGGCAGGCGGTGATGAAGGCGGTCACGATTTATGGCGCGAATGACAGCGTAATTCTTGCTGCAGGCGCCAGCGGCATCGATTACAGCAAGGTGATCGGGGCCAAGCCCCCGTCGAATGCGACGGCGGGCGCTACCTTTGGCGTGAATATCGGCGGGCAGATGAGTCGGGCCACCATCGGTACGTATATCCAGGGCGCGGCCATCGATCTGGCGCTGATCAATATCGCCAGCATTTCCTCCTTGTCGGCCATGTCGGCCGTCATCGGTACCTTGCGCACAGCCACTTGGGGTGCCCGCACGGAAATCTGGGACAACGTCATCAAGGTGTACGACGGCAACAACATGTTGCGCGTACAGATAGGAGACCTGACACGATGAGCATCGGCATTACGACATATAGAGCCAATGGCACGCCCATGATTACGCCCGATGGCGCAGGCGGCATCTATGTGGAGACGTGGCGGCAAGGCGCTGATCAACCTGCGGTGCGTGTGTATTCCGGACTGCGTGGCATGTCTTTGCGCGTGTTTCAGGTAATGGGGGGGGTATATGCTTGGGTGGTAGGCCAGGATGGGCATGGCAACCCGACGATTACTTTCTCGTTTGAATATAAGGACGCATATGGCGGCGATCTGATCTTGCTGGTATTCGCATCATGACGAACGGAATACTTTTTAATACGGAAAAAGGAAGCCGGGTCATCGATGAGGAATTCATGGTGCCGGAGTTTACTGGCAAGGTGACCTTGAATCCCACGCCTCATATTTCCGGGTTATTTACCGGCGGGAATGTCGGAGTAACTCCTTACTACACCAATGCTCATCGGATCAACCAGCTCCCCGATTCTGGCGGCCGGGCCATCATGACTTTCTGGCGCTATCCGGATGCCAATGGGGAGGATATCTGGTTCTATCCCACGTCGTCCGTGGCTACTACGGTCGACGGGAGCGTGCCGGGCATGAATATCTACCGGCGCAACGGCGGCGTGCTGCCGATCTTGCCCGTAGGCTATTGCTTTGCCATTGGCCGCGCCATTGCGTCGGCCAATACTTATGGCATGCGCTCATGGGATGGCACGGGAAAGCTGATATTTGATAGTGGCAATTTGTCTCTGAAGATAGAGTCATTTTCGCCCGTATCCTATAATTATCAAATAAACAATTGTGTCATTCCAGACGCATCCAATGCCGCCATCCTGCTTCCTGATACCTACAATATCAGCGACGTATCGGTGGGCGATGCCCCGGGATATCCCGGCTCGGGCAATTCCCAGTTTTACGAGGATCGGGGGGGAGTGCGTAGAAATGGGGCGACCTTTTCCACCTATATGGCCACTGTGGCTGCTTACTATTTTAGGGGTGCCGAATATGACCGGGATGGCAGATCCCATTCGGGAAATGCCGCAGATCTGAGCATGCCCGTCATTAATGCATCTCTTTACGACTAGGAAAACTGATGATTCTTAAAAACTTCACCACGCCAAACGGGGTGGCGGTTGGCTTTCATATGCTCAAACGAATCGAAATCAATGCGCCGTTTGATACTGCGCAGCTTTCCGTGCATAGCTACGCCAGCGAGGCAGCCTATCTGGCCGGTTACGGCCTGGCCTGGAACACGCCGTTGCAGATGCCATTGTTTCAATTGCAGGGTGATCTGGGCAGCATTGCTGAACGTTGGCTGGCCACCGACGCGGTCAGTCCGTTTGCCGGTGGCAGTATTGCCGCAGACCGCAGCGACACGCTCGACACGGCCCGGGCTCGGGCCTGGACGCGCATCAAGCAGGCGCGTTCCCTTGCCGAGGCCGCGGATTTTGTGTGCTGCGGTGTCATGTACCAGGCAGACAAGGATCGCATTGTTGGTGCCACGCAGCTGGCCTTGATGGCGCAGGCTGCCGGCCAGCCATACAGCATCGACTGGACCTTGTCGGATAACACCCACGTGCCGCTCGATGCGGCTGGCATGATCGCCGTTGGCGCCGCGCTGGGCGCGCACGTTACCGGGGCGTTCGCCATTTGCCTTCAGTTGCGCGGGCAGATCGCTGCTGCCACTTCCTTCGAAGCGCTCGATGCGATCGTTTGGCCAGTGCAGGGGGGCGCATGAGCAACTTGCGCATCATCTACGACAACGCCGCCGACCGCGCAGTGTTGACGGCATCGAGCCAGGCCGGTACCTTGGGACCGGGCAATCTGCAGCGGGAAGGAAAGTCCATGGTGCTGCGTTCAATTGGAACGTTGCAGACCATCACGGCGACGTGGCCGTCGCCGGAAATTGTCGGTGGCGTAACCCTGCCGTTTTGCAACCTGACCCCAGGGGCAACTATCCGCGTCCGCAGCTATATCGAGCCTGGCGATACTGTGCCAGCCATCGATAGTGGCGTCATGCCGGCGTGCGAGTATGCGCGACTGGGCATGTGGGATTGGGGCGCATTGCCGCTAGGCTTGAATGCCTACAGTTACGGCGGCGGTACGTATGCGCGGTGCTGGTTCCAGATGCGCAGCATCAGGAAGCTGGTGATCGACCTGGCCGACCCGGACAATCCTGCCGGCTATATCGAGGCCGTGCGGCTGGTTGCAGGGGCTTACTGGAGTCCCGAGCAGAACGCTGCGTATGGCGCTGGTATCACGACAGTCGATACCAGCAGCCAATACCGCAACGGTGCTGGCGAACAGAAGGTGGAGCGGGGTGCGATGTACCGCAAGCTGTCGCTGACGCTTGATCACATGACGCCGTTGGACCGTGCCGAACTGTGGCGCATCGTGCGCGGCAACGGTCTGTCGCGCCCGCTTTTCGTCAGCCTGTATCCGGATAGCGACGACGTCGAGCTGGAGCAGGCGCACCAGGTGTATGGGCGCCTGGCCAATCTGGCCGCCATCACCACACCGTCTTTCCAGGCTTATGCCACCAACATTGAAATTGAGGAGCTGTAATGGGTGATTTTTTTTACTATGGTCAGAAGGATGCGATCCAGCGCTTGAACGAGCTGGCTGGACGGGGCGCCGTGGTGGCGTCGTATGCGCCAGCCGTCGGGCGGTCGCCGCTTGGCGGGCCGAATGGAAAGATCACGCCGGAGTGGCTTGATCCTGGGCTCCCCCTCAGAACGGATATTGCTTTCGGGGTAAGCACCACCGCCAAATACGGCTATAACTACGCGACTAATGGTGCTGGGATCACTCGCTGGATACTTATTGCTACGATTGGCGAGTCAAATGTGGGAGCAAATGCAAACCTGCTTATTCGTGGTGTGTTTAACAATAACTGGACCGCATCTAGTTCAAGCCCCTTCACTATATTCATGGGTGTGCGCGAGGGGTTCTATGTGGACTGGCACATTGAAGGTCCAATAATTTGGCAATCTCGCATCATGGTCGTAAGACGTGCCGACGGAAAGCATGACGTTTATGCTTTTTTTGATAGTAGTGTTTTTTCAACTATGTCATTCGATTTGACTGGGATAAACACAACGACGTATGCATTGCCTGTTGAAACTAACTCGACACCAGCGGGAACGGTAGTATTTGATTCGGCGACAGGGCCGGGAAACCCAATCCACATTGCGCCACGGTGGCGCACCCCCGCTACAGGCAAGGGGCTACTAGTCAATGAATTACTTGGGGTAGGTGACGGGTCGATTACTACGTCGCACTTGATTTGTGGCGGCGTTAGCATGGCGGCTGGGCAGGAGCGGGATAGCCTACGAATTGGAGTTGGTGGCGTATCTGGAACTACCTACCCCGGCTGCTTCAGCTGGTTCACATCTGCAGGCAATAGCAATGGGACACCAAGCAACCTGTACAAAGAAAGCTACAGGATGGCTCTCAGAGCATATGACACACAGTCAAATCAATGGAGTGGCGATTTTCTCGCGGTGAAAGGGACGGGTTCAGTCTATATTTCCTCACTTAAGGCTGGGACGGAAAGTCATGCGGTACACCATGTTATTGACATGCCTGGCGGACAGGGCCAGGATATCCTGACCGTAAATCAAGCTGGGGGATTCAGGAAGTGTGATGGCAACTACGGGAATTTAACGAATGCCGCCCTAATTTTGAGTGCGAACACTGTTACAGGGCGGAGTGTAAATGCCCGTGGTACGGTTAATACCATGGGCAACGATTATGCGGAATACATTTTCAAATGCCTCATGTGCGGTATCGTCGCCCCTGGTCAAATAGTCGGCATCACCGCAGACAATAAAGTCACCGACAAGTGGGCCGATGCCGTCATGTTCTCGATCAAATCCACCGCACCCTCATTTGTCGGTGGCGATTCCTGGGCCAACGACGTGGGGCCGCGCCCGTCTGCCCAGGCTGGAGCAGCGCCGACCCAGCCCCTGCGCCGTGAAGACGTGGTCACGCAGCAGCCGGTACCCGGCATCAATCCACCGGAATATGAGGACGTGGTAACGGAGGCAGGCGACACCGATGACGAGTGGGCGGAAAAGCAGGCCGCCTACACCGCCGCGTTGGCCGCCCACACCGCCGCTGTGCAGCAGGACGCCGAGGCCATGGCCACCTTCGACGCGGCGCTGGAAGTCGAGCGCCAGAAGGTCGACCGCATCGCCATCGCCGGCCGCGTGCCGGTGAACGTGCTGGGCGCCCAGCCGGGCGATTACATCGTGGCGGTGCGGGACGGCGCCGGCATCCAGGGCATCGCCGTGCATGACGACGACTTGACCGAGAAGCAGTACCGCAAGGCGGTCGGGCGCGTGATCTCTATCGAAGCGGACGGCCGGGCTTATGTGATGGTCAAGGCCGTGTAGCAAAACAGTTGTCCACCTTCAACCCGCTTCGGCGGGTTTTTTCATTTTCACCACCTGAAAGGCAACCATGGCCCTCGAAACCACCGCCGCCGGCGGCGCATTGATCAAACTGTTTGGCGTGCCCGTGCTGGCTGGCGCCGCTGCCACGTCGCTGGGCTTCATGTTCATGTGGCCCCAATCGACCAAGGAGGCATTTATCCGTTTCTGTTCCAGCATCATCATTTCCACGTTTCTCGGCCCCGTGCTGGTGGCCGCCGTGCTGTCCTGGTGGCCCAGCCTGTTTGACAGCGCGAAGACCGTGGCGGGCCTGTATGGCGGCGATCCCGCCACGGGTTTTTTATTCATCGCCGCGCCGTTGATGGTGGCGGCTGGCTTGCCCGCCTGGTGGGTACTGGGCGCGTGCGTGCGCTGGTTCGACAAGCGGCGCGGCAAGGATATCGGCGAACTGGCGGTTGACGCGGCCGCTGCCGTCAAGGATGTGCGGGGCATGCTGTGACAGGCGCGCAATTGATGCAGATCATGCCGTTGGCCGGCCGCCGCGCTACGCTGTTCCTGGCGCCGCTGAATGCGGCGATGGCCGAGTTCAGCATCGATACACCGCTGCGCCAGGCGGCGTTCCTGGCGCAGGTGGGCCACGAATCGGGCCAGTTGCGCTATGTGCGCGAGCTGGCCAGCGGCGCGGCCTATGAAGGACGGGCGGACTTGGGCAATGTGATTGCCGGCGATGGCGTGCGCTTCAAGGGGCGTGGCTTGCTGCAGGTGACAGGGCGTGCCAACTATGCGGCGTGCGGCGTGGCGTTGGGCCTGGACTTGCTGGCGGCGCCGCAGTTGCTGGAGGCGGCGACTTTCGCGTGTCGCTCGGCGGGCTGGTTCTGGCAATCGCGCGGCTTGAACCGCCTGGCCGATGCGGGCGACCAGGAGCGCGTGACGCGTCGCATCAATGGTGGCGTGAACGGCCTGGCCGAGCGTCTGGCCTTGTACCAGGCAGCGCGCAAGGTGTTGGCATGAAGCCGCCGTTGAGCATTCTGGCGATGCTGCTGTTGCTGGGGGCAGCCGTGTTTTGCGCGCAGCGCTGGGGACATGAGGCAGGCCGTGCCGCGTGCGCAGCGCAAGTGCAGGAGGTGCAGGGCGTGTTGCGGCGCCAGGACCAGGCGCTGAATGCACTGCGCGAGGAGGGCGTACGCCGGTCGGCGCGGGCCCGGCAGGCTTTGGTCACAGCGCAGGCTGGTCAGGCCGACGCACAAGCGGCTGCGGCGCGCATCCTGGCATTGCAGCCTGAAGGTAATGCGTGCCGCGCGGCAGAGGCGCTGATCGCCCGTGAAACGGCCGGAAGCACCGCTGGCGGGACGCCATGAGCGCGGCAATGACGAGTACGCTAGCGCCGCCAAGGGTTTGGGGCTACTTGCGGGCTTGCTCACGGGCGTGTTCATTGGCCTGTTCACTGGTCTGCATGGTGGCTGGTCTGCTGGGGGGCTGCGCGGCAGGTGGGCCAAGGTTGCAAGCTGCAGCGGAAAGGCTGGCCATCGGCGTGCCCTGTATCGCCGTTCGCCCTGCGGCGCCACTTTTGCCAGCCGTGCCGCAGCACGGCATTTTTGCGCAAGTGCAAGCCTTGCTGGCGCGCGAACACTTGCGCACGGCCTATGTGCTGCAGCTGGAAGCGCTGATGGTTGGCTGTGCCGGCAGTTAACGTAGACCAGTGCTCAACGACGTCTGCTGCTGTTTCGTTGCCGTTTTTCTGACGCTTTTCTGACGTTTTGCAGTTGATTTTCGGCCGGCTTGCGTTGCGCATAATCCCCTGGGGCGTCGCTTGATGGCGCTCGCCGCGCCAGAGTGCCCGATCCGGATGCTGCCTCACCATGCCATGCTCCGATGCCGTTTTCCATGCTGCCTTCTGGTGCGGTCGCCTGGTGGCGCGTCAGAAAACGGTGCAGCGCAGCGTGGCGGGCGCCCGATTTTGACGAACGCGATGGTATTTCGGCACAATTCCTGTATACAATCGTCGCTGGCACGAAGCGTGCATGGCATACCTTGGTCGTCCTATCCAAGGAGCTTCGCATGCATCATCCGTCGCCAGTGTGTTTCTGTCGTCCCGTTTCTCTCTTGCTTTTCCCTTTCATCTGCGCCCATCGGGGCCGCGGTAACCCAGGAAATGGAGCGTAAATGGCCACTCCCCGTCTGAAATCCATCCACCGCAGCGTGCCCGGCACAACGCCTGCAGCGCCATCGCCCGTGGATGAAATCCTGCCAGTTGGCAAGCTGTTCACCCTGGGCTTGCAGCATGTGCTTGTCATGTATGCGGGCGCCATTGCCGTGCCGCTGATCGTCGGACGCGCCCTCAAGCTGCCGCCCGAGCAGGTGGCGGCATTGATCAGTGCCGACCTGTTCTGCTGCGGCCTGGTGACCTTGATTCAGTCCTTGGGCATAGGCAAATACTTCGGCATCCGCCTGCCCGTGATGATGGGCGTGACCTTTGCCGCCGTCAGTCCCATGCTGGCCATGGCGAACAACCCGTCCCTGGGTATCACCGGCATCTTTGGTGCCGTCATCGGCGCCGGCGTCGTTTCCATGTTGATCGCTCCCTTCATCAGCCGTCTGCTGGCCCTGTTTCCGCCCGTGGTCACTGGCAGTATCATCGCCGTGATCGGCGTGTCGCTGATGCGTGTGGGCGTGAACTGGGCCATGGGCGGGCCGCCTGCCATGGCGCAAATTGCCGATCCCGCCTTCCTCCAGATGGCCGCTGCCGCCACGGCGGCCGGCTTGCCTGCGCCGGCCGGTCCCGTGTCCCTGATTGCCAACCCCGGCTACGGCGCGCTGGATAACCTGGGCATCGCCGGCTTCGTGCTGGCCGTCATCTTGCTGGTGGCTAAGTATGGTCGCGGCTTCCTGTCGAATATCGCGGTATTGATCGGCATCATCGCTGGCACGGCCCTGTCGTTTGCGCTGGGTAAGGCCGATTTCGCCAAGGTGGCCAGCGCCAAGGCTTTTGCCATCGTCACGCCATTCCAGTTCGGCATGCCGACCTTCGACGTAGTCGCCATCGTGACCATGAGTCTGGTGATGATTGTCGTCATGATCGAATCGCTGGGCATGTTTTTGGCGCTGGGCGAAATGACGGACAAGCGCATCACGCAGGACGATATCAGTCGCGGCTTGCGCGTCGATGGCTTGGGCACCTTGATCGGCGGCATTTTCAATACCTTCCCGTACACATCGTTCTCGCAAAACGTGGGCCTGGTGGGCGTCACGGGCGTGCGCAGCCGCTGGGTGTGCGTGGCGGCCGGCATCATCCTGCTGGTCATGGGCGTGATCCCGAAGATCGCGCAAACGGCCGAGTCCGTGCCGGCGTTCGTGCTGGGCGGGGCAGGGCTGGTGATGTTCGGCATGGTCGCCGCCACCGGCATCCGCATTCTCGCCGGCGTCGACTACAAGAGCAACCGCAACAACCTGTTCATCGTGGCCCTGTCGATCGGCTTCGGCATGCTGCCGCTTTTGGCCGAGCAATATGCGCAACACATGCCCAAGGCCCTGTCGCCGTTGCTGCACAGTGGCATCCTGCTGGCCGCCATCGTTGCCGTGCTGCTCAATCTGTTCTTCAATGGCCTGGCTTCAAAGGAGGTGGCGAGGGACCAGGCGCGCGAGAACAGTCATGGCAGCGATTGAGGCGCCACCCATCGCCTTGACCGCTGCGCGCGGCGTGTGCGGATCAGCCAGGCGACAGCACCTTGAGGACCACGCAATTGCGCCCCGCATCCTTGGCCTGGTACAGCGCGGCATCGGCCAGGCGCAACAGGACGTCAGGGTCGGCGGCGCCAGGCGCCGACTGGACCGCGATGCCGACGCTGATCGTCACCTGTTGCGCATCCGCTCGCGTATGGTCGATGTCCAGCTCTGCGATGGCGCGTCGTAGCGCTTCGCCGATCTGGCGCGCCTCGTCTGCGCCGGTGTTCGGCAGCACGATTGAAAACTCTTCGCCGCCGTAGCGCGCCGTCAGGTCGCCCGCGCGCCGCATGCCGGCCGCCAGCGCATGCGCGACACGGATCAGGCATGCGTCACCGGCCTGGTGGCCATGCCGGTCGTTGAAGCGTTTGAAGTAGTCGACATCGAGCATGATGACGGCCAGCGGCTGGCCGACGCGCGTGGCACGCGCACATTCGGTGCGCAGCACGTCGTCGAAATGGCGCCGGTTCGACAGGCCCGTCAGGCCGTCGGTGATGGACAAGGTTGCCAGTTTGCGGTTGGCGTCTTCCAGCTGTTCCGTGCGTTCGGCAACGCGTCGCTCCAGGCTGTCATGCAGCCTGGCGCTGGAGATCGAGATCATCGCCTGTACACCGAGCATGCGCAGAAACGCTACGCGCTCCTGCGTGAACGAGGCTTCGGCAAGCCGGTTCTCGAAGTACAGGATGCCGTCGATCTGGCCGCCGTGCCGGATCGGCAGGCACATGACGGCACGCGGCCGCTGCAGCTGCACATACGGGTCGACGGCGAAGCGCGAGACGCCCGTGATGCTGTCTTCGATCACCTCCGCGCCAGTGCGGATCACGTAGCGCAGCAGCGATAGCGGGAACTGCGGGTCGCTGGCGGCATTCAGGTCGAGCCGGCGCGCTTGCAGGACGTTGATGCCATCGCCATCGATATTGGCCTCCAGCTGGTAGCTGCCTTCGGACAGTAGCAGCAGACGCGCTACCTGCCCGCCAGCGTTTTCGCACACGATGGAAATCAGGCGCGTTAGCACATTGCGCAAGCCGACTTCGTTCGACAGGATCTGCGCCGCTTTCAGCAGCGACACCAGGTCGAGTGCGGAACTGCCGTGCGTGTCGGGGCCCACATGCGACAGCGTGGCGCGGCCATCCATCCGTGACAGCAGCGCGGCGTGGCGCGCCCGCAGTTGCGTCACCTTGCCCTCTGCACCCCACTGGCCGTAGTGCGCGATGGCGTCCTGGATGAAGACGCCGGCCACGCGTGGGTGGCCCTGCTCGGACCAGTATTCGCCGCACAGCTCATTGCCCAGCGCTTGCACGTTGACGTAGCCTGCCAGGCCGGCGGCGTCGATCGCCTGCCGATAATGGCGCGTGGCCAGCTGCAGATCGTCCCGGTAGCGTGCCATCTCGGCCATCACCAGCAGATGTTTGGCGCCGCTATTGTCCGAGCCCTCACTGGCCCAGTCGTCAAGGCGCGCCTGCAGTGCGTCGATCACGGCCAGCACATCGCCCGCATCGGGGCGCGCCCGGTCGCGCCGCAAGGCGCGGATCCATATCAGCGCGGCGTAGAAGCTCGACTCGGCAACCTTGGCCTGGCCGCGCATGATTTGGGTGACGATGCCGAGCTGGCCGGCCAACAGCTCGGCGTCGGCGCCGTCGAACAGGTAGGCGTTGCGGATTTTCCCTTGTAAATAGTAGGCGCGATACAGCTGCGAGTCGCCATACTGTTCGAGGAAACGCGCCTCGCTGAACGTCGCATCATCGTAGCTGTCGTGACGTGGCAGGAGACCCATCAGGCATTTGATTGGCTGGATCGCGGCGGCGATGCAGCAATCGGCCATCGCCTGCTGGCCGTTGGCGCGCATCAGTGCCAGGTCGTGCTCGATGTCGTGCATCAGATGCGGCAAGTAGTCGCCGAGGATCATCCGTTCGGTGGCGCGCACGGCGACCACCACGCCAACCTGCACGAAATCGGCGATTTCCAGTGCCCAGCCAAAGGCTTCTTCGTACAGGGCATCGGAGCTGCGCAGCGGCTGCGTCCAGTGACTGATGAGCGCACCGAACATCAGGCCCGTGAGTGTGCGCGTCTGCAGATTGGCACGCCGCCTGGCCAGCGCCATCGCCATCGCGCCGAAGTCGTAGCCGCGCGCAACGTCGCCGCCGTACAGCGCAAGCATCATCGCGTAGCCGACATAGGCGACGGCGCTGAAATCGCTGTTCCCCCGTTGCATGGACAGGCGCGTCATCGATACCACCATCAGCGCGCTGAGATCTTGCTGGCCGGCGTAATAGCTGGCCATCCACAGGCCCTGCATCATCTGCATCGCGGCCACCGCGTCCGGCTCGCACATGTCGCCGGCCGCCAGCAACGTGCCGGGCGTCTGCGCGCCATGCAGGCACCCGATGTCGGCGAGGATATCGTCGAAGCGCGCTTTCATCTGCGCCACGTCATGCGGAATGGCGATGTCCAACTGCGCCAAGCCTTCGCGCTGCACGGCGATGGCCTCAAGCAGGCGGCCCTGTAACTGGTACTGGTGGGCCTGGATGGCAATGCAGCGTACCTGCAGTAGCGGGCTCAAGGTGCGGGCGCGCACCAGCGGATAGATCGCCTCGGCGGCATCGAACTGGCCGCACAGGTAAGCCGCTTCGGCCGCGCCGAGCTGCAGGTCAAGCCAGAGGTCGGCGTGGACGTTCCATGCCTCTGCCGGCAGCAGGCCGAGACCAATTCGCATGTGCTCCAGCGTGGCCTGGAACGCGGCAGAGCGCCGTGCCTTGACGCCGGCCTGGAGATTGAGCCCCGCCAACTGCACGCGCTCGCCCGCATCGTCGAGCAGCGCACGGCCGGCGTTGAGCTGTTCGACGATGTCAAACAGTGTCCCGTCCTGACGCTCCGGTGTTGCATGCCGCAGTAGCAGGCGGCCGATGCGAAGGTGGTTGGCCGCGCGGGTACCAGCATCGGCGACCAGGTAGGCTGCCTGCTGCACGCGGTCGTGCAGGAAGCGGTAATTGACGCCGCTTTGGCCGGCGCGGGTGTCGCCGTTGACGTATTTATAGCGTTCGTCGAGCGGCTGGATCAGCCCTGCATGGAGCGCTGGCCACAAGACTTGCTGCGTGTGCCGGGGCGCGCGGTCCACTGCCAGCGCCAGTGTGTCGAGCGTAAAGCGGTTGCCGCTGGAGGCTGCCAGTTGCAGCAGGTGTTGCGTTGCCGTGGGCAGGCGGTGGATTTTCTCCAGCAGCACCTCGACCACGTTGTCCGTGTACCTGGCCTGTCGTATCGCGGGCAGGTCCCAGTCCCAGCAATCGGCTACGGCTCGGTAGCGCAAATGGCCCGTTTCATTGAGCGAGGCCAGGAACTGGCTGAGGAAAAATGGATTGCCAGCCGTCTTGCGGTAGCAAATGCGGGTCAGGGACGCGCAGTCAGGTGCCGCCATGCGCACGGTAGCCGACACCATTTGCGCAACCTGCGGCTCGCTCAGGGGGCTCAGTAACAGCGTCGACAGGCGCACCTCGCGCGCGCGCAGCTTGTCGCGCAGCGCGATGAGTGGATGCGCGGCGCCCACTTCGTTGTCGCGGTACGCGCCGATGAACAGCAGGCAGCACTTGTCGCAGGAGAGCATGAGCAGTTCGATCATCCGCAGCGTGGCCGTATCGGCCCATTGCAGGTCGTCCAGGAACAGTACCAGCGGATGCCCGGCGCAGGCGAAGACTTCGACGAAGCGGGGGAAAAGCCGGTCCAGGCGGCGCTGGGCCTGTACCGGCGACGACGCGGGCATCGCCTCGGTGGGGCCGACGATCAAGGCCAGTTGGGGAATCAGTTCGACCAGCACGCCGATGCCGCTGCCCAGGGCGGCGTGCAGTTTTCCGGACCACCGCCGCAGCGTTTCTTCGGGCTGGCCCAGCAACTGCTGCACCAGCCCCTGGAAGGCCTGGATCAGCGAGGCATAGGGTATGTCGCGCTGGAGCAGGTCAAACTTGCCAGACAGGAAACAGCCGCGCCGGGCAATGATCGGCTTCTGTACCTCGTTGACGACCGCCGACTTGCCGATGCCCGAGTGGCCGGCCACCAGCAGCATTTCGCAGGTGCCGGTCGCACTGCGCTCAAACGCCGCCAGCAGCACGGCGATGGCATCCTCTCGCCCATGCAGCGTTTGTGGCACAAGGAAGCGGCCGTTGTGGTCGGACAGCTTGAGCGCCTGCGCCGGCTTTTTCGCGCGGCAGGCTTCGAGGTCGCTGCGCAAGCCTTGCAGGCTCTGATAGCGCTGATCGGCATTTTTTTCCAGCAGGCGCTGGATGATAGCCAGCAGCTGGCCAGGCAAGCCTGCGAGCGCCGGATGCGACCAGTCGGGACTGCGGGCAATGTGGCAATGCACGAGTTCCATCTCGTCGCCCGCCTCGAATGGCGCCTGGCCGGCCAGCAGTTCGTACAGGGTGGCGCCGAGCGCATAGAAATCGGCGCGCCAGTCGACCCGCCGATTCATGCGCCCGGTCTGTTCCGGCGCCATGTAGCGTAGCGTACCTTCCAGTGACTGGAGATTGACGATGCCATGGCTTTCGTATGGCAGTTCACAGGCAATGCCGAAATCGATCAGCTGCAGCACACGCCGGTCGGCATTCCACACCAGATTGGAGGGATTGATATCCTTGTGGATCACGCCATGACGATGGACTTCCTCCAGCGCCGCACACAGCTGCAGCGCGATGTCGAAAAAATCGTCCAACGCCAACGCGGGCTGCGCCGGCGTGCTGCGCGCCGCCACCTGCGCGCGCACAATCTGGTCGAGCGCCTGGCCACCGGTATCTTCCTGGAGCATCGTCCAGCGCCCGCCGTGCAGCTGCAGTGCAAGCGGATGCACCACGCCAGGATGGCGGCAGCGGCGCGCGATCGCATACTCGCGCTTGAATTGTGCCAGTTGCTGAAAGGAAGGGAACTGCTGATTAGGCTTCTTGACGATCAGTGCGGTGCCATCGGCAGCCCTGGCGCGATACACCTGCGAGCGGCCACCGCTGTGCAGCTGTTTGATGATCTCGTGGTCGAAAAGGGAGCTCATGGGCTAGGCTAGCGGTACACAGACGGTTGCGGGAGCCTTGAGGCGCACATTTCGAAGTCTTACTTCATTGTAAGTATTATATCAGTAGGAAGTCGCGGCGAAGCGAGAGGCGCGATGGGTGTTGTTGCAAAAATGTCGGCGGTGCCGGGCACGGAGGGGGAGCGATGAGTGGATGCGGCAATGGCGCAACCTGGAAACGCGATAACGAGCATAACGGCGCACTAGGTACGCCATCCCCCGGTATCTGAAGCCTATGCAAATCCCTGTGGCCGACCATGCGCGCCAGGTCCAGCACGTTAAATTTTTTTGGCCAATCGCATGATGGCCGCATGCCGCATGCCGCATGCCGCATGCCTGCTGTCGTGGAAGGTCAGTCCCCGCTCGCCACCAACCCGTTTCCTGAGTGACGCCATGCATCTCCCTTGCTGAGGCGTAATCATGACGTCAGTCTGGTGTAATCGTTTCTGGTTTTTGTCGGGTTTATTATGGATTAATAGAAATATCAAGGCGTAAAAAAAGCCATTAACCCGTTGATTATATTGGGTTTAATGGCTTTTCCGATGTTTCTGAATTCTGTGCGCTGGTGCCCGGAGCCGGAATCGAACCGGCACGCCCTTACAAGCGGGAGATTTTAAGTCAGTAGTGAAAGTTATATAAATCAAAGACTTACCCGCACTTTTCGTTCCGCAAAATTATTTACGCACGCCTCTGGAAGCCGCATGAATGCTGGACCTCAATCCTGTTTGCGGAACGATTACGGCATGAATAGGTGGAGGCGCCTCATCTCTCACTACTTTGTTGGTTTTACCAATTTGCCGCGGCGATGGCGCACGTAGTGTGCTGTCATCGTGGATGTCGAATGCCCTAGCTGGGCCTGAGCAGCTTCGATCCCGCGCTCTTGCTCGATGTCCGTGCCTGCCTTGGCGCGTAAGTCGCGAAACTGGAAATTGCGAATGGCGGCCTCGATCTTGGGATGCGCTGCTGCTGCACTCGCCCTTGCGCTTTCGAATGCGTAGCGTAGCATGTAGGGGGTCATTTTCTGACCTTGTTCATTGTTTATGAGCGCCACACCCATTGCCGGGCGCTGGTCGATGCGTGCCATTACGGTGGCAAGCTCGCCGATGATTTCGATACGCAGTTTCTTCTTCGTTTTGTTCTGGCTAATCTCCAGCGCGCCGTCCTTTACGTGCGCGCGGGTCAGTTTCAAGGCGTCAGCCGGCCGCTGGCCAGTTAGATACGCCAAATCCAGGGCATCGCGTAGCCCAGGGCCCGCAGCGGCGTAAACAGCCTCGAAAATCTCATCATCGACGTACACATCACGACCATCTTCCTTGTATCCCATAATGCCGGCGCAGGGGTTTGCCAGGTTTGTCAGGCCGGCGCCTCGGGCAAAATTCCAAATGTGCGACAGCAATGCCTTGTCGCGGTTCGCGGCAACCTGGCCTTCTTTACCGGTCATTTCCTTGACCGGCAAGCCTTCCGCTGCGCGCGCAGCATTCTTTAGCTTTACTTCTTCTACAATGCCAGCGGTCCGCCATTGCAGATATTGGCGCACCATGACCGGGCGTATGGATTCCATAGGCTCCCGAGGGTCATCGAAGAATTTGCGCAAGTTCGCCAGTTCGTTCATATTCTTGCGTTGCGTTTCCTTCCCCTTTTTATGCATGACCTCGCAGATGTAGCGCTGCGCCACCATGCGAAAAGTCGGGCGAGAAACGGATGGTACGGAGCTTGCCGTCAGCTGACCCCATTTGCGCACTGCCTCTACATAATCCTTTCCCAGAGCAAGTTCTCTTCTCGGCTTTTCGCCCGTGTCTAAAAAGTAGTACGTCACCTTTCCGCGATGACGGGCTCGCATGCCTGTAGGCAAGTTCTTATTCTTTGTTGGTACTCTGCCCATCGTCTATTTCTTTCGCAATCCTGGCGGCTGCCAGGCGGGTTTCTCTTGGGGCGCTGCCGCTGCCTTGCCTTCCACCACCGTGCGCGCTACCACTGGGCGGCCTATGGCATTGACAAAAAAGGGAATGCCCATATTACGCAGCGCCTCAACCTGGAGGCGCTTGATCTTCCTGCCCGTGAGCGTCACAACGTCATCAGCTCCCAAGAATGCTGGTAAAGGTTTATGCTTCCTCGATTCCAGCTCCTCGACGAGTCGAACAACCTCCTCAGCATCGCTCATGTTCATGGTGCGCTCCTGGCCGCTACGTCTCCGGCATGCCCGCTGCCGCCGCAAGCAGGGCAATCCAGTTCGCTAGTGCCAGGCTCGGCGCCATCATTCATGAAGACCAGGCCGGCCGGTGTCGCCGTGATGGTTTGGCCAGCGGCGCGCGCGACCGCGATGGCCTGCTGCGTCTCAGGGGAGAGCGGGGCGCGGCGGCGCACGAGCTGGGCTTCCAACTCCGCAATGCGAGCGTTGCGCTCCCGCACCAGGCTTTGGAATGCCGGCGCTTCGCAGTTGCGCGCGCATGGCGCTGGGTGTGCGCCCAGGGCTTGCAGTTCTTGTCGTTGGCGCGGGGCATGCACGCAAGTGCATTCGCCCAGCCATTCACCATCAGCACGATGCACGTCGCCTGTGCCACCGCAGGCGCTGCACAGCGCGCGAATTTCGGCGCAGACGTCCACGTTCTCCATCGCTACTGGCACGGCCACGGGCTGCACCGGGGCGGCGTCGGCCAACGGCAACCAGCCCTGGCCTTTCATCTTCTCAGTCGGTGGACTGGTGCGATACTCCCAAGCATGCTTGGCCATCCTGCGCCACGCCACCGGCTCTTGCCTCTGTACTGGGGCGGCCTGCCTGACCTCGCCAGCCAACAAGCGGTCAAATGATCGATCAAACGCGGCCAGTTCATGCTGCCAATATGCGGCCTGATTGGCATTGCCGGCAACTTGCTCCACATTGATGCATTCGCTGATGGCATCGCGCCAGGCGCTGCGGTGCGTGGTGAAATTCGAAGGGATATACTGCACCAGAACGGCTTCTTGGCTAGCTTGCTCGCGGCCAGCAGCAACCAGTACGCGGAACACGTCGCTGTTGCGCAGCAGCGCGCCTGGCTCATTCAAGCCCCACAGGACAGGCAGCGCCGAGATTTGATCCATCAGCCGCCCGATGATCGGCTGAGGCGCAGCAGCCGGCAGCGGTGAATGTTTCGGCTTTGCCGCTTGCTTGGCGCGGATCGCCTCGACCTTCGTCCAGATCCTGGCCAGTTCCGTCTCGCCAGCGGCGTGCATGTCCAGGCCTTGGGCCAGGCACAGCGCGGCCAGCGTGACCATAACGCCACCGACTTCCTGCGCGCGCTCGCCGACCGGGCGGCCGTACACATAGTCGACCAGTTGGTGCGCTTCGCTGGCCGTGCAGCCGCACGCCTGCACCAGTTCCAGCGATTCCTCCAGGAAGCGGTGATTGCGCTCAGCGCCGTCGGCGGAGATTGCGGCACCGAAGCACTCCATCATCCAAGGCTGCACGCGGCTCTGGAATGAATCGTCGGGAGCCGCCAGCTGCTCTTGTGCTGGAGCCGCCGGCGCTGCCGCCAGCATGGCGCGATATGCCGGCGCCATCGTAGCCAGCATGCCAGCCAACGCATCGACGGTCGTGCCCGGTGCCATGTCCATCTGCATCAAGACGAGCGGCGCAGCCTGGCGTGCCAGGTCGATATCGGCAAGCGTTGCGGTTGGCCAGGATGCGATTGCGGCGCCAGCGATGATCTCAGGCGTCGGTTCAACCGGCACCAGCTTCCAGCCGTCCGGCACGGCCAGATGCTGCGGCGTTACGGCGACCGAAAGGGGGCCACCTTGCTCCAGCGCGTCAATACTAGCGTTGTTGTTCATTCTGCATGCTCCAAAAAGGTTATCTCACTTGGCTCGCGCGGTGTCGCGTCGCCCATCAGGTAAATCACGGACGACACGCCGCCGCCCAGCACCTGGGTGCTCATGCCGTGCAAGTGGTGCTGCTTGCCCTCGAAAAGCACGGGCTGGCAGGTGTGGATCGCGCGCAGCACGGCCCGGTCCAGCTTGTAGGCTGCCTCGGCCGGGGTTTCCGGCGCGGGCGTTGGGCTGCGGCCGCTCATTACGCCGCCGGCATGCGACGGCCCCATACCCAGTACGGGCCATCATCGGAGTCGTGAATAGATAGCGTGAACCAGCCATCACCTGCCGGTTCTTCCGGATGCCAGTTGGAGACGTCCGTTCCAGCCTGGTCGAAGTAAACGATATAGGCCGGATGCTTATCATCCTCGCCGCACAAAGTGGCATAAGCAGTTTCCAGGCCTTGCGCAGCCAGCCAGGCGCGATACTCCGCTTTTTGATCCTCGTTGAACTCTGGCATATCTGGATGCGAGTACCAGCCCTCGGCATCGCGCATGACAGGCGCCCATTCAATAAGCTTGCTCATATTTACCTTTCAGGTTGTCGCGGCCAGGATGCCCGCCAGGGTCGCCGCCACGTAAATCAGGATCAGGGCCGCCGCCACGCGCGCGGCGCCGGGGCTGCGCTCGCTGTTCGGCACTTCGTCGTTGTCGGTCATACTGCCTCCGTGGTGGGCATCTTGATGCCGCGCCAGGCGTAGAAAGCTGGCCTGTCATCAGGCGAGATGCGCATGCAGTCTTCGCCGAACGTAAAGGTGGCGTCGTGCTGCGCCCCTGGAAACCTGAAGTAGAGGAGCGCCTGGGCATGTCCGAGCCTGTCCGGCCCCTGCAGCGGCGCGCGGCTTACCCAGATGCTGCCGATCTTGCAGTCCGGATATGTGACCGCAAAGAACTCGATCAGGGCCGCCTGTGCGGCCTTGCGGGCGCGCTGCTCGACAAACTCCCCCATCACGCAGCTGTAGCTGCAGTAGACGGCATTACCATTCGTGACAACTTCCAGGTGTTCGTGCTCTTCACATTCGTCCTCGGCTTCCTGCTGCATGGTTTCGGTGACGCGCCGGCTGCAGTGGTTGCACTCGAACCACCAGCCATGTTCGATTAGGACCGCGTGCGGCACAGGGCCGGGCGCGTACTGATCGAACTGCGGGCGGCGGTTGCAGGATTCGACTTCGTTGAAGGAGCAGTCCAGCTCATTCCCACCTTCGCGCCGTGCTGTAGCGCTGTTGGTTGCAAAGGTGATGACGCAATGGCCCTCGCCGGGTTCGCGGACTTCATAGGCAAGCAGGCGCTTCATCGCGTAACCCGCTTGAAGGTGATGGCCCAGCACCACGGATTCGAATCCCAGCAGCCGCCGGTCGATTCCCACAGGTCGCGCCAGGCCGAGCGCTCGGTTGCGCGACCGCTGGTGTCAGTCCCTTTGCACACGATGTCGTAGCGATCCTGCGATTCGGCCAGCGCTTCCATATCAATGCCCTCGGCAACAATGTCGGCGTCGCTGATGTCCTGCAGGCGCTCGACGCGCACCGACACGATCTCCAGCAGGATGCGGCTTGTCCAGCGCGGCATGTGGATGCTGGGCGTCCAGCGCGCTGGTTTTCGTGTCGGCTGCCGTTGTGGAAGCTCAGCGCCATCGGCGCGGAAGATCGGCCATTCCTCATGTCCGTTATCGTCCATGCAAAACGTCTCGCGCACCCAAATGCGGTCGCCAGCCTGGCCGTATGGGCATTTTCGGCCCGATTCCGCCAGCAGGGAAAGGAGTGCGGCCGGATCGCCCTGCCACGGCTCGATATGCCTGTCGGTGACCTTTTGCGGCTGCGGCTTGATGACCCGGCGCGTCTGCGTCTTGCTGCCGTCGAGCACGGCGCGCACCATGGCACCGTTCATGAGGATGGGGCGCTCTTTCATGATTTTTCTCCAGCGGCCAGCGTGGCAGCAAACATATCGACGGTTTTCGTATCGCGCACCACCAGCGGCGGCAGCACGTCCAGGAAATCGCCGATGGTCAGCTCATTCCCGCGTGGGCCGTACGGCAGGCAATCGACGGTCCAGTCTTCCGGCAGGTCATCCTCGGAGCGAACTTCATCGTCGACATAGCCGTTGTGCTGGCTGTCTGCGATGATTTCGGCGAAGCCTGCTTGAAACAATTTCTCAGCTTCGCTCACGCTGGGCGCGACAACGACTGCCGTTACGGTGGCGCTTACGGTGTAGAGGCGGTTGATCATGTGGCGCCTCCTGCGCGCTTCCGGCGTTCCCACGCCGCTATTTCGCCCTGCGTCATGTGGTAGTACCCATGCGTGCCGCAGACCGGGCAAACCTTGGCCGTCACGCCTGGGCCGAACTTCTTGCTTTGCACGCTGGTCATCTCGCCCTCGTAGCCGCGCCACTTGCATTTCATCCTGCCGCAACGGATCGGCGCCGTGTTGTAGGCTGGCCGTTCAGCCGACTTTGGTGCCGCCATGTAGCCGCCTGGGCCGATCATGTTGCCGCTCCCATCACGGCCGCCACCGTATAGTTGCCCTGCGTAACCTTGACCACGCTGGCGGCTTCCATCGCCTCGATCAGCCGGGCCGCACGGTTGTAGCCAATGCCCAAATACCGTTGCACTAGGGATATCGATGCGCGCTGCCGGCTGCGCACCAACTCGACGGCCTGGTCGTATAGCGGATCGGTCGCACTGCCGTCGCCGGGCAGCACGGCGCCTGCCGCTTCGCCATTCAGGTGCGGCACCGGTCGCTGCTGGCGGACAGGGGCATCGCCCGCTGCTGGCCGTGGGCTCGGTTCCATGATCTCAACGGCGGCTACCAGCAGCAGGTCGGCGGATTGAGAGCCGCCAGGAAGCTCCTTAGCCAGCGTCAGCGCGGATTTAATCGCGCTCTCGGCGGTTTCCGCCATGTGCTCGCGCACGCGGGCAACGGCCGGCTGCACGGTGCTGTCATACAACTCGTTGAGCACATCGCGGTAACGGGCGCGAAGCTTGTACAGATCGGCAGTCAAGTTCACGGCGCGCTCGATCTTCTGCTGGCCGGCAGCAGCCGGGCCCGGCGCCTGCATCTCCACGTAGGCCTCGCCACCCAGCGCCTCAACCAGATCGGCCAGCATCTTGGCCAGCTCGCCCGACATCAGCGCAAAATCGCTGTCGAAGCGCTCGTCGTCATTGCGCGTGGCGCTTTCCTTGATGATCTCCAGCGCCTTCACCGATTTGATGGCCAGGCTCTCGTCCAGCACGAAGCTGATCTTGTCGCTCCAGGTCATGGCCAGGCGCGTGCACTGCTTGCCGGCGGCGATATGGCGGCGGATATCGTCCGCTTCCAAGGTGTGGCGCTTGTATGCCACTTGGGCCTTGCTCTCGCCCGTGGCGCGCATCGTCGCATCCTGGTCGATGGTGAAGCCGGCCGGCGCATCGTCCGCCTGCAGCCATTCAGTCATTGCCGCCACGGGCGAGCGCTGCACGCGCAGGCTTTCCAGCGGTAGCTTGCTGACGGACTTGAGCAGCAGTTTGACCACTTCGTCTGCTTTGCTCGGGCTGGCCGCATCAATGACAAGCCAGCCGTTGATCGGGTCGATCCATACGGCCGTGGTGCTGGCCAGCGGGAAGGCGCGCGGCAGCAGCTCGTCGGTGACGCGCTCCTTTAGCTCCTTCATGGCCTTTTTGCCGGGCGCGAAGCCTTGGGCTTCTTCCATTTCCGTCGCCCGGGCTTTCGTGAACTGGTTGATGACGCTGGACGGCAGCAATTTCTTCTCGGTTTTCAGCTGCAGCAGGAACTGGCCGGCGACGGCGTGTACGAGGTCGCCATTCGGGCGCGGCGCGGCCCAGCCTTGGCTGACGAGATCCATGCTGGTGGCATCGGTGAATTTCTGCGGCACCAGCGCTGCGGCGAGGGCGTCGGCCGTCATTGCGCAGTTTTTCGGGAGGCGATAAATTTGAAGATTCTTGAACCACATATCTTGTCCTTCAGCGGTCGAACCGCAGTAGTTGCTCAACGACCGCATCCAGGTCGTCGCGTGTGTATTTGGTCAAAACGCGCTGCAAGATGACGTTGATCGTCTCGTTGTAGAGCGCTTCGAACTCGATCTCGTCCATCTGTGCAAACGAAACGCTTTTGGCTTCCAGTCGTACCTCGCCCTTGAGGTTCACCGTCGATTCAAAGAACCCGGCCAGGATCGCCACGTCTTTCCGGAACCGCTCTTTGTTCTTCGCCACTGGCTGGCCCTGGTAGGTCAGGCCGGCACGCGGCTCCCACTGGTCGAAGGCGAAGGACACCAGGGCGAAGTACTTCTTATGAAACTTGTAATTCCGCACCTTCTTGAAATCGGCGTGCATCAGCGCGCCAACCTTCATTTTCTGAATGAAGTCGGCCGCTGCCTCGTCGTGTGGGACGAGGACGTTTGCCGTTTTCATGAGCACGATTTCTGTCAAGGCGGTGCTCCCGCAGCGCCGCGCGCCGTCATGCTTTTGCCGCCTTCAAAGCCGTCACGCGTTCCAGGTCATAGCAGCCGCTGATGCCATCCAGCCAGATGACTGCGGTGTGGCTGCCCATGACCTGCGCTTCGCTATTCGTGACCGTCTCGCGGACCTCGCCACTGTCCAGCTTGACGCTGACGGCGGCGCCGACCGGGTGCGCCGCGTTGAACTTGTCGCATTCCGCCTGCAGCTGTGCGGCAGACTTGCGGGCCGGACGGCCTGTCACGCTGCACCGCCCAAGTCGGCCACGTCGATCACGATGCCGCGGCAGTACGGCTCGCCGTCTTCCACGATTTCAAAGGTGGCGTGCGACACGTCGGTACGGTAAGTCCAGCTGTAGCCGTCCTCCTTAGCCCACAGGGCATCCACGGCGCGCACCTGCGGCGCCCGGGCGAAATAGTCTTTGAGCGCTTCGTCGTCGTGCTCGATATCCTCGCGGAACGGGAGCAGGCCCTTGGCGTCGATCAGCGCAATGGTCGGCGCGCCGCGCTCGTCGTCCACGAAGCCACGGAATTCCATCAGGTCATCGCTGGCGCCGAAGATCACGATCAGGCCGGCCGCTTTGGCCTGCATTTCCTCTTCCTTCAGCATTTCCTTGCCGTATTCGCGGCCCGTCAGCAGGCCGGCCAGCAGCTCCTTGCTCAGCTTGACCGGCGGGGCTTCGGCCAGGCTGGCCGGTTTGACGGCCGGCTGCGGCGCCGCGTGGCTGAACTCCGTCTGGTCGACCTTCGAATATGGGAACTGGTCAGCGCATTTCTTGATGCGCTGGATGAAAAACGAGCCGTGCGACTCGGCGCCCAGGAATTCGGCGAACAGTTCGGCGTTGAAATTTTGGTAGTGGTAAATGCCGCTCTGGCCGGTCGATTTCTTCGGGTGGAACTGGATGGCCAGCAGGTTCAGTTCTGGCGCGTGGCCGATGGCTGCGAACTGACTGGATTCGACCTGGTGCATGACGATTTTAGGGATGGCGCTCATAGTGATCTCCTGGTGGGTGGCAATGGTTTAAGCGGCGTGCTTGGCTTGTACGGCGCTGATATGGCGAGTCAGTGCTGCGCACATCGATGGGAACGAGCTTTCGTGATACAGCTTGGCGGCGCGGTCGGTGGCTGCATGGCCAAATCCCAGTGAAGCCAGAAACTCGGCGGTAAGGGCAAAGCCAAGGCGCTCGCCGATCTGGCCGAGGCGCAACGTGGGCTGGCCTACAGGCGCCGTTTCGCGCACTTCAAGGCGCACTGGCTGGCAGACAGCAGGAGTTGCTGCCGCAGCTACATCGGCCAGATCAGCCAGGCGGCCTTGTTCGGCTACGGCAGCGGCCTGCTGTTCAGCAGCTACGCGGTCACGCTCGGCTTGGTCGGCAGCGGCCTGGCGGTCAGCCGCTGCCTGCGCTTCTGCGGCAACGCGCGCTTGCTCGACGGCGGCACGGTTAGCATCGGCCTGGCGCGCTGCGGCCAGTTCAGCCAGCTGGCGGTCAATCTCTGCTTGGGCAAGACGGTTCTTCTCGGCCTGGGCATCGGCTTCCGCCTTAAGCTGAGCTGCGGCGGCTTCGCGTTCGCGCAGGGCGGCAGCTTCCTGTTCGGCTGCAAGCGCAGCCAGGCGGTTCGCCTCAGCCTTCTGTGCTGCGGCGACGCGCTCGGCCTCTTCCAGTGCCAGACGCTGACGTTCGGCAGCCGCTTCGCGCAACTGGGCCAGCTCGGCGCGCTCGGCAGCGATGCGGGCCGCTTCTTCTTCACTGGCTACAGCAGCAGCGTGCACGCCGGCCAACTTCACCAGCACATCCGCGCGCGCCGTCACGGCCGCATCTTGGAGCTTGCCGAACGATTCGTCGGGCAGGTCAGTTTCCAGCACTGCGATCATCTCGGCGATCGCAGCCGCTGACTTGCCGACGGTCGCCAGTGGCAGTTCGCGAATGTTGATGATGCGCTGGCGCGTCTTCTCCTCGCGCTCGGCCTCGGCTTTTTTCAGGTCATCCTTGCGCTTCTCCTCGGCTTTGATGGCCGCGTCGAACTTGGCTTCGTAAGGAATGACTGCGTTTTTCAAATCGGCGTACTTCGAGTCCAGCAACTTGCCGATGGTCAGGATGGGAGCCTTGCGCTCGACGCGCGCTTTCTCGCCGGCCACTCGCACATCGTCGCGGAACGCGGCGCGGTACTTGATACAGATTTCCATGCCGGCCGTCGTGCTGGCGTCCGGGGTGATCGTGTCGGCTTCAGCCTTCAAGATGGCGAATATATCGTTGTATGGCTTGAAAACCTCGGCGACGTACGCGGCTGGGTCCAGGGTGATCAGTTGGCTGCCGGCAGCCGCCGCGATTGCTTGAGCAGTGGTGGCGCCAACTGCTGCGATTTCGTTAGGTTGGTTGTTCATGCTGCCTCCTTCATCCGTAATAGTTTTTCGTTATGGGAAACCAGTTTTTCAAACTCGGTCAGCTCCTCGACCATCTGATCGATGTATTCGTCGTCGCGCTGGAAGGTACGCATCCACAAGTGCTTGTCGATAATCTCCAGGGCAGGACAGTACAGGCAGAAGTCCCACCACTTGCGCGCCGTGATCCACATGCAGCCCTGCACCTGGTCCATGAACTCGCTGGCGTCGTTCTCGATGTAGATGCGCTGTAGGCGCTCCGGCGAGATCAGGCATTTGTATTCGCTGCCACCGTCGCGACCGATCAGCCCGTCGGCGCTAGCGCCGAACAGTCGGTCGCCGGTCAGCACGAAGCCCGCGCGCTCCACCATATGACCGCTGACGATCTCGTGCTCGCGACGTGCCGCCGGCTCCAACTCGTGACCGCGCCGCATGGCGTACGTCTCGAAGCTCTCGTCCAATGGCTTGCCGCTGATTCGCTCAATGGCCAGGCGGAAGGCATAGGCCTTGGCCGCCTCTGAGAAGTCGCCTACTGGCAGCCCCTCAATAGCACGCTGAACAGATTCAGCTTTTGGCGCCGCGCGGTAGCCGGCCAAGTCGCGCGCATAACCTTCGCTGTAGCCATGACGGATTGCATCGACATAAATTTGCTGCTTCTCGTCCAGGCCGCCGGTACGCGAGCGTGCAACCACGAACATGCTGGCGGTGATCACGCCGGCGCGCGCCTGATGCCATGAATCGCTGCCTTGTTCGCAGTTGAGGACGATCATTGCGCAGCTCCGGCAGCCTCGGCGCGGGCCATCAGCTTGGGATATTCGCCGGCCAGCGCGCCCTGTGTCGCTGGCGATAGGCGGCTCCACACGTCGTTAAAGAATTCGACGCCAGTATCAGCATCCTGCGTGAGGTCAGCCAACAGCGCCTGCATGTCGTCCGACAGCGGCTTGGCGGTGCCTGCGACCGGCCCTGCGTCGATGGTGCGACCCTGATCGGCGGCAGTGGCGTCGGCCTTCCAGCCGTCGTGATAGATGGCCAGCGCCTTGCGATTCGGCGCGCCGGCCTCGCTCCAGAATTTTTGATAAGCGGCGACACCCTTGGCTGCGGCGGCCTTGGCCTGCTGGATCAGTTGAGGCGCTGCTTCCGGTGCTGGCGCGGCGGCTGCAGCCTGTTCGCCGGTCGGCGTGATATCGCGCATTTCGCGGTTCACTTCCTCCAGTTCGTCGGGGGTATAGACGCCCAAGATCACGTCCGGTGCATACAGGCGTGTCCAGCGCTTGACTGCGAGGTAGGCCAGCTGTTGCTTCGGATCGGTCGCCCAAAGCGGCGAATTGCGTACGCTGGCCTGGACTAGCAGGAGATCCAGCACGCGCGGCTCGGTTTCGCCCCGGAGAGTGCACCAGACGCGGACGCCCAAGCCATCCTCGTCGGCCATGCTGTAATCGGGTATCCGATATTCGGAAGCCTTCTTATAGTCCTTATCTCCGTACTTGCCCACTGCAGCCTTTTGCTGCACCTTCGACTTGCCAATGATCTTTTCCCAAGGGCCATACCAGTCGTAGCTGAAGCGGTCCAGCGTGACGCCGCTCGACTGGATCACGGCATTGACCAGCTGCGCCTCGTAGCCGAGCGTGCCGTTCACCAGGTGCGTTTTCTGCGCCACCGCGAACGGGTTCATGCGCCACTGGATGGCCTGCATGATGACGGCAGCGCAGTCGGCCGGGCTGCCGCGCAGGTGCTCCGGGATGGTGGCGCGGCCCTTGGCCATGATGTCGGCCAGGCGCATCATGCTGTCCATGCTCGCGCTGTCGAGGATCAGCGAGGCGCTGCTGGTGGCCACGACGGGCATGTCGCCCTGTTCGTATTGCGTCGCCTGCATGGCGGTGCGGCTTTCTTGCGTAACTGCGTTCATGACGTTTTCCTTGTGATTTTTGTAATTTCTGCCTTCAACAGCGCCAGGCGGACGGCATAGACGATGGCGTGGCCGGAATGCCAGTTGCGCAGGGCCTGGCTGGCCACGTCGATCACGGCTTGGCTGACGACGTCCACTGCGCCTCCCGGTGGGCGCGACCCAGGCGCTGCACGCGCTCGGCGGATGCGTCCAGGTCGATCAGCGCTTCGATCTGGGCGGTGATCAGCTCCTTGCGCATTTCTTCCAGTCCGGCCAGCTCGCGGCGCACGCCGGCCAGGCGCATCTTGTTCATGCGGTGCTGGTGCTGCGCCTGGTAGAAGCGGTGGGCGGCCAACAGGCGGCGGAAGAGGGCGATCACGGCGACACCAGCACGGTGATGCTCATCGGCTCGTCGTCTGGTAGCGCGGCGAGGGTGGCGTCAGGGCTGCCGGTGCCGGCGTACGTGTGCTGGCTGCCGGTGGCCGTGCAAGTGGTGATGATGTAGCTCACGATGCACTCCCTTCACGGTCAGCCAGCAGCACGCGGATACCGTTGCGTGCGGTCGTGGCCTCCTTGCCGTAGCAGGCACCGGCCGGCATATGGTCGGTCGCATCCAGGCAGCCGCTGTTCAGCGCCGATTCGACGCCAGCGTCCTGGTGGGCGAAGGCGAGGGCGGCAGACACGGCCAAGCGGGACTGGCGGCCGGCGGTGACGTTGCGGGCGGCAATCATGCTGCGCCGCCTTGCGCCGCCAGCCACACGCCATCAGAATCAGGGACGAAGGCCAGCGCCACGCGCCAGTCGTAGCCGGTTGTGATGTATTCGTTCTTGTCGTTGCCGATGTGAGCGCATTCCAGTATTTCGCGCACCAGCCAGCCGGTCGGGACGCGAAGGCGCTGCACGAAGCCAGTCTCGGCCAGTACTTTTTCCCACTTCGCACCGATATGCGCGGAGGCGGCCGGCGGCGCGGCGAACTGGATCATGTCGGCAGTGACCTGCTGGACACTGCCGTCGGCGCGCTCGATGATGGCGATCGCGTAATTGCCAGCGCCATTCTCGAACTCTTCATAGGCGGCGCCGAACTGATGGAATGTGGCCATGCCATCCTGGGTGCGGACGTTTTGCAATTTGCCGTCGCCGTCTCTTTCTTGAAGCCACTTGAAAACTTGAACTTGGCGCATGGCCACTCTCCTGGTTATGATCTGGCGCCCCTGCCGAGAATCGAACTCGGCCAGTTCCGGCCCTTGCTGTCCGGCCCTGAGCCACTCCGGGGCATTCGTTCGGCTTTATCCATGTCCGACATGGGCCTATGCGCACTCAGGCTGGCGTGTGGCGGCCGGTGCTGACTTCCTCCGGCATGTTCCAATTCTCGATACGTCAGCTCAAACAAGCGCCCGGGATAATCTCCGCTCGCGCATCAGCCTGCGCATTCACCACACAGAAGCCCCATCCAACGGCCTCCAATCCAAGCGCCTCTGCTTTTCAGCCGGCTTACCTGCGTCTGCGTCAACGGGCAATTGACCAGCGCTTAATTGCATCGAATGGTGCTTCTGTGTGGTTCCTGCGCTCACCTGGCGCAGGTCAGGGGCCGGATCAGTCCAGACCGGTTGCCTTGGGCGCCGTGCGGAAGATTGCGGCGATCTCTTCGAAAGCCTTTGCCATTTCCTCGCGACGATGATCGGATTTCGGCAGCCAGAACGTCACGGCACTGCGGTCATCATCTTCCGGCGGGTGATGCAGCTTTTCGCTGCTGTGCAGGATGAGTTGCGCCGCGTGGTAGACGACTTCGGTATTGCTGGCCTTTTCGACCAGGATCACTTCGGACGTCAATTCTTGGCTGTAAATATTGATGCGCATAATTTCCCCTGTGTGGTTGGCGGTCCTGCGCTTGCCCTTTCGGGTCGCCTGCGCAGGGAGGCGGGGCATGCTGATCCCACAGCCCGGCCGTTCATGCCGGGGAACATAGCCAGGTGGTTGCGGCACCTGGCGACCGCAACCGGCGCAATCACACCTGCAATTTCTCCAGCGCCACGGCCTGCGCGCGGCTCTTGGCCTGGCAGTTCGCCGGATCGTCGCGCGCCAACTTCGCGGCGCCGTCGATTTCTCT
Source organism: Janthinobacterium algoris (assembly GCF_051380935.1). Taxonomy (NCBI): domain Bacteria; kingdom Pseudomonadati; phylum Pseudomonadota; class Betaproteobacteria; order Burkholderiales; family Oxalobacteraceae; genus Janthinobacterium; species Janthinobacterium algoris. Next base: position 36,697 of record NZ_JBNYXZ010000012.1, on the reverse strand, counting down.
TGTGGCGACCGCCAGCGCATCCGAATAAATAGCGTCGGCGACAATTTCCCGCAGCGCGTTGCCAGCGGTGGTCGCGTCACAGGCCAGGGCAGTGCGGGCCAAAACACACATCACGCCGCGCTCGGCCAGCTTGTCGAGCAGCATGTTGGCGATCCCGCTGGCGCCAGAGCCGCCGGTCAGCACGCTGGTGCGAGCGGCTGCATTTTTCTCAGCTGCGAGGCTGGTGATCATTTCCTCGCGCAGTTCGGCAGCGTTGTGGTCGCGGGCGCTCATACCGTCTCCGGGGCGCTTGCCGCCAGTTGGCGCAGCGCCGCTTGCATGGCGACCACGATGCGGGTCAGGTACTTCGTCTGCTTGCGCGTCTTCGGCAACGCCCATTCCAGGTTGCCAGCGATGTAGTCCGGGTCGCAGTCGGCCAAAAATTGCACCAGCGTGCGGTCAGACATCGCGCCCCAGTAGCCGGTGAAGGCCATGGCCCATGCGTTGTGAAAGCAGCAAAGCGTCAGCAAGCCTTTGCCCGGTGCCAGGTCTTCGATCAGGACGCGGATCGGGTCGAGGCCTGTCACGTCGGTGATCAGCAGCTGCTGAACGGTGGAAGCGGTGACCTTCATGGCGATCAGCCGCGCGCTGGGATGACGATTGCCGGGATCACTTCGCCGTGGGCGACGAGGACCGCTTCGAGTGCTGCAAGTTCGGCTGGGGACATGTCGTACTCCTGTGTTTGCTTTCGATGGAGCGAACTATAGCAATTTGCTTTTGGCATAGCAAGAGCAATTTGCTTTTATTTTCCTCTTTTCATGTAAAATGTTTTCGTCGCCAGAGATTCGGGCGACCGGATGCCCGGATAAAATCACGCCGGGCGGCGCGAGTCCAGATAGATGGAGCGGGCGAACGCTACAAAGTACCCAGGGTATTAATGCGAAACGGGCGTAGTGGAAGTGCCGCAAGAAGGACGACGAGCGGCGACGATGGGTGATAGCGGGATGAGAGAGTCGAGTCGGGGGCCGGAGACGGTCAAAGGCCCCCCCTTTTTTATGCGCAGTGGCCGAAGTCGAAGAGGTGCATTCGGCGTTCTCGCGGAGCCAGGCTATATTGCTTGGCTGCTGGGAGAGTGTTGCTCAGGAACCGAGCCTCCAAGGGCATAGACTTCAAAACAGCAGCTTTAGAACTTGGAACTGCAAGATCAAAAGCTTACTTCGAGAGCAAGATAATGATTTTTGAGTACCCTTTACAGAGGAGAACATAGTGGAAAATAATTCGGCCCCGCTGGGGCAAAAAAAATCCCCGGCTGGCGAGGAAAAAGAAGTTGCTGGCAAAGTTGGCGACTCGATGCAGCCGACTGCGCTGATGACTATGTCCAACCGCGCTTTCCTTGGTTCGACCGAATCGTATCTGGCGATGAAAACCGATCTGGCCGAGTTCTGGCTCGCGCTGGGCCGCCAGGGCACTGCCGAGCCAATCGGCTACGCGCGGTATGTTCGCTGCGCCGATGCCGACCAGACGATCGTAGACGTGATTACAGGGACGTTTGAATTATCTGAATTAATTTCGGCAGATTCTCCGCGCCCGCATCCAATAGTTTCATTGTCAGGTGTTTTATGGACTCGCCGCGCAGCTCTCGAAGCTGATGCAACAATCCATTTTTTTCTTCTGGCGGCAGGTTTGAATCCTGAATACGTGTTGCAATCAAGTCGCGGATCGTCTCATCGTGAAGCTTGACCGTTACCACGCCTAGGATTGCGGTAAGGCCTCCATCGTCAGCCAGAAAATCCAAGCCGGCCGATGTGATCTTGGCCTGGAAGAAAGTTTTTGATCCGCCCGTTTCTTGGGAGTATGCGCCATCGATTAGTCCGTGCTCATACAGGTAATGCAGATTTGGTGAGACGTCCGGATTCCTTCCGACAAATTCTGCCATGAGTGTCATCTTCGGGTACGTCCCGGAGAGGTGCGTCAGAAGTTCGTTTTGCAATGCGCGATTTATGGGCATAAATTTCTGCTTGTAGTTAATGGACGCGCCAGCAGTCCTGGAATCACCTCGGACTCTTGGGCCGCCCATTGCAATGTGCGACCTTATTACGCAATCTTATGTTGGCTTAGGGGCGTGTTGATCAACCCGTCTGCGCATTGACTTTTTCACCTCTCGTATTGATGCCGCATAACGTGCAGCTGCTCCAGCGATGTCGCCGCCTAGCTTGGCATTGGTATTTGCCAAAGTGGCTCGGAATGAGGCGCCTGTTAGGTCTGATTCCCATGGGGTATTTTCTGGCAACTTCTCCAACTCCTCCAGTAGGCCAGCAGAAAGGCACGCAATAGTTGGAATATCAGTTAGTTTATTAAAAAATTTATCTGATGCTAAATCCCATGCAATAAGTGCATCAGTTGACGAATTGAATTGTTTCAATGAAATCGGGCTAGTAGGAAGTTTTGACTGACCAACTTTTTCATGAACATCGTCAAGCTTTCTAATTAAATCTTCAACTCTTCCAAAAATTCCTTTTCGGCGCTCAGAACTTACGCGATCACAATATGCTGCTTTTGTTCTGAATATGACCTCCAAGTTTGCACTCTGCGCCAACGTGGTTGCATCTTGAGATATTTGTACAACACTTTCTCGAAAACTTCCGTAGGAAGCGAGGGCGGTGGCCATAACTGCCACCGCACCACCAACTACCTTTAATTTTGTGATTAAACTGCCTTCTTCAAAGTCGACTTTTATTTCAACATCTTGCCCAAGATAAAATCGAGCACGCTCACCGAAAAAATCTTTGAGACTTTTTTCTAAAACTGCTAACTTTTCTTTGTCATTGAAAATATTGATGTTGAGTCGGGTGTAAGCCTCGCACAAGATTTCTTCGTTTATATAACTCGTCATGTTAATTTTAATGTAATATTTCTTTTGGTAAATATCGATGGTCAATAATTTTTGGTATTATATAAAAATTACCAACGGGAAATCTATCGAATTGTTACGTTACTTTACCAGTCGCGCACCGCTGTCTGCGAAGTGACGCCATGGGTACCAGGTTTGGTAAATTAGTTTGTGAGCTTGATGCCATAATCTGGTGAGGCAATACCTTCCTGCTTGCCTAACCGGTAAAATCGAATTTCACGCGGGTAGCCCATGATGCAAGCGTCCGCATCGGCAAACGCAGTCATGAGGCGCAATATTCCACTCACCGACTGGCTATCGGTCTTGTGGTTCCAAGTGACTTTGATTTTTCTGGTGTCGCTACCGAGTTCCCATTTTGCGAATTCAGACATCATCTTTCGCACGTCCTGCGCGGCCGCCTTGTTGCATGGCACCGCACTGGCCTGGGATGAGAAGGCTAGGGTGGCCAACACTAAAAGTAAGCGTTTCATATCGCTCCTGATTGCCCGAATGACTTAGAGTCGGTCTTTAAAATTTCTTGGCTCAAAGCGCACGATGCGCCCCACGATGATGCAATCACCGCCACGGCAAAGCCTTCTCGCGAATTGCGGATCGCCATTCTCGGAGGTCATGTACCACTCGCGCCCTTCATATTTGAGGCGCTTAATGACGGGCTCGCCATTGAAATTGATGGCGTAGACGCCTCCACTTACTTTTTTATTATCTGCGATATTGACCACGGCGATATCGCCCTGGTACAGCAGGGGCTGCATGCTATCGCCTCGCACTTTGATAGCAATCAAACAGTGCGGGACATAATCATTTTCCTCGACCCATCGCAATGGCACATCTAATGTGCCGCCATCTTCAAAGTTTTGCTCCACTTCAAATCCCATGATCCCGGCCTGCAGGTGCATTGTGACCAGTTTGATGGGGATCGTTGCAGGGCTGGATTCGCCTACGGTGACACGGCGGGCGCCGGGCAACAGAGGGTGGGCAGGGGAGGTAGAAACGGGATCGCCGTGATCTTGAGGAATATCCTCAATCTGGTCGTCGCTGTGGTCGGCATCCATCCAACCTTCCGGCTTACCGCAACCGGCCTCCAGCTTGCGAGCCAACTTATCGCCCACGCCACGCGCGGTACCGGTAGATGACTTCGCACTATTCAATATTTGACTGAGATACATGGGGGCCGTGGCTGCGCGTTGAGCCACGGCGTCCGCCGTCCTGAATTCGTTGACGAGTGTTCGGAGATTTTCGATGCGGATTTCTTTAGATGTAGCCATATGGTCATTTAATAGCAAAACGCTTTATATGGGAATATGCAAATTGCTATTGCAAGAGCAAAAGCAAATTGCTATAGTGAGGTTATGAAACTCATCGAATACGTCAAAGGTCGCGGATCCCAGCGCGACTTAGCCGACAAGATCGGCATCACTCCAGTGCTTATTAGCCAATGGGCGAATGCGTTGCGGCCAGTTCCTCCTGAGCGCTGCGTCGAGATCGAGCGCGCTACGGGAGGCGAGGTTTCCCGCAAAGACCTGCGCCCGGAAGACTGGTACAAGATCTGGCCCGAACTGATCGTTGTCTCTCCCTGCCACGCCGGCCGCCAGCCGCCCACCGCTAACGCCATCTTCGACACCGTGCCTGTGCGGGCCGCCGTCTGCATCGACGTGGGCGCCAAGCCATGATCAGCCTGATCCCAATTCCCCCGCCGCGCCCGGCGGATGACTTCGTGCGCATCCCTCTGCTCGAACCGGGCCAGCTTCCTTGCGGCGAGCCGCTTGAGGAGTACGCATCGCCCGTAAGCGAGCGTCCGCCTTAAAACAGCACAAACGTACGACCTGCATTTTCGCTGCGCCCAAACCCTGTAACACCGACCACCAGGAGAAAACCATGAAACAGAAGCAAAAACGCACCGCGCTCGTCAAGGGCTATATCACGGACGACAACAAGGATGCCCTGCAAGCCGCGTGCACTGCGATGCGCAAGACCGTCAGCGATGTGCTGAACGAATGCACGATCGTAATCATCCGCAATCACCTGGACGCCAGGCCGAAACGGAATGATACGCCGCCGTTTTCCAGCGGAGCTAGGCCCAAATCAATAAATAACAGGGCCCAGATTGTGCCGGCACCGCGCCCGTGCTTCGGCGTCGTCCCGCGCGTCGTGCGGATGCGGGTTTAACGGCATGGAGGCAGCTATTGAATAAACAAGCCGAGGTCACAGCCGAGGAGAAGGAGCTGATCTTCCAGCGTTCGATGATTTACCGGCAGGCCGAGAAAGACCTGCAGGTCGCAAGGGACGGGGAGGGCGAGGTTGCCGCGAAGGCGGCGCACAAGGAAGCGCGCCAGAAATGGCGCGATGCCACCGACAGGGTGGCGAAGAAATACGAGGTGCCGCGGCGCGAGCCACCGTAACGAACCCGCACCCGACAGCTACAGCATCACACGGCCGCCTGGCGGCCGATTTATCCACCATCAAACTGGAACATGACATGACGCAAACACCTATCCATTCCCCGAGCCAGGCGCTGAACAGCCACGTGGGCAACAACGATCTGCTCGACGCGGTGATGGCGAAACTGGGCCTGAAAAACGATGCTGCGCTGTCGCGCGCGCTCGAAGTGGCGCCGCCGGTGATCAGCAAGATCCGCCACGGCCGCTTGCCCATCGGCGCCACGATCTTGATCCGCATGCACGAAGTGACCGATATCGCGATCCGCGAACTGAAGGCCATCGCATTGCCAGCCACGTGCGAGGTGGCGGTTTGACCTGGACGGCCATGCGGCCGGAAGGCGGCGCGCCGGCGCAGGCAGAGCAGGGAGCCCAGCAGCAAGGGCACGTCGAGCACGAATTGCCGGTCGACCCGGGCCATGTGCGGACGCGCCAGCACTACGAAGCAATGCTGCAGGAACTGCAAGGCCAGAAATGAAAAAAGCCCGCTGGCAGGCGGGCTTCCTTGAAACAACAAAAATTCGCGAAAGAATTTATGACCGAAATTGTACAACACAAAGGCATCAAGATAGCGAATACGCTGATCGCAGTCGATAAAGAAGGCCGCTTTTGCCTCAACGACCTGCACAAGGCCGCTGGTGCAGAAAGCCGCCACCAGCCTGCATTCTTTTTCCGTCGCCCGGAAATCCAGGAACTTGAAGCTGAATTAAACTCTGCGCCGGCGCAGAGTTTGCCTACCATCACTACCCAAGGCCGCAATGGCGGCACCTACGTGTGCAAGGAGCTGGTGTACGCCTACGCCATGTGGGTCAGCCCTAAGTTCCACCTGGAAGTGATCCGCACCTTCGACGCCGTGGCCACCGGTCAGGCGCCGGCCGCCGCACCTACCCGCAGCGCTATTTCGCCTGCCAAGGAATTCCGCGCCATCTTCGGCATCGCGCGTCTGATCGGCCTCGACAAGAACGCCGCTGCCATCAGCGCAAACCAGGGCACAGCCGCGCTGACCGGCGTCAACATGTTGCAGCTGATGGAGCGCACGCACATGGCCACGCCAAGCCAGGAGATTTACTACACGCCTACGGAACTGGGCAGCCGCTTCGTCAAGAGCGCCAAGGCCTTCAATCAGCTGCTGGTGCAGGCCGGCCTGCAAGAGAACATCGCCGGGCACTGGGTGCCGACGGAGAAGGGCCGCGAGCACGCCTTCGTGATGGATACCGGCAAGGCTCACTCCAGTGGAACGCCTATCCAGCAAGTGAAGTGGCGCGATTCCGTACTGGCGGAGGTGGCATTGTGACTGGCCAAGTTGACCATAGCTCGCGCCAGACTACTGGCGTGAGCGCTACCCGCCTTTCCATTCACGCCGAACGCGCTGCCGATATCCTTGCCGCCGTCAAGCGCTTTGGGGCCGCCACTATCCACGACCTCTCGGCCGAACTGAAGTTGCATCACGAAACCATCCGCAAGAGCCTGATCAGCCTGGTCGAGACTGGCGAGGTGGCGATCATCGAGCAGGCCACCACAAACTCTCGCGCCCTGTACGGCATGCCCGACCTGGACGATCAGGCCGAATTCGACCTGTACCGCACCCGAAGCAGCAACTGGACGCGTGGCCAGCATAGCCGTGATTGCATGGTTGCAGCTCTGTTCGGCGCGTCGGCTGCGGAGGTGCGCCCATGAAGCGCGACCACTTCACTATGCCCATCACTTTCGGATCGGTCTGTAGCGGCCTTGAAGCCGCCAGCGTGGCCTGGCATCCACTCGGCTGGGGCGCCGCCTGGCTTGCCGAGATTGAGGCGTTTCCTTGCGCCGTGCTGGCGCACCACTATCCTGACGTGCCGAACCTGGGCGACATGACCAAGGTTGCCGCTCTGGTCCGTGACGGTTTTGTGCCGGCACCCGACGTTTTTTGCGGCGGCACTCCGTGCCAAGCGTTCTCGATTGCGGGTCTGCGCAATTCGCTGGATGACGAGCGCGGCAACCTTTCCCTTGTTTTTTGCGAGATTGCAGATGAAATTGACGCACGACGCGCTGCAGCTGGACTTCTTCCAGCCGTTGTCTTCTGGGAAAACGTCCCTGGCGTACTCTCCACAAAAGACAATGCCTTCGGCTGCTTCCTTGCTGGCCTTGCCGGCGAAGATGATCCAATCGAGCCGCCAGGGGGTAAGTGGGCGTACGCTGGTTGTGTGTATGGCCCCGCGCGAACAGTCGCGTGGCGGACCCTCGACGCCCAATATTTCGGAGTGGCCCAACGACGCCGTCGTGTGTTCGTTATCGCAAGTGCTGGAGAAGGGTTCGATCCCGCACAGGTACTTTTTGAGTTCGACGGCGTGCGCCGGGATTCTCCGCCGAGCCGAAAGTCGCCGCAAGACATTGCCGGCACAGTTAGAGCGAGCGCTGCGCGCCGTGGCGGAGTGCAAGACGAATGTGGCCTCGGGTTGCAGCCAGTCAGTACCGAGGATACTGGCGGAGCACGACAGAGCGACGGGGACGACCTTGCTTTCAGTGCTTCCGTAGCTGCTCCGGTGGTGCGCAGCGTCGAGCGTCCGCGCGGAGATAGCCTCGACATACTGATCGCTGGCACGCTCCAGGCGAACGGCAAGGCCGCTGGCAGCGCCACGCAGCAGGACGCAGAGTCCGGCATGCTGATCTCCATGGCATTTGGCGGCAACAATCTTGCCGGTGAAATCCACGTTGCCACCCCTTGTCTCGCGCATGCTGGCCCGCATCTGGATTTTGAAAGCGAGACGTTCCTGGTGCTGCAGGCAGCCTACCCGATCCAAAACGCTACGCGCGGCAAGGATCAGAACGGCCTGGGTATCGGCGATGCCGACGCGCCAATGTATACGCTGGACAACGGGTCGCAGCATGGTGTGGCTGTAGCGCCCATCGCCTTCAGCAGCAAGGACTACGGCGGCGACGCCTGCTACGACCTGTCACCGACGCTACGCGCTGGAAACAGCGCCGGCAGTCATGCCAACGCCGGCAGTCCGCCGGCTATTGCCTTCGACGCGCGCCAGGACTGCGTGAGCAGTACCAGCGTATTCGGCGCTCTGGGCACGTCCAGCCCGCAAGCGCAGGCAGTCTGCATCACCGGCGACATCACCCGCACTCTTAAGGCCGAAGGCTTCGATGCCAGCGAGGATGGCACTGGGCGCGGGCAGCCAATTGTGGCTGCATTCGCCGAGAATAGCCGCGCCGAAATCCGCCTGGAAGGTGGCGACGGCAGCCGCACTGGTGCGCTGTCGACCGGCGGCGGCAAGCCCGGCCAAGGCACGCCAATGGTGCTGGCGGGCATGGCAGTCCGCCGCCTCACGCCCCGCGAATGTGAGCGCCTGCAGGACTTGCCCGACGACTACACCCTTATACCCTTCGGTCGCACGATCCGCCCCGAAAAGCTCGACCAGGACTGGATCAAATACCTGATGCGCGGCGGGGTGATGTCACGCGACCAGGTTGCGCGCGCTGCGGCTGACGGCCCGCGATACAAGGCCATCGGCAACAGCTGGGCAGTATCGAATGTGGCTTGGCTTGGCCGCCGTATTGATGCTGCTATGCGAGCCAACTTCGCGCATGAGCGCGAGATTGCGAGGGTTGCGTGAATCTATCAGGCCTCCGGGCCCAACCATCGATTTATCCAGCGCTTGCCCGTCTCTTGGCCGCAAGTGAGAGCCTCTTCACGAGTTGGCGAAGGAAGCGCCCCGGGAATACGAATAATTCCACCACCATAGTTCGGCTGCACGCCTACGACGCTCAAAAACATCGGCTTGCCGTCAGTTTTGACTTCGTGAACATCGGACAGGATTACAAAAGATCGATGCGGGATGCTATCAATCATTTCGACCTCGAATTATTAAAAGGACATCGTAACATGATCGCCAATTCAGCTCAGATTACCCGTCATCACTTGGCAAACCAAGCCGGGCCCGCCTTCTCGCTGATCCGCAAGGTCTGCGCCTGCGGCAAGGCCAGCACCGCCAAGCAGCTAGTCCAGCACGGCAAATGCGCCGCATGCGCGCAGGCCGCCGTCCGCGACGCGATCATGCCTGGCGACTTCGCCAAGCTGCAGCACATGCTGGGCGCCGTGCAGGGCAAGCCGAAGAATCGCTGGGGCTATCGCAACTACTATTGCGCGAACATTTCCGGCGCTGCGCGGGAGGCGATGCAGCGCCTGGTCGATGCAGGCCTGGTCACTGCCGGCCACGAAAGCGAGACGCAGGCCTACTTCCACGCGACCCGCCTGGGTTGCAAGGCTGCTGGCCTCGACGCCGCAGGCATCAAGCGCGCGATGGAGGATTGACGATGCCCATCAAAACTTCAATTTCGACAGTTTTCCACGACGACCGGCGCTGCTGGCTGTCGCTCACCATCATCCAGGAGTGCAAGGTTGAATGCAAGCGACTGGGCAGGGCGCGCCGCGCGGTGACGATGATCGGGAGGACGCGATGAATACCGGTTCAATACGCGACAGCCAGCCCCCATACCACGGAAGAGGCTCCAGCAATAAAACAAAGCATGCTCAAAAAAAGGAAGATCGGAATAATGGCCAAGGAATTATCGCGAGGGGGACTAGTGGCAACACTACCAGCTATACGATACATCAGGAAGAAAAACACAACCGACGCCAAAACTGCACCCGCCAGAAAGATACCCAGGCCACTCAACGCATAGTTCTTCACCAGCACAAACACATCTTTACCAATAAGGGCCTGCGTCATGGCAAGCATTGCAGCTACCGCGCCCATGTTCAACAGGGTAAGGCCCTTGCACGCCTCCGTGTAAGTGGCCTGAAGTTTTACTTCTTGCGCTCTTATGAACTCAAGTTGTTCCTTCAACTCAGTAACAGTGTAATTCTTAAAGTCGGGGGAGTCTTCGGATTGAGCCATTATCTGTCCAAGGGTTTGAATCTGAGGATCGTAGCATGATGCGCCGCTCACCCATGAAACCCGGCAAGCCCCTGGCGCGCACACCATTCAAGCGTACCTCGCCCATGCCCAGCACCGGCATGCTCTCCGTACAGTCGCACCAGCGCACTGCGCCGAAGCGCAAGGCCGGCTTGAAGTCAAAAGGTCCGGTCTCGACGCCGATCCGGCGCGCCGCGCGCGGACAGGACTGCACGCTGCGCCTGGCCGTTTGCAACTTCGACCCTGACACCACCGTGCTCTGCCATTCGAACTTTCTGGCGGACGGGAAGGGCATGGGCTTAAAGGCGCCAGACACGGCCGCCGCGTTCGGCTGCAGCGCATGCCACGACGTGCTCGACGGCCGGCACCCGCGCCCGGCTGATCTGTCACTGGCTGGCCTGGAGGCTGCATTTCGCGCAGCCGTGCCCCGCACCCATGAAATTTTACGGTCGATGGGCCTGCTCGATACAGCGCCCGCCGCCATTCAACCTACATTGGAACACCCATGAGCGCCTTTAGCCCGCAAGAGCAAAAACACCTGAAAGAAGTCGAGTACAGCGAATTCCTGCGCGCCAAGATCAAGCTGGCGCAGCGCAAGGGCTTCGACGTGCCGCTGGCCGATATCCACCCCGGCCTCAAGCCACACACCCGCGACATCGTGCGCTGGGCCCTGGCTGGGGGCCAGCGCGCCATCTTCGCCTCGTTCGGCCTGCACAAGACCAGCACCAACCTGGAGGTCATGCGCCAGATCGGAATGCGGCGGCCGGAAATATTCCGCCTGATCGTACTGCCGCTGGGCGTGCGCCAAGAGTTCATCCGCGAGGCGGCGCGCCGCTTCACCGGCGAGCAGGCCATCACGGTCCAGTTCGTCAGGACCGATGCCGAGATTGTCGATCCGACAGTGATCTACATGACGAACTACGAATCGGTGCGCGAGGGCAAGATCAACGTCAGCCGTATCGGCGCCGTGGGCCTGGACGAGGCGAGCGTGCTGCGCAGCTACGGCAGCAAGACCTATCAGGAGTTCCTGCCACTGTTCGAGCAGGTCGAGTTCAAGTTCGTCTACACGGCCACGCCGAGCCCGAACCGTTTCAAAGAACTGATCCACTATGCCGGCTTCCTGGGAGTGATGGATACGGGCCAGGCCCTGACGCGCTTTTTCCAGCGCGACAGCGAGAAGGCTGGCAACTTGACCCTGTACCCGCACAAGGAGCATGAATTTTGGCTGTGGGTCGCCAGTTGGGCGGTCTTCATTCAGCGCCCGAGCGACCTGGGCCATTCCGACGAAGGCTACGACCTGCCGCCGATGGAAGTTAGGTACCACGAAGTCCCGAGTGACTACGACACGGCCGGTGCCGAGAAGAACGGCCAGGGCCTGCTGATTCCGAACGTGGCCATGGGCCTGTCGGCCGCCGCCGGCGAGAAGCGTGACAGCATGGCCGCGCGCGTCGCCAAGGTCGGTGAAATCATGGCTGCGGATCCTGATGATCACTTCCTGATCTGGCACGACCTGGAGGACGAGCGTCACGCCCTGCAGGCGGCGCTGCCCGATATCGTCAGCGTTTGGGGCTCGCAGCAGCTGGACGAACGGGAGCAACGCATTGCTGACTTCTGCGACGGCCAGATCAAGGTGCTTTCGACCAAGCCGAGCATCGCCGGATCCGGTACCAACGCGCAGTCGCATTGCCACCGAGAGATTTTCACGGGCATCGGTTTCAAATTTAATGATTTTATACAAAGTATTCACCGTGTAAAACGCTTCGGCCAGACCAAGCCGGTGATCATCGACATCATCCACACCGAGGTCGAGCGCGAGGTGCTGAAAACGCTGCTGGAGAAGTGGGCGCGGCACGATGAAATGCAGGCGAAGATGGGCCAGATCATCCGCACTTACGGCCTGGACCAGCTGTCGATGCAGGATTCGCTGGCGCGCACCATCGGCGTCGAGCGCGCCGTCGTGGCCGGTGAGCGGTTCTCGGTGGCTAATAACGACTGCGTGCTCGAAGCAATGCAGCAGCCTAGTAACTCGGTCGGCATGATCATCACCAGCGTTCCGTTCGCCAACCATTATGAATACACGCCGAGCTATAACGACTTCGGCCACACTCAGGACAACGATCACTTTTGGGCGCAGATGGACTTCCTGACGCCCGAGCTGCTGCGCATCCTTCAGCCGGGCCGCATCTACGCCTGCCACGTCAAGGACCGTATCAACTTCGGCAACGTGACCGGCGCCGGCATCCCGACGGTCAGCCCGTTCCACGCCGAGGCGCTGTTCCACGGCATCAAGCACGGTTTCGACTACATGGGCATGATCACCGTCGTGACCGATGTGGTGCGCGAGAACAACCAGACCTACCGCTTGGGCTATTCCGAGGTATGCAAGGACGGCACGAAGATGGGCGTCGGCTCGCCGGAATACATCCTGCTGTTCCACAAGCCGCAGACGGACCGCTCGCGCGGTTATGCCGATACGCCAGTCATCAAGACCAAGCCGATGTGCCTGGACGATGCCGGCGACCGGATCCCGTTCGACCGCAAGGCCGCGCCGATTCCCGGTACCGGCTACAGCGTAGCGCGCTGGCAGGTCGACGCGCATGCTTTCTGGCGCTCGAGCGGTGATCGCCTGCTGGGCGCGGCCGAGCTGGCCAGCTTCGGCCCGGGCAAGCTGGCGAAGCTGTTCACCAGCATGTCGCTGGAGAACGTCTATAACTACGAATACCACGTCGAGGTGGGCGAGGCGCTGCTGGCCGGCAAGGCGCTGCCTGCCGACTACCTCAGCCTGGCGCCCGGCAGCGCCGACCCAACCGTGTGGCACGACATCGTGCGCATGCGCACCTTGAACGGTGAGCAGTCGGCGCGCGCAGTCGAAAAGCACGTTTGCCCGTTCCAGATCGACATCGTGGACCGCCTGATCGGCCGTTACAGCAATCCGGGCGAGGTAATCTATGACCCGTTCTGCGGCCTGGGTACCGTGCCCGTGCGCGCCATGAAGCTGGGCCGTCACGGCGCCGGCAGCGAGTTGAACCCAGCATATTTCACCGACCAGGTGCACTACTGCCAGGCGATGGAACGCGAGGTCAGCATGCCTACGCTGTTCGATATGGAACTGATGGACGAGGAGAATGCAAAGTGACGCGCGCAAATTTCAGTGAATTCGTGCTGGGCGCCATGCCCGGCACAAAGGCCGAGATCGTCATCAAGTCGGGCGTCAGCCGGGCAGCCGTGCTGCGGTGGGTGCGCCCGCTGCACGCTGGGCGCAAGATTTACATCGCCAGCTGGAAGCCGCACCCGCGCGCCGGCGCCGCTATGGCGGTGTATGCCGTGGGTGATCTGCCGGACGCGCCATGCAAACTGCAGCACCTGACCAAGCGCCAGGTTCGCCTGCGCTTCGAGGCCAAGGCCAAGCAGGATGGCCGCTGGGACTCAATGAAGGCGCACTGGCGCAGCAAGTACTGGATCCGCAAGGCGAGCGCCGTGGGCGATCCGCTGGTGGCTGCGCTGTTCGGCGCGGCGCGTGCGCAGGAGGCTCGGCCTTGAATTATTACCCCTTCCACATCGGCGACTTCCGCTCCGGGACGGTGAACATGTCCCGCCAGGCGCGCTGGATTTACCGCGACATGATGGACGTCTACTACGACGTCGAGGCGCAACTGCCGCTCGATATCGATGTGCTGTGCGACGCCTTGGGCGTCGAGACGGCGGATGAGCGCGCGATTGTCGAGCGACTACTGCGCTTCAAGTTCATAAAAACTGATGACGGCTACCGCCACGAGGTCTGTGAGCAGGTGATTGCGGACTATCGCATCAAGGCGGAAACAGCGAAAGCAAATGGAAAGCTGGGTGGTCGCCCCCGCAAGCAAGCTGCAACCAATCAAGAACCCAGCGGGTTTCCATCTGGTTCTGATTCGGATGCTACTGGCAACCCAGCTGAAACCGGATCAAAAACTAACCAAGAACCAAGAACCAATAACCATAAACCAGTAAACCTAAAACCTTCGTCGGCTTCGCCTCCCGAGCCTTACCCCGAAGAATTCGAAGCCGCCTGGCAAGCGTACCCGCCGCGCCCCGGTGCAAGCAAAAAGGATTCGTACAAGGGCTGGACGGCCCGCCGGAAGGAGGGCGTACCGGCCGAAGCGCTCCTTGCTGGCGTTCAACGGTATGCGAACTACGTGCTGCTCTCGCGCACCGAGCCGCAATTCACGAAACAACCGGCCACGTTCTTCGGGCCAGGCGAGCACTACAAGGCCGACTGGGCAGTCGGCGCAACGCAAACACAGAAAGGCGTCACCCATGGAAACTTTGGCAAGCAGGATTACCACAAGGGCGTTGGGGCAGATGGCACCTTTTGAGGGCAAGAAGCGCTTCGCCAGCGCGCAGATCGAGCGCTGCCCAATGCACGGCGAGTACACGGCCATGCTGATTCGCGGCGCCTGGTCCGGCTGCCCGGATTGCATGAACGTCGAGGACCAGGTGCGCGAGGCCGAGCAGCGCGCCGCATGGCGCCAGGAGCTCAAGGCGCGCGAATGGAGCGCCAAGCTCGGCCGTGCCGCCATTCCCGAGCGCTTCACTGATCGCCGCCTCGAATCGTACCGGCCGGATTGCCCTGGCGCCGAGCGTGCGCTGGCCGTGGCCACCCGGTACGCCGAGAACTTCGAAGACGCCCGGGTCACTGGCGCATGCCTGATCTTCGCTGGCGATGTCGGCACCGGCAAGACCCACCTGGCCGTGGGCATTGCCCACCACATCATGGCGCAAGGGCGCCAGGCGGTCTTCACGTCGGTGATGCGCGCGGTGCGCTCCGTCAAGGAAACCTACGCCAAAGGCGCCGGCCGCACCGAGGCGCAGGCTATCCGCGACTTGGTCGAGCCGGACCTGCTGATCCTCGACGAGGTGGGCGTGCAGCATGGCAGTGACACGGAAAAGTTGATCCTCTTCGAGATCATCAACGGTCGCTACGAGGCGGCGCGCCCAACCATCGTCATCAGCAACCTGGACGCCGCCGGCCTGGAGCAGTTCCTGGGGGCGCGGGCGTTTGACCGATTGCGCGAAGGCGGCGGCAGGCTGGTGGTCTTCGATTGGGAGTCGCACAGGGGGAAACGCCCGAGCATCCAGGCTGCGAATGCCGATCAGGATTTGCCAGAGGCACCGCCGCACTGCGCAAGGGCCACCCAAGCGAACGGAGAAGCAATGCGAGGTATGTCTAGCCCCGTTCTCAGTGCCTACCTGTCACGCGAAGCGACATCATTGCTGCTCCAAGACGTGCTCGTTTGCACGTCGATCAGCGATGTCGAAGGGCGAGGACAACCCCAGCTGGTCCGGTGGGATGTCGCGCTTTCCCTATCCGTGGAATTTCCGTGAGATCAGCAAGGGAATCATCGAGCGAGACGGGGCTGTTTGCAGAAATCCGACTTGCGCCGGCGTAGATTCCAGATTAACTACGCACCACATCAACTATGACAAGCAAGATTGCAGGTCTGATAATTTAATCTGCCTGTGTTCAGCGTGCAATTCAAAAGCGAATTTTGGCCGAGAGGCCTGGAAGGTCTTTTATCAAAAGATGATGTCCGATAGAAAAGTCGCTGGCGAATTGAAAACGGAGGAATTCTGATGGGCGCCAACAAGAAGCCGCGCAAGCGGTACATCCCGAAGCCAGCCGTGCTGCCGGCCGGCCTGCGCCAAGACGTGGCCTTCGAAATGCCTGGGTTCCAGGCCAGCGAAGCAATGGGGAAGGGGCACTTCCAGGAACAGCACGTCTACGATCTGCTGAGCAACGCCGATATGGCGCGCCGCATTGCGCCAACTGGCCATGCCATTCTGGCAGTGGCCCAGGCCATGGTCGAGGCGATTGCCGAAATCCAGGCACGCGCCCAGCGCACGGGCACCTTCGGCGTCAACGGCGATGAAATGCGCGTGCTGCGCGAGGGCGTCGGCAAGACGATGGTCTTCCTGCGCGGCGTGTCGAACGTCGAGATTGCGCGCGCGTCGCTGGCGGCCGTGCGCGAATTCAACCGGACCGGCGTGCTGCGGGTATGAGTGGCGCCGACGAGTGGCAGGGCTGTCGCAGCGCAAAAATGGATGCTAAGATTGATTTACAGAACGAGGGACAACACATGGGCTTTACAGACCGCTACATCGCATCGATAGGTTCGAGCAACCTGATGGACGACGCTCTGCACCACCAGACGGACCCGCTGGCCGCCGCTGCGCTGGCCGGTGATATCGGCGCGCTGCTGTGCCGCGTGAAGTACGCCGACGGCACGCTCAACCGCATGTTCGAGGGCAACCAGCAGAACCTGGCGCAGCTGTTGCGTATCTGGACTGTCGAGGTGATCAAGCGCGGCCGGGCGCGCCGCTGGCTGCCGGAAAACACGGCCTGGGATGCCCAGTCGGCGCAGGCGCTGTACCGCCGAGTAGCCGAGAAGTCGCTGGCGCACTGGCTCGATGGCAAATGCAAAGGCTGCAGCGGGACCGGCGTCAAGGTGTTGCTGGGGAACGGGCAGTGCACGTCGTGCAAAGGAACCGGAGTGGCACCCGTGTATGGCGTGGCGGGCTTGGAGCTGGAGCGCGTCAAGGACATGGTCAGCGAGCTGAGTTCCATTCACGGCAGCCATTCCGGCCGGGCAGGCGGTTTGTTACGAGGCGCAGACATGTAGCGCAGGTTTTCTTTAAGCCTGTGTTTACAAACAGTATTTCTGCGGTATACTTCAGGCTCTAGTTCAAGAAAATTCTTCCGGAAATCGTAATGTGCGCATAGCGCCACCGATAGCTGGAACTCGCGACAGTACCCGGACCCAGCGCCGTACCTGCACGCCTTGAATTTGCTGCTCACTACGCACTATTGCCGTGGGAGCAAACCCCGAAGCCCGCACATGCGGGCTTTTTCTTTGTCTATTTGGATTTACTCAACATTGACAAAATGTTTCCTTGATGTAATAGTTAATTCTCATAGTTAACTTTGAGGTTCGTAGAATGGGGTTTTTTGACGCGGTAAACTTTTTGCCAATGATGGCGGCTAAGGGATTTTTTGCAGGCTTTATTATTTGTCTATGTGCTAATTTAATTTGTAAAATTCTTAATTGGCCCGTGCTTGCTAATGTTGCCATCGTTGCTCTCACGTTGCTTTTGTTATTGAGTCCTCAAATTAAGGCACTCTATTTCGACGTTCGGCCTGAATATGGAGGCGATAGCATGACTACCGCCGGGGCATTGTGGACGATAGTGAAAGTTAAATTTTGGGCGGCGGTAGTGGGCTACGGCTTTGGAGCCTTTTTATACGCGAAGTACGTCGACTAGTTGTAAGGTTCCTATGTGAAAGCCACCCTTGGGTGGCTTTTTCTATTGCGCGTCCACTTTCGAGGCGGTCATGGCTGCAGTCGAATTCCTCAAGCGCCCTCGCTGGCGCCGTACGCCACAGGAAACGGCCGCCATCGTCAATGACGTGGCGCCGCCCGACCCGCCCACGCAACAGGAGGTAATCGACCAGCTCGACTCCGATGTGGTGCGTCAGTTCCAGCGCATGCTGGATGCCGATACCGATTTTTAGTAGGAAGCTCATATGCAAAACCAAGAAATGAAGACCGGCAGTACACGCCATCGATTATTGTGGCGTTGGCGGCTGCGCTCGCGTTGCATTGCACCGGAGTTGCGCGCGGATGCTGGGCAGTGCACATCGCACGCGTTTCACATTTCTTGGTGGGCTTGGCTTTTGAAACTGGTCCATGGCGCTGCTTTTTCCCATCTCCGCGCGTCCTGCTTGGCGCCAAATTCGCCTCAGACTATGCGCGAAGAGGTTGTTGATCGAACTATGGCTGATGCGCTACGAAAAGCTCTGCAGTTAAATGCACCGTATGGTCGTCGTTTGCAAAAAAACCATGAACAACACTAACCACGCGGAACATGGCCCATTCGCCCGTCGCGTATCGCAATCCATCAATCCGAAAAAACTCGTCCCTCCTTGGAATGGCTCCGCTGCGCATAGGGAGAGTCATTTTTTCCTTTAACGCCATACCTACAAGCGTAAGTTGACTGACGTCGTAGAACGTAATTTCTACCGGTATGAAGTCTGTGTGCATTTTGTTCCTTCGAAAACTAGCGGGAATGATGAAAAGCGTATTTTGCACGCTAGTGTATCAAATTGATAATTTTCGTGCCTGTAGATAAGGTCCCCCTCCAGTTCACCTCACTGTCTAGTATTTTTTCAGAGTCAATTTCCCCACTACGAAGGAGGTGATCCTATCTCAAGCGGCTCCAAGCCGTGGTTATAGATTCCCCATTCGTTTTGCCCGCCGCGAGCGGGCTTTTTTATTCGCGGTATGCATGTTTGATTTCGACATCGGTCGCATGGTCGTCGGCCTGCTGGTATTCGGCGGTCTGGTCGGCGGCGCCATCGTGGCGTTGATCTTGCAGGCTTGGCCATTGGCCAATCCTGCGCAGCACGCCTGGACCACCTGAAACTTGCGACTGCCAGCGCGCTCCAGTGGCAGGGCTTTGAAAAACGGGCGCAGTCACCGACGCATCATGGCCAAGAGGCTCCACCGCAATTCATCGCGGCCCTGCTTGGCACGGGCGGTGACACAACGAAAGCCGATATGCAAAAAATCCAACACCCGTCGAACAACAGCGTGCTCGGCGCGCCTGCCGGCTGGGACCAGGGCGAACTCCCATGCAGCACGCTGCCGATCACGCGCACGCACGTCGGCGATCTGCCTGCCGTGGTGTCGTACTGGCGCCCGAACGCCGAGGAACTTGCCGTGCTGAGCGCTGGCGGTTCTATCGCGCTGTGGGTGCTGGGCGCGAGCATGCCGCCAGTCAATTTAAGCATCGAAGGCGCGTGAGACACTACATTTAGTAGGTCGCGAGCGAAAGTATCAAAAATCACCGGGCTGAGACGGACAGAATTGCTGTCAAACACTACATCTAGTAGGTCGGAATGAAGAAAAACCGAAATTCCGCAGCGTCCACGTCAGCGCGCCCGATGCCATCGCCTGAGTTCGCCGACCCGCTGAACAACCGTTACGTGCCCGCGCCCGAGGTGCTCAAGTGGGCGCGCGCAACCATCCTCACCGAAGGCGGCGCGCTTTACAACGAAGACCACGCGCACCTGGAGTCTTGCAATATTCAGTTCATGTGGGCGCCGGAAGGCTTCGTGAAGGCCGGCCGCACCGTGCTTGGCCAATGCGAAGAAGTGACGTTCCGCTGTGGGCCGTGGCAAAAGGGCCGCCAGCAACAGCAGATGGCCGACTGGTTCGGCGCGGTCCCGGAATACCTGATCACCTTGGACGCCAGTTACTGCCTAACCTGCAGCGACGTCGAGTTCTGCGCCTTGGTCGAGCACGAGCTGATGCACATCGGTCAGGAGCGTGACGAGTACGGCTCGCCAGCCTTCACCAAGGATGGCTTTCCGAAGCTGGCGATTCGAGGACACGATGTGGAAGAGTTTGTGGGCATCGTGCGACGTTACGGCGTAGGCCATCCCGACGGCACGCTGGCCGCCCTTGTCGCGGCAGCAAATAACACGCCAGAAGTGGCAAAGATCAATATTGCGAGGGCGTGCGGGACCTGTCTGCTGAAGGCGGCTTGACATTGACGGCCCCTTGACGGAAGGCAACCCCCATGGCGGCACTCAAGGATGACGTGAAAGCCTTCATCGTGCAGGCGCTGGCGTGCTTCGACAAACCGTCTCAGGTCGTCGCATCGGTCAAGGAGCAATTTAAGCTCGATGTGACGCGCCAGCAGTGCGAGACATACGACCCTACGAAGTACGCCGGCCGGTCGCTCAACATCAAATGGCGCACGCTCTTCGAAGACACGCGCAAGCGCTTCCGCGAGGAGACTGCCGACATCGGGATTGCCAGCCGCGCCGGCCGATTGCGAGCGCTTGACCGAATGGCCGGCAAGGCTGAGGACAAGGGCAATATTCCCTTGGCCATCCAGATCATCAAGCTGGCAGCCGAGGAAGTCGGCGACGTCTACGTGAACCGTCGCCTCGACGCACCGAAAGCACCAGGTGATACCAGCGAAGGCATGCCGTCCGCACCTGAATACATATTGAAGCCCGATGAAGACCTCCCCGACAGCCCGATTCTCTGAAGGGCCCGTCGCGCTGACGCCGAAACAGGCGAACATTTACTGCTGGGGGTGGCAAAAGAAGGCTCGCTTCCGTGATGCGGTGTGCGGTCGGCGCTTCGGCAAGACTTTCCTGGGCAAGGCCGAGATTCGCCGTGCTGCGCGACTGGCTGCCGAGTGGGGCGTCAGCACCGAGGATGAGATCTGGTATTGCGCGCCGACGTTCAAGCAGGCGAAGCGGGTATTCTGGAAACGCCTCAAGCAGGCTATCCCGCCCAGCTGGCGCGCCGGGAAGCCGAACGAGACGGAATGCTCGATCACCACCAAGGCTGGCCACGTCATCCGCATCGTCGGCCTGGACGCCTACGACAACTTGCGCGGCTCCGGCCTGTTCTTCGCGCTGGTTGATGAATGGGCCGACTGCGTGTACGCGGCGTGGGAAGAGGTGCTGCGGCCGATGCTGTCGACCTGCCGCTTCGTCATCAACGGCGAGGAGCGGGTCGGCGGCCACGCGCTGCGCATCGGCACGCCGAAAGGCTTCAACCATTGCTATGACAGCTACCTTGATGGCCAGGGCCGTGAGCCTGACCACAAGAGCTGGCTGTACACGTCGGTCGACGGCGGCAACGTGCCGGCCGAAGAGATCGAAGCCGCGCGGCGCAAGATGGACCCCCGCACGTTCCGCCAAGAGTACCTGGCCAGCTTCGAGAACTACCAGGGCGTCATCTATTACTGCTTCGACCGTCGGCGCAACCATACCGACGACACAGTCAAACCTGGCGATGCGCTGCACATCGGCATGGACTTCAACGTTGGCAAAGGCGCGGCGGTGGTTTTCGTGATCCGCGACGACCTTCCGCGCGCTGTCGATGAGTTCATGGAAGTGTTCGACACGCCGGCCATGATTGAAAAGATCAAGGGCCGGTACAAGCAAACTGGCCAGCAGCATCTGATAACGATTTATCCGGATGCGTCCGGCCAGAACCGCAAGAGCAGTGGCGCCAGCGAGTCGGACCTGTCGCTGCTGCGCGCCGCCGGCTTCACGGTGGTGGTCGACCATGCCAATCCGGCCGTGAAAGACCGCATCAACAGCGTTAACGCCATGCTGTGTAACACCTACGACCAGCGCCGCATGCTGGTCAACACGAATAAGTGTCAGAAGTACACGCTAAGTCTGGAGCGCCAAATCTACGACGATAAGGGCGAACCGGACAAGAAAGGTGGCTTTGACCACGCCAATGATGCCGGCGGCTACTTCATCACCAAGCGCTGGCCAGTGACGAGTCGCACGACGACCACGGCGCCGCTGCGCATGTAACAACAAGGATTTCCATGACCGATGTACGCAAACAATCAGCCGAAGCCGCGAAGCTGAATGAGGATTGTGGCCTGGTTGCCGCGCTGCTGGGCGGCACCAAGGCTATGCGCGCCGCTGGCAAGAAGTATTTGCCGCAGTGGCCAGGCGAGGACAGCGAAAGCTACGATCTGCGCCTGGCCGTCGCTACGTTGTTCCCGGCCTACGCCCGCACCATCGATGTGCTGTCGGCCAAGCCGTTCAGCAAGCCGGTGACGCTGGGCGAGGACGTGCCGGAACGGCTCAAGCCTTGGTTGCAAAATGTCGACCTGTCCGGCCGCGATTTGCATAGCTTCCTGTCGGAGATCACCCAGGAGGCCATGGGCTACGGCTTCTCGGGCATCCTGGTCGACTTCCCCAAGGCTGGCAACCTGGTCACGAAGGCAGACGAGCATGCCGCTGGCGTGCGTCCGTACTTCGTTCAGGTGCATGTGCAAAACGTCCTGGGCTGGCTGCCGAAGAATGCGACCAGCCTTGATGGGCTGACCCAGTTGCGGCTACTGGAAAGCGTGTCCGAGCCGAATGGCGACTTCGACACCAAGGAAATCGAGCAGGTGCGCGTCCTCGGGCGCGGCACATGGCAGACCTGGCGCCAAAGTGAAACCGGCAGCAAGAAGGAGTGGGCGTTGTACGAAGAGGGCGTCACCAGCCTGAAAATCATCCCCTTCGTGCCCGTCTACGGCAAACGCCTGGGCTACATGCAGGCCACGCCGCCGCTACTCGAGCTGGCGCACAGCAACGTCGAACACTGGCAGAGCAAGAGCGACCAGCAGAACATTTTGCATGTCGCGCGCGTGCCGATCCTGTTTGCCAAGATGCTGGGCGAGGGCGGCATCACCGTCGGCGCCGGTAGCGCGGTCAAGACCGAATCGCCAGAGGGCGACCTGAAATTCGTAGAGCACGGCGGCAAGGCCATCGAGGCTGGCCGCTTGTCCATCCTCGACCTGGAAGACCGGATGCGCCAGGCCGGCGCTGAGCTGCTGGTAATCAAACCGGGCAACGTGACGGAATCGCAAACCCTGGCAGATAACGAGCAGGGCGCATGCGCGCTGCAGAAGATCGCGGGCAACGTCGAGGACGCAGGCGACCAGGCTCTTCAGTTCATGGCTGAATGGGTGGGTGAAGCCGAAGGCGGCCACATCACCATTTTTAAGGATTTCGGCGCCGCATCGCTCGCCGAGGCCAGTGCCGAACTGCTGTTCAAGAGTGCCACCGGCGGCAAAATCTCTGCCGAAACCTACTTCAATGAACTGCAACGCCGCGGCATCGTGTCGCCAGACCTGAAGTGGGAGGATGAGCAGGAGCGCATCCAATCGGCACCGCCTGACCTGCCGGGGGGATAGATGGGCGCGCTCGAAGAGTGGATCGCCGAGATGTTTCTCGTGCACTCCCTGAATCTGCTGCGTTTCTCTGCGGACGTGCAGGGCAAGATTGTGGCGCTGATGGGCGCCATGTCGAAGGAACTGGCCGCCAAGCTGGGCGAGGGTGAGGTTTCGAGCTACGGCAAGCAGCGCATGGCCGCGCTGCTGCGTGAGTCGAACGCTGTCATTGCTTCCCATTACAGCGGCGTGGAAGCGGAAGCCATGCGCAACCTATTGGGCATGACCCGCATCGAGGCGGACTACACGGCCAAGGTGCTGACGCAGGGCCTCAAGATTGAGTTAGGCGCCAAGTTGCCGCCGGCCACCTACCTCGAAAAGCTGGTCGGCGACACCCTGATCAAGGGCGCCTCGTCAGCCAGTTGGTGGAAGCGTCAGGCACTCGACACGCAATTTC
Source organism: Janthinobacterium algoris (assembly GCF_051380935.1). Classification (NCBI taxonomy): domain Bacteria; kingdom Pseudomonadati; phylum Pseudomonadota; class Betaproteobacteria; order Burkholderiales; family Oxalobacteraceae; genus Janthinobacterium; species Janthinobacterium algoris. Next base: position 13,273 of record NZ_JBNYXZ010000012.1, on the reverse strand, counting down.
GATTCGCCAACCAGGTGCGGCTCGGTGCCGCGCAGGGGGAAACGACTTCGCAGATCGTTGCGCGCGTCGTCGGTACCAGTGCCAAGGCCACCGGCGGCGATGCGGAGGCCATGCCCGGCATCCTGAAGACGTCCGAAGCAAACGCCCGCGCGCTGGTGCACAGTTCGGTTCAGGCCGTGGCCAACGCAGCGCGCCTGGCTTCGTTCCAGCAGAATGCCGACCTGATCGAGTGCCTGGTGTGGCTGTCGACGCTGGACTCTCACACCTGCCTGCTGTGCGCCATGCGCGACCTGCACGAATACTCGTTGCACGATCAGGAGCCGATTAACCACACCCACGAGTGGGCGGGCGGACCTGGCGCCATTCATTTCAGTTGCCGCTGCACGCTCAGCACGCGCACCAAGACCTTCGCCGAACTGGGCATTGAGCTGGACGAGCCGGGCGACAGCATGCGCCCCAGCGACGGCGGCGCGGTCAGCAGCAAGATGAACTTTGCCAGCTTCCTGGCCAGCAAGGACAAGGCCTGGCGGGCTGAGTACCTGGGCCCGGGCCGCGCCGAGATGTACGAGGCGGGCAAGATCACGCTGAATGACCTGATGAATCTCAAGGGGCGCAAGTTGACCCTGGAAGAACTGCAGGCGAAGTACAAGTAAACGTTTTATTACCAAGGAAGGCCGCACGGGCAACCATGTGGCCTTTTTTCATTGCTGCAAGCGGACGCGACGCGGCGCACGGCCGGAAGGCCATCGATAGGGCGGATGCCCGGAAAGAACGACCATGCCATTCAAATACAACGCAGACGGAACCATTGCAATCGACGGCGAGAAGAAGCTGCCGATCTTTATTCATCCCAACGGTACGGAAGCGCCATTCGACGCGGATACCACGCTGGGCACAATCACCCGCCTGAACGGCGAGGCCAAGACGCACCGCGAGGCGAAGGAGGCTGCCGAGCAGCGCCTGAAGTCGTTCGACGGCATCGAAGACGGCGTTGCCGCTCTGGCCGCACTGAACACCGTGAAGAGCCTGAGTTCCGGTGAGCTGAAGACGGCCGCCCAGGTCAAGGAAATCCAAGACGCGGCTGCCAAGACCGCGCAAGAGCAGGTCGCCGCGCAGGCCAAGGCGAGCGCTACTCAGTTGCAGGAATTGACCGCACAGCTGGATAAACGCACCAACGAATTGAACACCCACATGATCGGCGGCGGCTTCGCCAGCTCGAAGCTGCTGACCGACGACAAGCACCCGAGCCGCCTGGCGATCCCGACCGAGATGGCAAAAGCCTATTTCGGCAGCCATTTCAAGGTCGAGGACGGCAAGATGGTGCCGTACGACGCTACGGGAAATAAGATTTTCTCTCCGACCCGTCCAGGCGAAGTCGCTGATTTCGATGAAGGCTTAGCGCAACTGGTGCAGGCTTGCCCGTTCAAGGACCAGATCCTGAAAGGTTCTGGCGCCTCGGGCGGCGGCGCCCACGGCGGTAATGGCGGCGGCGCAGGTGCCAAGCAAATCTCCCGCGCTCAATTCGAGGCGATGGGCGTCCAGGATCGCGCAGCAGCGATGAAAAGTGGCGTAACGGTCGCCGGTTAAAGTTCGCAATTCAGGGCGTCGCCTTGACGCCCTACACGTGCCTTTTCGATGGATGTCGGAAGGGTGCTTTGGGCTGGATGGCCTCTCAGTTCTAAAACTCAAATCACCCCTCAATGGCTCGCTTTCGCGGGCCTTCTTCATTTTTGAAAGGCTTTACGACAATGGGCACTCTTACCCTGAACGGCTTGCTGCCGACTATCTACAACGCGATGGAGGTAATCTCGCGCGAGCAGATCGGCATGATTCCAGCAGTGTCGCGCGACTCCAATGCTGAGCGTGCGGCAATCAATGAAACCGTGCGTTCGCCATCCGTCGGCCCTATGGTCGCCGAAGATTTGACGCCAGGCGCTTATGCTCCCGATACGCCGAATCAGACCATCAACTACGTTGACATGACAATCCAGAAGGCGCGCTCGGTGCCATTTGGCATCACGGGCGAAGAAAATCGCGGCTTGAACAACGCCGGCACGCTGGGCGATATCAACGCGCAGCGCATTACCCAGGCGCTGCGCACGCTGGGCAATGAAGTCGAGGCCGATCTGGCTGCGTTGCACATCTATGCCTCGCGCGCCTACGGTACTGCCAACGTGACCCCGTTCGGCACGGCGGCCGACTTCACCGATTTCTCGAATCCGCTGCGCATCCTGGACGACAATGGCGCGCCACTGACCGACCGCCAAATGGTTCTGGGCTCGTCCGCGATCTCGAACATCCGCGGCAAGCAGTCCGGCCTGTTCAAGGCGAACGAAGCGAATAGCGATGAATTGCTGCGTCGCGGCATCATCGGCCAGGTTGAAGGCTGGGACATCCACAATTCGGGCCAGATCCGCTCGCTGGTCCCTGCCGGCACTGCGGCTGCATCGACCACCAATGCTGCCGGCTATGCCGTTGGTGCCACGGTGATCAACCTGGCTGCTGCTGGTACCGGCGCCTACATCACGGGTGACATCGTGACATTCGCTGGCGATGCCGACAACAAGTACCTGTTGGCGGCTGGCGATGCTGATACCTCGAACGGCGGCACCATCGTGCTGGCCGAGCCGGGCCTGCGCAAGGCAATCCCTGCCGCAGCCACTGCAATCACCGTGATTGCAGCCACCACCCGCAACATGTTCTTCCACCGCTCGGCCATCCAGCTGGCCTGCCGCGCGCCGGCCATGCCGGATGAAGGCGACTCGGCCGATGACGTGATGATGGTGACCGACCCGGTTTCCGGCATCACCTACGAGTTCTGCATCTACAAGCAGAAGCGCCAGGTCCGCTACGAGGTCAACTTGGCCTGGGGTGTGAAAGCAGTGGCGCCACGCCACATGGGCATTCTGATCGGCGCGTAAGCGCTGCTGGGCTAATCATCAACCTGGCCCGGCCAGCACTGAGGTGCTGCCGGGCCTCACCTGGACTTCACCATGGATACCCTCAAAATCGTATCGACGGACCCGCACACGCAGGGCCCGTTCGTCGTCATCAATAAATCCGACTTCAACCCCGACGTGCACGAGCTGTTCGGCGACGACCAGGCGCTGGGCGCGCACATCGAGCGCGCGCCGACCGTGGCCGAGTTGTTGGGTGTCCGCGAACAACTGGCGGAACGCGGGCGCGAGCTGAATGAGCGCGAACAAAGCCTGATCGCTGAAATGGACCGCGTCGCCGAGCAGGCCCAGGCCAACGCGACCGAAGCGCAGCGCCTGCGCGATGAAGCGGCAAGCCTCCAGTCCGCCAAGGACGCTGCCGTCGCACAACCGCAAGTTGCACCGGCCACGGCCACAGCCGAAAAGCCCGCAAAAGTCGCCAAAGCGTAATCCCTGGCCAGCACCGCCCCGCACATCGGGGCATTCCATACACCGCACTCCCGAAAGCCAATATGCCCACTATCACCGCCGGCGGCACGCCGCAAACCATCGCTTTGCCCGAGGGCCAAGTATTGAACGTCAGCGGCGGCGCCGGCACTGCTGGCGTAGTGTATCGCCTCGATCCAGTCCTGGGTGGCACGAATTCACTGCAATCGTGGACCATCGGCGCTGGCGCGCTGGCGCCCATCGGGCCGTATGCCGGTGAGCAGCGCTTTCTGGTGACTTGTTCGGCGGGGAGTGTGGATGCGTCGGTGATGGCAGCGGTGTTGGGCGCGCCGCGCGTTGTAAAAAATGTGGCAGGGCTTGCTGACAGTGCTGGCACGCTGCTGCCAGCAACGGGCCCGGCCGGTGTCTTGAATTTCAATCCCGCTCGAATGCGGAAATGGTGCGCTGCTAAAGCGCGCGTGCTGTCGAAGTCCGGCCGTGGCGTCGTCGCCCTGATGGGGGATTCTCGTACTACAGGATTTGGCGCGGCAGGCACCGCCAATTTTGTCGGGGCCCGGGCAAAGAACAGGGCTGCTCAACTTGCAGCGATTTTGAATGCGCAAGGCCTGCCCGCTCATACAGACAGTTTTTTCTGCGATGGCAATATCAATTCGGTAGGCGCTACCGTGCCCCAATACGATCCACGCATCACCATGGGGGCGGGCTGGATCAACAGCGGCGCTTTCAACGTCGTCCAGTGGACGGGTTTTGGCATCGCGTTCTCGAACCTGACAACGTTGAATGCAATGACGTTCACTCCTGACAACCCGACCGACACGGCGGACGTCTATTACTTGACGCGCCCAGGCTTCGGCTCATTCACGATCAGCGTGGGCGGCAATGTCATTAAGACCGTAGATGCCAACGTGGCGCAGAGCATCAAGAAGGAGACCGTGACGTTTCCGCGCGGCGCGAATACCATCACGTTTATGCCCGTGGCGCTGGGCTCTGGGGTGTTCGTTTATGGCTGCGATTGCTATGACTCGACGATGCCAAAGATTTCGGTGTGGACGCTTGGAAATTCCGGTGGCGGCGTGGCCAACCTGATCTACAACACCTATCCATGGGAGGGCACGCAGCCCTTCAAGCTTGGCGTGATGACACCCGATGTCGTCATTCTGGATATCGGCGTCAACGATGCAAACAGTGCGATGGCCCTTGCCACGTACTCGCAGCGTCTCACTACCATTGTGGACAACGTGCACACAGGCGGGAGCAATTGCATTCTCAGCACATTTTTACCAGCGAGTCTGACTTCCTGGCCAAGAGCGGCACCGCCTCTGGTCCAACCGTACTGGGATGCGATCACTAGCGTTGCGCTGGCAAAGGGCCTGCCGCTTATTGATCACGCATCACGTTTCGGCTCGTATGAGCTTGCCAATCCACTAGGCTTATATGCAGACACCCTGCATCAGAATGGTGTGGCGATGGCAGATCAGGCCCAGGTTGATGGCGCAGTATTGCTTGCGGCATAAGAAAAAGCCTGCTTCTGAAAACTTCTGTGCAGCAAGTGGCTGTTATTAATAAGGGTATCCATGCTCATCACTGAAACCGGCGCCGGCCTGTCCGACGCCGAATCCTACGCCAGCATCGCTGCTGCAGACGCGCGTTGCGCCAGCCTGGGCCTGACAGCCTGGGCGGCGCTGGCCGAGGCCGATAAAGAGATCGCCTTGCGCAAAGCTGCGCTCTTCATGGCCACTTACCGCACGCGCTGGGCCGGCCGCCGCGTCTATCAGCACCAGGCGCTGGACTGGCCACGTTACAACGTGGTGGTCGACGGCTTTATCGTGCCCGGTACCATCGTGCCGCCGGACGTGGTCAATGCCTGCATCGACCTGGCCGTGCGCGCTGGCAGCGGCGAGGATCTGCTGCCCGACCTCGACACCGGCTCGAACGCCATCAAGAAAGACAAGACGGGGCCGCTGGAAACGGAGTACTTCCAGAACACCACGGACGCGCGCGAGCGCTTCGTGGCCGTGGACGCACTCCTGGCGCCGTATTTCGGCTCGGCCGGTGGCGGCAATTCGATCAAGGTGACACGAGCATGAGCGCATATCCAGCAGTGAAGATCGACGGCGGCTTCGTTGCCGACAACGCCTACCGCGATGGCGACAAGGTATGGATCGTTACCAATCTGATCGCGCGCGCCAAGGATCTCGTTCCGTTCGACTTGCCGCTGGCCGCAATCTACAGTGGATCGGAAGTCTGGCCGGCAGTCGGATCGGCCTACGGCATCGCGCATCACGTGCGGCGCGCGCTGGACGTCGACACCAGCCACCCGATCATCATGTGCCAGCAGGGCTTCATCATGGACGGCTGGCATCGCGTGTTGCGTGCCCTGATCGATGGCAAGACCACGATCAAGGCCGTGCGCTTCGTGGAGACGCCGCCGTATGACTACTTGAAAGCGCCATAGGCTATGCCCGATTATGCCAAAACCGCCGCGCGCGCCGACCAATCGCTGCGCCGCAAGGGCGGCATCGTGGTGCTGCGCCAGGTCGTGACAGGCGTGTACGATCCTGACCTGGGCGCTGCGCCGGTCACCACCACCGACTACCAGGGAACGGGCGTGAAGATCGCCTACGAGGCCGAGTACATCGACGGCACGCTGATCCAGGCGGGCGACCAGAAGCTGCTGCTGTCGCCGCTGCAGCGCAACGGCGCGCGAATGCCGGCGCCAACGGCGTCCGACTTAGTGCTGTTCGGGGGCGCGGCCTACACCATTGCCAATGTCGGCGACCTGCAGCCGGTTGATATTAGTCTGTTATTTACTTTGCAATTGCGGGGTGTGTGATGGCTGTATTAACGTACAGTATTTGAGGGTAAAATAGACGAGCCGAACAGGTGCGCTAACACCGGTCCGGCTCTAACCAAACAACTCGATCAGGGAGTCATCATGGCTGACGCTATTTTAGCGCAATCCGGCATTTATAAAATTACCAATACCGCCAATGGCAAGATATATGTGGGCAGCGCTGTCAAATTCAAAACTCGCTGGAACGCCCACCTGACCACCTTACGCCGCAAATGTCACGAAAATAAAAAGCTTCAAGCGGCATGGTTGAAATATGGAGAAGGCAGCCTTGTCTTCTCCGTCATTGAAGTCGTGACCGATTTGTCAAATTTAGTGCAGCGCGAACAACACTGGATTGATTTACTGAACACATTCAAGGCGGGCTACAACATGTGCCCGACCGCAGGAAATTGCATCGGGCGCAGATTTTCAGATGAGTCTCGCGCAAAGATGTCAGCATCAGCCATGGGGCGGGAAATGTCGCCTGAGACTAGGGTGAAACTATCTGCGAGCGGTAGAGCTGTATCTCGCGAGGTGCGCGATCGGATTGCAAAACTTAACTCGGGGCAGAAGCGAACACTGGAAACGAGAGCGAGGCAGTCGGCAGCTCAAATCGGGAAGACTCACAGCGCCGAAACCAAGGCCAAACTAGCAGCGCTTGCGGTAAATATGTCATTGGAGCAGCGCGAGAAAATTGCAGCATCTTTGCGTGGCCGGCCGGGAAGGCCGCACACAGCGGAGTCAATTGCAAAAATGTCAGCGTCAAAAAAAGAGGGCTGGGGCAGAAGGAAAGCTGCCCAAGCCAATATATCAAACACTTTACCGGGAGCACCAAATGTCCAGTAGCTTCTCCCTGCAAATTGCTGAATTTATTGCAAAAACCAAGGCCAATGCTGACTTGGTGGTGCGTGCAACGGTAATGAAAATCGACGAAAAGATTGTCCAGAGATCGCCAGTTGGTGATGCCAAATATTGGCAGCGCCCAGCTCCTCCTGGCTATGCTGGCGGCAGGTTTCGTGGTGCATGGGCTATTTCTATCGGCTCGCCATCTGCTGGCGTGCGCGACCTGATCGACAAAGACGGTAGCGCCACTATCGCCGCGCACGGCAGCACGATCAGCGCGGCGAAGGCGGGCGACGTGATCTACCTCGTGAACAATCTTCCTTATGCGAAGCGCATCGAGGAGGGCTGGTCCCGCCAAGCGCCCGTCGGCGTCGTTGCCCTGACGGTCGTGGAATTCCATACTATCGTGGACAACGCGGTGAATGGGGTGCGCGACGGGACCACCGCAAACGAGTTTTCACAAGGCTATTCGACCTATAAATTATGAGTCAACCAACAATACGCGCTGCGCTGGAGGCGGCCCTGGCCAGCCTCGCGCCGGCCATCGACACCGCATGGCAGAACGTACCGTACACGCCGGTCACCGGCCGGCCGTATCAAGCGGCCTATTTGCTGCCAGCGGCGCCAGACAATCATTCTATGGGCGATGGCTCGCGCCAAGAGCGGGGCATCTTCCAGGTCAGCTTGATGTATCCACCTGGGCAGGGTAGTGCTGCCGCCGGCGCGCGTGCTGAAATGATCGCGGCGCTTTTCCGGCGCGGCGCCAGTTTCACCAAGGGCGGCATTGACGTCCAGATCGAGCGCACGCCTGAAATCGCCGACGGCCGCGAGGACGGCGACCGCTGGATGGTTCCTGTGAAGATCCGGTATTTCTGCAACCTGTAACACCCCACACAGATCGCCTCGGCGGTCTTTTTTTTCGACCAAAGAAAGGCAATCCCATCATGACCACTGCAAACGGCATTGACAGCCTGCTCGTTATCGGCAAGCAAACAGCGGAAGGCACGAAGGCGCTGGCCGCCGCCGGCCGCCTCTATCCGCGCGTGACCGCGACGTTCGACACGGACGCTGACAAGTACAGTTCAGCCGAGATCGACCCAAGCCAGCAGCAAAGCGATACGCGCCTAGGCAACTTCCGTACCTCGGGCGCCATTAAAGGTGAAGCCAGCTGCGGCACCTACGCTGTGCTGCTGGCTGCGCTGCTGCGCCGCGACTTCACGGCAGGCGGTACCACCGCGGCGCAAAATACCATCGCATCGGGCGCAACTGGCCTGACGCGCAGCGCCGGTTCGTTCCTGGCTGACGGCCACCGCGCCGGTACCGTCGTGCGCATTGGTGGCTTCCTGACCACGGGCGCCGCCAACAACGGCAAGAACTTCTTTATCACTTCGGCCACCGCGCTGAAGCTGACGGGCCAGTTCATGGATGGCAGCGCCATGGCGGTGAAGGTCGAAGGCGACCCGGTGTCCGTGACCGCAACCGGCAAGCGCAGCTTCACGCCGCTGTCCGGGCACACCACGGACTGGTTCACCGCGGAAGTGCAGGATCCGGGCATCGCTGTGAATCGCTGCTTCATCGACCAGTTGGTCAGCAAGGTCGATATCGCCGTGCAGCCGAACGGCATCACGAGCATGGACTTCACCCTGATGGGCAAGCTGGAAGGCGCGACCACGCCAGCGGCGTACTTCGCGGCGCCCGCCGCCACGCCCGGTACCGGCAAGTTCTCCGGCGCCACCGCGATGCTGTCGGTTGCCGGCATCCCGTCGCAGATTTGCACCGGCATGTCGCTGTCCCTCGATGGCCAGGTCAAGATCGATCCGGTCATTGGTTCGAAATTCGCCACGGCCGCCTCGCGCGGCAAGGTGCTGGGCAGCGGCCAGTTCACGGTGCTGATGCAGGATTCGGCATATATCGACTACTTTAAGCAGGAAGTCGAACTGTCGCTGGCCTACGCCATGGCGGCTAGCACGGCGCCGCTGGCCGAGGTCATGACGATTGCCATGGGCCGCATCAAGATCACGTCGGCCAAGGTAGACGACGGCGAGAAAAACAAGATCGTCACCTGTGCGTTCGATGTTCTGCGCTATCAAGGCACCGATGCGCAGTACGAATCCACCACGATCGCTTTCCAGGACACGAGCCTGGTGTAACCCTTTGCCCGGCCACGCGCCGGGTTTTCTTTTGGCGCAAGCGCCACCCCAGCACCGGCCCGCCCGCCGTCTCCATTCGCGTGGAGCGGTGGGTGCGCACGGGCATTTTCTACCACGCGAAAGGCACTACCCATGAATACCAATAACGCATCCCTGAACATCGCTCAAACCCTGGCCGTCGCCGGCTTCGATATCGCCAACCTGTCTGCGCCGGCCGCGCGCGTGACCTTCGACGTGCCCGTCATCTTCGACGCCGACGGCGAGCCCGTGGCTGGTATCAAGATCGTCGGCAAGAATTCCGACGAGTACCGCAAGGAAAGCCATGCTGTGCGCGCTGAAGGTTACAAGAAGTCCGCCAAGCGCAAGACGGCCATCGACGCTTCCACCGACGAAGGCGCAGATCAGCTGGTGTATGTGATCGATGACAACCAGAAGCGTCTGGCGCTGGCCGTGGCTGTCGACTGGTACGGCTTCACCAGCAATGGCGCACCGGCCGCATTCGACAAGGAAATGATCGCCGCGGCGTTCGACAAGTACCCGACCTGGCAGGATCGCGTTACGACCGCCCTGGAAAACGACGCCAATTTTTTGAAGGTCTGACCCAGGCCCTGCTGCTGTACGCCGATCATCTGTTTGATCGAGCGGCAGCGGCAGGCGATGGCAACGCCAAGGGCGATCACCTGGACACCGCCCGGCAGAACCCGCTTTATCGGGCGCCCGAGGCGCCGGCGGTGCCACAGTTGCCGCCCGAGCTGGCCTATATCTGGACCTGGTTCACCCAGCTGAACCAGAAGCGCCAGTGCGGCATGGCCGTGAACGCGCTGACCAGCGCAGAGATATTGGCCTGGCAGGTGCGCCACGGCGTCCGCTTCGATCCGTTCGAAGAGGGCGTGATCGATCGCCTTGACGTGCTCTTCATGCACCATCAAAACAAGAAGGAACAATAAATGCCTGATATCGCCCAACTTGGTCTTTCCATCGATACTCGCCAAGTAGTCGAGGGCAGCAAAGCCTTGGATTCCCTCGGTGAGGCGGCGGTGCGTGTCGAGCAGAAGACTGCTGGTGCCACGGCTGCCGTCGACAAGTTGGGCGAGGCCAGCGCTGGGGCCAAGGCCAAGGCAACTGAAGGTGCGGCGGCTGTCGATGCGCTGGGTGATGCTGGTGCGCGCGTAGCGCCAAAGGTTGTTGGTGCGACCACGTCCGTTGATTCGCTGAGCGCGGCGACGGCGCGCGTGCGCACGACATCGACTGAGGGCGTCAGTGCGCTGGACAACTTCACCAATTCGTCGGCCGGTGTGTGGCGCCGCGGCGGTGAGGCCGCTAAAAGTGTTGAAGCTCTTGGCGATGCCACGCAGCGCACCGGTCAACGTGCAGCTGTAAGCAATGGTCAAATGGACGACACGTCCAAAATCATGCGCGCTCAAGCTGAGCAGGCGCGTCAGACTGCTCAGGCCACGACGGCGCTGGGCGGCTCGACCACGCAATTGACGCTTGGCCAGCAGCAACTGATTGAGCGTATGCGCGAGCAGGCGGCGACGATTGGTATGAGCCGCACACAGCTGCTTGCCTACCAGGCAGCGCAGATGGGGGTTACCCAGGAAACGCAGCGGGCAATTGCAACAATCAAGGCGCATGAGGATGCCCTTAAGGCGGCAGCTAAGGCTAAGGAGGATGCATCCGCAGCTTCTGGTCGACTGACCGGTGCGCTGCAATTACTGGCTGCCGGCTTTGCGCTTCTCAAGATTGTCGACTACATCAAAGATTCCACTTTGTTGGCCGCCCGATATGAAACATTGGGCGTAGTGATGGAGGTGGTTGGACGTAATGCCGGTTATACAAAAACGCAAATGATAAGCGCGACAGACGCGATCGCTCGGCAGGGCATCACAATGGTCGAGTCACGAGAGTCTGCTGTCAAACTTGTTCAGGCCCACGTCGACTTAAAAAACGCCACCGCGTTGGCGCGCATCGCGCAAGACGCAGCTGTTATCGGCCACCTGAACTCATCCGATGCATTCGACCGCCTGGTGAACGGGATTTCTCGCGGCAATGTGTTGATTCTGAGAAACATTGGCATTAATGTGAATTTGCAAACAGCATATCGGCAAATGGCAGATGAGCTTGGCAAGACCACGAAGGAGCTTTCGGAAAACGAACGCGTGCAAGCCCGGCTGAACGCCGTTATCGAGCGAGGTTCCGACATTGCCGGGACCTACGAGGCTGCGATGGGTACGGCTGGAAAACAGCTGACATCGATGCAACGTTATACGCAAGACCTGAAAACCACGATTGGAGAAACCTTTACAGAGGCTTTGACCGTAGTGGTAATGGGCTGGACTGCACACCTCAAAGACGCAAATGGTCAGGTAAGCGAACTTGCGCGCAATGGCGAACTTCATGATTGGGGGGTGTCACTGACTAAGGTTTTGGTCGGAGTGGCAGACACAATCGATACGATTATGACCGGCGCCCGGATGGCGGGCGCTTGGCTGGCACACCAATCTGCAGGGGCAGAGATCAATAAGCGCTATGACCGTGCGCCAATGAAACTTGAGCAGGGTCAGTCCGTTTCAAATTGGGTGGCAAAACGAGATTCTCGACGTGCAACTGAGCTGGCAGAAGAAAATGTGTCTTATGAAGCTGCTCAGGCTGCCTTGGCAGGAACTGTCGGACGTTTCGAGAGGGCGTATGAGGAACGGCAAGCAGTGCAGACCGTTAAGCGGAAGCAAGAGGCCGATGCGAAGCTGAATGTTGATATGGATTACGCAGCTAAATCTCAGGCCTTGATGATCGCGAACGCTGGGAAAAGTTTGAAAATTCAACAAGACGCACAACTTGCGCTTGCGAATTCGATCTATGTAGGAACACCCACTTACCGCGATACCGAAGGCCGGGAGCCGAAGCCAAAGGTCGACCAAGTCGAAAACACAGCAATGGCGGATCGGCTAGCCCGCATCCAGGATGATGTGAATCTCGAAAAAGAGAGAATTGGGCAACTTTCCAAGATTAACGAGATGTTCCATAAAGCAGGACGACTTGGCGATGAAGAGTATTTTAAGAATAAACGTGACAATGCTCGTGCCGTTGAACAAGAGGAGATTAACGGCTATACCAGGCAGATTGCGATCCTCAAAGATCATCATAACGCTACTGGTGTTGAGGCGGAAAAAAACAATAAAAAGGCAAATGATTTAGATGCCAAACGTGCAGCCGCAATTTTGCGGGCTGCGGATGCCGTTGAACTTACGGAAATGGAGGAAATGCTGCGCAAGGACGCGCTTAGTGAAGCGGCGGTGCTGGCAACCAATAAAGAGATCGGAGCGATTAATGCGCAGATCGCTGCCACAGAGGAGCAAATTCGCATATACGGCTTGTTACCAGCGCAAAAGACCGCTTTGGCTGTGGCCGACCTTGAAGAGCAAAAAGCTGCTCTTGCAAGTTTCGAGGGCAATGAAAAGGTCATTGATGGCATCAATCGCAAGATTGAAGCGCTGAACCGCCTTGGCATTGTGCAGGGTAAGGCTTCGACGCAAGAGCAGGGCGACGACGTGGCCAAGGCCAAAGAGCTGCTGGACATTCTGACGGCTGTCGACACCGCAACGAAGTCGGCAGCGCAAGGCATGGCCGCGTCGTTCGGCGCGGTCGGCACTGCCATCGGTGGACTGACGACGGCCTTGTCTGGCTATGCTGTGCAGCAGCAGGCTATAGCTGCACAGTTGGCAGTCTCTACTAAAGATGCACATGGCGATCCTACCAAGATCGCCAAGGCTCAAGCCATAGCAGCCCAGCAGGGTGCGCAGGCACACGTCAAATCGTATGGCGATATGGCAAGCGCCGCCAAGGGCTTTTTCAAGGAAAACAGCACCGGTTACAAGGTGATGGAAACTGCTGAAAAAGCATTTCGCGCCTACGAAATGGCGATGGCTGTCGAATCGATGGTCAAAAAGATATTCTTCAAAGAAACTGAAGTTACAGCCAACTTGGCCTTGAACGGCGCCAAGTTGACCGGCGAGGCGGCCACCACGGCGGCGTCGACCGGCCTGGCCGCAACCGAGGCCAGTGCC